>NZ_CP067169.1:2705000-2985000 GCF_028553885.1 Paracoccus aestuarii
CCGTCGCGCAGGGCGGCCAGTTCGGCGTCGCGTTCCGCATGGCGGCCCTCGGTGTCCAGGTCGCAATAGGCGCCGGTATGCAGTTCCACCACCGCCGCGCCGATCCGGGTGGCGGCGCGGATCTGGGCGGGTTCGTGACCGATGAAGAGCGAGACCCGGCAGCCCGCATCGCGCAGCGGCGCGATATAGGCGGCCAGCGCAGTGTCATTGCCCGCGACGTCGAGGCCGCCTTCGGTCGTGCGTTCCTCGCGCTTTTCGGGGACGATGCAGACGGCATGGGGGCGGTGACGCAGCGCGATGGCCTGCATTTCCGGGATGGCGGCCATCTCGAAGTTGAGCGGCAGCGACAGGCCCGCCATCAGCGCGTCGATATCGGCGTCGCTGATATGGCGGCGATCCTCGCGCAGATGGGCGGTGATGCCGTCGGCGCCCGCGGCCTCGGCCAGGCGGGCGGCGCGCAGCGGGTCGGGCCAGGGCGTGCCCCGGGCGTTCCTGATCGTGGCGACGTGGTCGATGTTGACGCCGAGGCGCAGCATGGGTCCCTCCGGGTTGGCTGGGCGCATCCTAGCGATGCCGCGGATCGGATGCCAGTTCGGTCGCGACCGCCCACCAGCCCTTGCGCCCAAGCGCCGCAGCGGCCCGCGCGGCATGATCCGCATCGCCGAAGATCCCGAAGCAGGTGGCGCCCGATCCCGACATGCGTGCCAGATCCGCGCCCTGCGCGCGCAGCGCCGCGATGACATCGGCGATGACCGGCGCGGTGGCGATGGCCGGGGCCTCCAGGTCGTTGCGGGTTCCGGCCAGCCAGTCCAGCAGCGCCGCGCGATCCGTCACGTCGGGCAGCGGCGGCAGGCCCGGATTATCGCGCCGGTCCAGCGCCGCGAAGATCGCGGGCGTGGGCACCGCGACGCGGGGATTGACCAGGACCAGCGTCAGGGGCGCCAAGGGCGGCAGGGGTGTGACCACATCCCCGATCCCCTGCATCCGCGCCGGGCGCGAGGCCAGGCAGACCGGAACATCCGCGCCGAGGTCCAGCGCCCGGTCGGGCAGCGGATGGCCCATGCGCAGAAGGCCGCGCAGCACCGCCGCCGCATCGGCCGACCCGCCGCCGATGCCCGATGCGACGGGCAGGTTCTTGGTCAGCCGGATCGCGGCATCCCCCCCCGCCAGCCGCGCCGCGCGCAGGCACAGGTTGTCATCCGTCGACAGGCCCGCCGCGAAGGGGCCGTCGATCGTCAGGGACAGCGGCCCGGGTTCCAGCGCCACCGCATCGCCGATATCGGCAAAGCAGACCAGCGAATCCAGCAGGTGATAGCCGTCCGCACGGCGCCCGGTGACATGCAGCGCCAGGTTCAGCTTGGCCGGGGCCCGTTCGACCAGCCTCATTCCGCGGCTTCGGCCTTGGTCTGGGCGGATTGCGACTGCGGCGCCTGCGTCGGGTGGCTGGGGACCACGCCGTCCTCGTCGGCCAAGACCGCGTCCAGGCCGCGATCCAGCTTGTCGCGGATGCGGTCGGGATCGACCTCGCCGCTGTCGGTCGGGTCCAGCGACAAGGCGCGGCGCCACTGGATCTCGGCCTCGCGCTGGCGGCCGACCTTCCAGTAGATGTCGCCCAGATGGTCGTTGACCAGCGGGTCCGAGGACATGGTGGCAATGGCCTGTTCCATCGGCGCCACCGCGTCCTGATAGCGGCCAAGCCGGAAATAGGCCCAGGCCAGGCTGTCCAGGATATAGCCGTCGCCGGGCGCCAGTTCGACCGCGCGCTTGATCATCTCCAGCGCACGGTCCAGGTTCTCGTTCCGGTCGATCCAGGAATAGCCAAGATAGTTCAGCAGGCTGGCCTGGTCGGGGCGGATCTCCAGCGCGGCCAGCAGGTCGGCCTCGGCGCGGTCGAAATCGCCCGAGCGTTCCAGCGCGATGCCGCGCGCGAAAAGCGGGAACCAGCGGGCATCGCCGGGCGCGTCCTCCAGCAGGCTCAGCGCGCGGTCATAGCTGGGGATCGCATCGGCGAAGCGTTCCGCCTGGCGCATCACGTCGCCATGCGCGACCCAGGCCGCGGCCAGGTCGGGATAGGCGGCGGTCAGGGCCAGGGCGGCGCGCTCGGCCTCATCGCCGCGATCGGCGCGGGACAGGGCGTCGATGCGCGACAGCTCGGCCTGGGGGCGCATCTGGCCCATGCGGCGCACGTCGTCATATTCGGCCTCGGCCAGATCGAACTGCAGGCGGTCCTGCAGCAGCTGGGCGGACATCAGCCGCGCCTCGGGATTGCCGGGGGCGATCCAGGCGGCCAGGCGGGCATGGATCAGGGCCAGCGGTTCGGGATCGGGGCCGTTGGCCAAGGCGGCGGCGAAGGACAGCAGCAGATGCGCGATCCCGTCCGAGGGGCCGGCCACCACGTCGAAGGCCACCGGCTGATCCTCGCGCAGCCGGTCGCGCAGGGCGACCAGCTGGGGCTCGGCCTCGATGCCGGGCAGCTGGTCCAGGATCTCCAGCGCCTCGTCGCGGCGGTCCAGCTGGGACAGGATCTGGACGCGGGCGGTCAGGCCCATCAGATGGCCCACGGCCTCGGATTCCACGATCAGCCGGTCGGCGGCCTCGTAATCGCCGGCCAGCGCGCGGGCCAAGGCCAGGTGATAATTCACGATGGGGGCCAGTTCGGGGATCGCGGCCATCGCCTCGAAGGCCTGGACCGCATCGCCCGCGCGGCCCGCCCCCAACAGCGCCCAGGCCCGGATCGTGCCGTCCATCAGATCCTGGTCCAGCGCCAGATCGGCATCGCCGCGATCCTCGATCAGGGCGATCAGGGTGTCCCAATCCTCGGCCCGGACCAGCTGGGCGCGGCGCAGAAGACCCGCCAGCTCCGTGCCCCGATCGTCCAGGATCAGCCGTTCGGCCATGGCGGCCGCGCGCTCCACCTCGCCCGATGAGGCCAGGGCCATCAGCGCGCTGTCCTGCAGGAACACGTCCGAAGGGTCATGCGCGGCGGCCTGCACGAAATACCGGGCGGCGGCGCGGAAATCGCTTTCGATCGTGGCCATGCGCGCGGCCAGATAGGGCCCCGCCAAACCGCGCATGGGCGGTCCGGGCCGGGCCGCGTCTTCGGTCACCGTCTCGGCGGCGGGGCGGGGTTCGGGGCGCGGATCCTGGGCCATGGCCGGTCCGCCCATCAGAGCCACCAGCAGGCCGATCCGCAACAGGCCCCCATTCACGCGGCCGCGGCGCACCGGGGCGGTGGCGGGCAGGAACGGATGGGGGCGGGTCTGGGTCACGGCGGCACTTCCGGAAATCACATTTGCGTTCCGGCCAGCCTAGCGGCGCGACCGGGGGCAGGCAACGGGCCCGCCCCCGATCCGGCATCACATGTTCGGGTAATTCGGCCCGTCACCGCCCTGCGGCGTGGTCCAGACGATGTTCTGGCTGGGATCCTTGATGTCGCAGGTCTTGCAATGCACGCAGTTCTGGAAGTTGATCACGAAGCGCGGCCCCTCCGCATCCTCGACCACCTCATAGACGCCCGCCGGGCAGTAACGCTGCGCGGGTTCGGCATATTCGGGCAGGTTCACCCGGATCGGCACCGACGCATCGCGCAGCTTCAGGTGGCAGGGCTGCTGTTCCTCGTGATTGGTGAAGCTGAAGGCCACATTGGTCAGCCGGTCGAAGGACAGCTTGCCGTCCGGGCGGGGATAGTCGATCGGCTTGTGATCGGCGGCCTTGCCGGTGGCGGCGGCGTCGGACTTGCCGTGGCTCCAGGTGCCGAAGGGGTTCCAGCCGGTCAGGTTCGCGGTCCACATATCCACCGCGCCCAGCATCAGGCTGCCGGTCAGGCCAAGGCGCGACCACATCGGCTTGACGTTGCGGACCTTCTTCAGGTCCTTGCCGATATCGCCGTTGCGCACCCCGGCATCGTAATCGGTCAGCCGGTCGCCCGCGCGGCCCGCCTTGATGGCCGCCGCCGCCGCATCCGCCGCCTCGATCCCCGAGATCATCGCGTTGTGGTTGCCCTTGATGCGCGGCACGTTGACCATGCCCGCCGAACAGCCCAGCAGCACGCCGCCGTCGAAGGACAGCTGCGGCAGCGACTGCCAGCCGCCCTCGCTGATGGCGCGGGCGCCATAGCTGATGCGCTTGCCCCCCTCCAGCAGGTCGGCCACCATCGGATGATGCTTGAAGCGCTGGAATTCCATATAGGGGTAAAGATACGGGTTCTCGTAGTTCAGATGGACCACAAAGCCGACCAGAACCTGGTTGTTCTCAAGGTGATAGATGAAGCTGCCGCCGCCCGCATTCTTGCCCAGGGGCCAGCCCATCGTGTGGACGACCCGGCCCTTGTGGAATTTCTCGGGCGCGACCTCCCAGATCTCCTTCATGCCCAGGCCGTATTTCTGCGGATCGCCGGTGGCCGACAGGTTCAGCCGGGCGTCGATCTGCTTGGCCAGCGACCCGCGCACCCCCTCGGCGATGAAGACGTATTTGCCGTGCAGCTCCATCCCCGGCTCGTAGCCGTCGCCGATGCTGCCATCGGGCTCGCGGCCGAATTCACCGGCGACGACGCCCTTGATGCGATCGCCGTCCCAGACCACCTCGCTGGCAGCCATGCCGGGAAAGATCTCGACGCCCAAGGCCTCGGCCTGTTCGGCCATCCAGCGGCAGACATTGCCCATGCTGACGATGTAGTTGCCGTGGTTCGACATCAGGGGCGGCATCGGCCAGTTCGGCACGCGCACCTGCCCCGCCTCGCCCAGGACATAGAAGTTGTCGTCGGTCACCTCGGTCGTGATCGGGGCGCCCTTGTCGCGCCAGTCGGGGATCAGCCGGTCCAGACCGCAGGGGTCCAGGACCGCGCCCGACAGGATATGCGCCCCGACCTCGGACCCCTTCTCCAGCACCACCACGGACAGATCCGCGTCGATCTGTTTCAGTCGGATCGCGGCCGACAGGCCCGCAGGCCCCGCCCCCACGATCACGACATCGTATTCCATGGATTCGCGTTCGATCTGGGTATCGGTCATAGGCTGGGGCTCCTCCTGGCACATCGGCTTGACCGACAGATAACCACCCCGGACCGCAGGGGCAATCATGACGCCGCGCCAAAACCCGCCCTCGGGCGCAAGCAGGCTTGCATCGGGCGCGGTTTTGGGCACGATGACGGGGATCAGCTTCCGCGCCCCTGCCATTTCGCTATGGCAGGGGCGTTGGCTTGGCGAAACCGCGACAACCGCATCCCATAAGGACAGGGCAGCGATGGAAAAGATACCGATGACCCCGACCGGCTTTCAGGCGCTGGAACGCGAGCTGGGCGTGCTGAAATCGAAGGAACGTCCCGCCATCATCCGCGCCATCGCCGAGGCCCGCGAACATGGCGACCTGTCCGAGAATGCCGAATACCATGCCGCCCGCGAAAAGCAGGGCTTCATCGAGGGCCGCATCAAGGAGCTGGAGGCCCTGCTGTCGCGCGCCGAGGTGATCGACCCCGCGAAACTGTCGGGCAGCGTCAAGTTCGGCGCCCGCGTCAAGCTGATCGACGAGGATACCGAGGAGGAGCGCAACTATCAGATCGTGGGCGAGGCCGAGGCCGATATCGAACGCGGCCTGCTGAACATCCGCTCGCCCCTGGCCCGCGCCCTGATCGGCAAGGACGAGGGCGACAGCGTCGAGGTGACCACCCCCGGCGGCCAACGCAGCTACGAGATCGTCGAGATCCGTTACGGGTGAACCCATGTCCCTGATCGCACGCATCGCCAGCCTTTCGAACCGCGACCGCATCACCTCGGTGGGCATGGCGCTGACCGGGGCCTGGCTGTTTCTGGTCCTGCTGTTCTGGCTGCTGGCGCCGGGGGGCGGCGACGGCGCATCCGGCGTGGCGCGGCTGGTCAGCCTGGTCGGCGTGATCCTGCCCGTGGCGCTGGTCTGGACCGGCGTGAACCTGGCGCGGCAACTGGCCGAACTGCGCGCCGAATCCGACGATCTGCGCGCCCGCCTGTCGCGCCTGCGCGGCGAGGCGATGCGCGGCGAAGCATTGCCCGGGGACGCGGCCCCGCAGGACGCCCCGCAGGACGCCGAACCCGAACCCCGGCCCGAGCCCGCGGCCATGGCCCAGCCCCGCGCCGCGCGGGTGCCCGCCCAGCCCCGGCCCCGCGCCGATGCCCGCGCCGATGACCGCGCCGGCGCCACCCCGGAGGAGCCGGGCCAGCCCATCGCCCCCGTCACGCTGATCCAGGCCTTGAACTTTCCCGACGGGCCGGACGATCACGCGGCCATCGAGGCGCTGCGCGCCGCCTTGGCCGATCCCGCCAATTCGCGCGTGCTGCGCGCGGCCCAGGACGTGGTCACGCTGATGGCCGGGCGCGACATCTACATGGACGACCTGCCGCCGCATCCGGCGCGGCCCGATGTCTGGCGCCGCTTTGCCGCGGGCGAACGCGGCAGCGCCGTCGCGGCCTTGGGCGGCATCCACCAGCCCGAGGCCCTGCAGATCGCCGCCGCGATGATGCAGGAGGACGAGATCTTCCGCGACACAGCCCAGCATTTCCTGCGCCATTTCGACGGGCTGACCGCCCGGCTGGTGCCGCATCTGGACGACCTGCAGATCGCGGTCCTGGCCGACAGCCGGTCGGCCCGGGCCTTCATGCTGCTGGGGCGCGTCTCAGGGGTCTTCGGCTAGGGGTTCAGGGCGGGGTTGCACGATCTGCACCGCCCGGCCTTGCCCGCCCGCCCGCTTCGTGCCAGCAAGGCCGGGCGAGATGCCAATCACAGGACAGCGCATGTCCCCTGCCCCCGAACCCCGCCCGCCATCCGGGCCGCCGGCCGCCGACGAGGCCGGCCGCCGCGCCTTGGCGCGCAGCCCCGCCCAGGCCTTTCGCCACGGCATCGTCCAGTCCCTGCCCTTCCTTGTGGTGATCGTGCCCTTCGCGCTGCTCTTCGGGCTGGTCGCGACCGAGGCCGGGCTGGATCTGGCGCAGGTCATGGGGTTCTCGGTGCTGGTCCTGGCGGGGGCGTCGCAATTCACCGCCGTCCAGCTGCTGTCGGACAATGCGCCCGCGATCATCGTGATCCTGTCGGGGCTGGCCGTGAACCTGCGCATGGCGATGTATTCGGCATCGCTGATGCCGTGGCTGCGCGGCGCCTCGGGGCGGCAGAAGGCCTGGGTCGCCTATGCGCTGATCGACCAGAGCTATGCCCTGTCGATCCAGCATTACGAACGCCACCCGCGCCTGGCCCTGTCGCAGCGGCTGGCCTATTTCGCGGGCACGGCGGTGGTGCTGTGCCTGCCTTGGATGGCCGCGACCTGGGCGGGGGCCACGGTGGGCCAGGCCATTCCGGATGGGATCGCACTGGATTTTGCCATGCCCATCACCTTTCTGGCGATGATCGCGCCGATGCTGCGCACGGCGGCGCATCTGGCAGCCTGCTTCGTGGCGATCCTGGGCGCGCTGCTGCTGGCGGGGCTGCCATCGGGGCTGGGGCTGCTGATCGCGGCGCCCGTCGGCATGGCCACCGGCGCGCTGGTCGAGGCATGGACGGAACGAAGGGGGATGCGCGATGCAGGCGTCTGACGGCCAGATCTGGGCGATCATCCTGGTGCTGGGGGTCGGCACCTACCTGATCCGCTGGTCCTTTCTGGGGGTGCTGGGCGACCGGGACCTGCCGGGATGGGTGATGCGGATGCTGCGCTATACCCCGGTGGCAGTGCTGCCCGCGCTGGTCGCGCCGCTGGTCGTCTGGCCCGCCGCGACCGGAGGGGCGGCCGATCCGCCGCGCATGGCGGCGGCTGCGGCGACGGTCGCGGTGGGGGTGCTGACCCGCAACGTGATGCTGGCCATCCTGGCCGGGGGCATCACGCTGGCGGGGCTGCTGTATCTGGGCTGAGCCTCAGCGGGCCTGCCCGATGATCGTCCCGTCCTTGCGGCGGATCATCACGTCATGGGCGATGGCCGGATCCCCGTCGCGATATTCGCGCGAGATCACGCCCGGCTGGCGCAGGAACCATTCCCGCAGCCGCAGGGGCGAGAACCCGCGCGGCACGGTCTCGAATCCCGGCACGCCGGACAGGACGCGGGCCGATTCCACGGCGCAGAAGCTCTTGTTGCCGGACCCGTTCGCCTCGGCGCGGCGGATGGCCAGGTCGGCGATCTCCAGCGGGACGGGGATGGTGTCCTCGGCCACGAAATAGGTCGAGCGGGCGTGATAGTCGATGTAGAACCGCTTGATGTTGTCGGTGATCCCGTAGAACACGTCGCGCCGTTCCGGGATGGCCGGATGTTCCCAGCTGCCCGCCGGATCATAGAGCACGCGCTGGCTGCCGTTCAGCATCAGGCCGGAATGACCGCCCTCGCCCCGCGGGATGCCGATCACGGTGAACAGCGTGATCCCCGGCGGTTCGGAGGAGCGATAGCGCGCGCGGCGCACATCCTCGTCCGAGGCCCAGACATTGTCGGCCCCGCAGGCGGCCAGGGCCAGCGGCAGCGAGGCCGCAAGAAAGACGCGACGTTCCATGGGTCCGATCAGCCGTTGACCAGCGCCAGGAAGATCAGCACGCCGATCGACAGCCCGGTGATCCAGATGGAGCCGCGGATGAAGCCCGCAAAGGTCTTCTTGTGCTCGGTCAGGTCCATGCTGCCCTGGGTCGCCTCGGGTTTGTTGTCGTAATCGGCCATCATCTGCCCTCCTGGATGGTTTTGCCTTGCGATAGCGGATTGCGGCCTGCCTGTCACGCCCTCCACAGCGTCGCACCGTCGGTTTCGCCCGCGGGGCGTATGCGCCCGGCGCGGTGCAGGTGGTTCAGATGCGCGACCGCCTCGACCAGGGCCAGGCCGTATTCGCCATCGCCGATGCGGCGGCGATAGAGGATGTCGAAACAGCCCACAGCGCTGCGCGGCCCTTGGGCCAGCGCCTCGGTCAACCGCTCCAGCGCGGCATGGTGGTTCTGGATCAGCTGGGTCAGGCGGAAGGGCAGGCCCGTGAAGGGCAGCTTGTGCCCCGGCAGGACCAGCTGGTCGTCGCGGGCCAGCCCCGCCAGCCGGGTGCAGCTTTCCAGCCATTCGCCCACCGGATCGGCCAAGGGCTCGGTCGGATAGACCCCCAGATTGGGCGAGATCCCGGGCAGCAGCTGGTCCCCCCCGATCACCAGATCGTCATCCTGCGACCACAGCGTCACATGGCAGGGCGCATGCCCATGCCCCATCGCCACGCGCCAGCGCCGCCCGCCCGCGGCGATCACCTCGCCATCGGCCAGCCGTTCGAAGCCCAGGGGCAGCGGATGGACCACATCGGCGAAGTTGAAGGGCCGTTCCGACGCGCGCCGGTCCAGCAGCGCGGGGTCCATCCCGGCCCGGCGCCAGAAGTCCAGCGCCTGCGGGCTGGCGCGGTCCTGGATGTCCAAGGTCAGCATCCGCGCCATCAGCCAGGCCGTGCGGCTCATCGACAGGGACGCGCCGCGGGCCATGAACCAGCCGGCCAGGCCCACATGGTCGGGATGATGATGGGTGACGATCACCCGCCGCACCGGCCGCCCGGCCAGAGGCCCGTCCAGCAGGCCCTGCCAGATGGCGCGGCCGCGCTTGCTGTCGAAGCCGGTGTCGATGATCGTCCAGCCGTCCCCGTCATCCAGCGCATAGACGTTCACATGGTCCAGCGCCATGGGCAGGGGCAGGCGCATCCACAGGATGCCGGGCGCGACCTCGGTGGCCGCGCCCTCCTCGGGCGGGGTGGGATGGGGCGTGCGGATCACGCCGCGAAATCGCCCGCCAGCGCCGCGTCCGAGATGCCCGTCAGATCGTCCAGCCCGGCCAGCGCCTCGGCCAGCGCGCCCGCGTTATGGGGCAGCACGCGGGCCATGAAGACCCGCGCCAGCGCCTGCTGGGCCGCGCCCCCGGCCATCGCGGCGCGCAGGTGGTAATGCCCGCCCAGCACCCGCGCGAAGGCGGTCAGATAGGGCACGGCGCCCGCGAAACGCTCGGTCAGGTCGCGCTCCAGCAGGGATTGGGTCGCCTCGCGCAGGGTCTCGGCGGCCTGCCACAGGTCGTTGGCCAGCTGGGGATGGGCGGATTGCGCGGATTTCGCGCCGTCCAGAACCTCGTCCAGCAGGCGCATCGCGGCCTCGCCCCCGTCCGACAGCTTGCGGCCGACCAGGTCCATCGCCTGGATGCCGTTCGTGCCCTCGTAGATCGAGGTGATGCGCACGTCGCGCAGATATTGCGCGGCGCCCGTCTCCTCGACGTAGCCCATGCCGCCATGGACCTGCACGCCCAGATCGGCCACGCGGATGCCGACATCGGTGCCATAGGCCTTGGCGATGGGCGTCAGGAACGCCGCACGGGCCGCATGATCGGCATCGCCGGACGCGCGTTCCATGTCGATGGCGGTGGCGCAGGCCAGGCCGATGGCGCGGGCGGCAAAGATCTCGGCCCGGGCGGTTCCCAGCATCCGGCGCACGTCGGGATGCTGGATGATCGGGCCCATCTGGTTGCGGTCATGGGCATAGGCCACGGCCTGCTGCAGCGCCGCCTCGGCCACGCCCACGCCCTGCATGCCCACGCCAAGACGGGCGCAGTTCATCATGGTGAACATCGCGGCCATGCCCTTGTTCTCGGCACCGACAAGCCAGCCGGTCGCACCCTCGAAGGACATCACGCAGGTCGGGCTGCCATGGATGCCCAGTTTGTGCTCCAGGCTGACGACCTTCAGGCTGTTCGCGACCCCCGGCTCGCCCGCATCGTCGGGGATGAATTTCGGCACCATGAACAGGCTGATCCCGCGCGTGCCCTTGGGCGCACCGGGCAGGCGCGCCAGCACCAGATGGCAAACATTCGCGGTCACGTCGCTGTCGCCCCAGGTGATATAGATCTTCTGGCCCGTCACCCGATAGGTGCCGTCGCCCGCCGGTTCCGCCTTGGTGACCAGCGCGCCCACATCGCTGCCCGCGCCCGGCTCCGTCAGGTTCATCGTGCCCGACCAGTCGCCGCTGATCAGCCGCGGCAGATAGAGCGCCTTGATCTCGTCGCTGGCATGATGCTCCAGCGCCTCGATCTGGCCCTGGGTCAGCAGCGGGTTCAGCTGCAGCGCCAGGTTCGCGCCCGACATCATCTCGGCCACGGCCATGTTCAGCGCCTGCGGCAGGCCCATGCCGCCAAATTCCGGATCGGCCGAGACGCCCACCCAGCCCCCTTCGGCGATCGCCCGGAACCCGTCGGCGAAACCGGGCGAGGACCGCACGACCCCGTTCTCCAGCCGCGCCGGGGTCTCGTCGCCGGCCCGGTTCAGGGGCGCCAGCACGTTGGTGCACAGCTTGCCGGCCTCGTCCAGGATCGCGGTGGCGGTCTCGGGCGTGGCCTCGGCAAAGCGGTCGGTGGCGGCGACATCGCGGAAGGGCACGACATGGTTCAGGATGAAGTCGATCTGCGCGACCGGGGCCTTGTAGCTCATGGGGTCTCCTCCTCGCGCCTTGGCATCGGGAGCAGGCGCGTGTATCTGCGGGCAATCGCGGCCATCTTGGGCCGCGGCCTGCCCATTCTCAACCGAAACCCCGCGTCACGACATGCAGACCCTGCGCCTGATCCCCAATGATGACGGACTGGACCGCGCCGCCCGGCTGCTGGAGGCGGGCGCCTGCGTCGCCATCCCGACCGAGACGGTCTATGGCCTGGCCGCCGATGCCCGCGACGGCGCGGCGGTGGCTGGCATCTATCAGGCCAAGGGCCGGCCCAGCTTCAACCCCCTGATCGTGCATGTCCCGGACCTGGCCACCGCCCGGACCCTGGCGCGGTTCCCGCCCGAGGCCCAGTCCCTGGCACAGGCCTTCTGGCCCGGCGCGCTGACCCTCGTGCTGGCGCTGCGCCCCGATGCGGGCATCGCCTCGCTGGTGACGGCGGGGCTGGACACGGTCGGCCTGCGCGTCCCCGCCCATCCGGTAGCGCAGGCGCTCCTGCGCCGCACCGGCCCGCTGGCCGCGCCCTCGGCCAATGCCTCGGGCCGGATCAGCCCGACCACGGCGGATCACGTGCTGGACCGTGACACCGGCCTCGACGGCCGCATATCCGCGGTGCTGGATGGCGGCCCCTGCCTCGTCGGCCTCGAATCGACGATCATCGGCTGGCATGACGGGCACGCGACGCTGCTCCGCCCCGGCGGCATCCCGACCGAGGCGATCGAGGCCGCCCTCGGCCACCCCCTGGCCCGGCATCTGGCCGATCCCTCGGCCCCGAACGCGCCCGGCCAGCTGACCAGCCATTACGCCCCCCGCGCGGCCCTGCGCCTGAACGCCCGACCCGAACCGGGCGAGACCCACATCGCCTTCGGCCCCGGCCCCCTGACCCTCTCGCCCACAGCCGACCTGACCGAGGCCGCGGCCCGCCTCTTCGACATCCTCAGACGCGCCGATGCGCAGGGCCTGCCCATCTCGGTCGCGCCGATCCCGGATCACGGCCTCGGCGCGGCGATCAACGACCGCCTGCGCCGCGCCGCCGCCCCCCGCCCCTGACGGGGCTCTCTCCGTTGGAGAAATACCCCGGGGGGAGTCCGCAGGACGGGGGGCAGCGCCCCCCTTACAGCCCCAACGAATTATAGACGTTCGAGATGCGCCGGATCGCCACCACATAGGCCGCCGTGCGCATGTCATGGACCTTGGAGTTGTTCAGCCAGACCTCCTTCATCTTCTGGAACGAGGTCCGCATCGTGTCGTCCAGACCCGACCGCACCAGCTCCCGCTCGTCCGCGCCGGTCAGGAAGCTCTCCTTGAAGCCCTTGGACAGGGTCCAGTTCAGGCCCGTATCGGCGGACAGACGCTCCAGCTCCTCGACCAGCATGCGGGCGCGGGCCTCCTCGTGGCGGCGCTCCAGCCGGCCCAGGCTGATCTGGGACAGGTTCTTGACCCATTCGAAATAGGACACGGTCACGCCGCCGGCATTGGCATACATGTCGGGGATGATGACGACGCCCTTCTCGCGCAGGATCTCGTCGGCATCCGCGGTGACGGGACCGTTCGCGGCCTCGATGATCAGCTTGCAGCGCAGCCGCGCGGCATTGTCGCCGTCGATCACGCTTTCCACCGCGGCGGGGATCAGGATGTCGCATTCATCCTCCAGCGCGCGCAGCCCGTCCTCGGTGAAGTCGCCGCCGGCAAAGCCCTTGACCCCGCCGGTCGACTGGATGTGGCCGCGCAGCGCGTCGATGTTGATGCCCTTGGGGTTGCGGATCACGCCGTCGCGCTCGATCACGCAGGTGACCAGCGACCCGTCCTCGGCCGACAGGAACTGGGCCGCGTGATAACCCACATTGCCCAGGCCCTGCACGACCACGCGCTTGCCGCCCAGATCGCCGGACAGGCCCGCCCGCTTCATCACGTCGTCATGACGGAAGACCTCGCGCAGCGCATATTGCACGCCCCGGCCCGTGGCCTCGACGCGCCCGTCGATGCCGCCCGCGGTGCGCGGCTTGCCGGTGACGCAGGCCTTGGCGTTGATGTCGTCGGGATGCAGCCGCTTGTAGGCATCGGCCATCCAGGCCATCTCGCGTTCCCCGGTGCCCATGTCGGGCGCGGGCACGTTCTGGGAAGGCGAGATCAGGTTGCGCCGCGACAGCTCGTAGGTGAAGCGGCGGGTGATGCGCTCCAGCTCCTCCTCGTTCCAGGCGCGGGGATCGATGCACAGACCCCCCTTGGACCCGCCGAAGGGCACCTCGACCAGCGCGCATTTATAGGTCATCAGCGCCGCCAGCGCCTCGACCTCGTCCTGGTTCACGTCCAGCGAATAGCGGATGCCGCCCTTGACGGGCTCCATATGTTCGGAATGGACCGACCGGTATCCAGTGAAGGTGTGGATCTGCCCGCGCAGCCGCACCCCGAAGCGCACCGTATAGGTCGAGTTGCAGACGCGGATCTTCTCCTCCAACCCCGGTGCCAGGCTCATCAGGCCTGCGGCATGGGTGAACATGCGGTCGACGGAATCGCGGAAGGATGTCTTGTGGGCGGCCATGGATGCGTTCTCCTTGGATGAGGGCGCGGGATCATCTGCCTGCAGGCTAGGCGAAAGCCCGCAGACTGACCACAGGGGAAACGCCGCCCCTGGCGCAGGACGTTCACGCATTTGTTGGAACGATTTTCCATTCCGCGCATTTTACTTTCCGTGCGATTTATTATGTTGACTCGCTTATCGCACACTACATAGACGCGAGACGGAGACAGGAACCGCGAATGACCATCCAGACGACATCGACCGTGAACCCGACGATCACCCAGGGGCGCAAGTTCGACCAGGTGCGCGACGGGGCGACGGTGATCTTTCTGCGCGACGGATTTGCCGGCGCCAGCGTGGATGACATCGCCCGGTCCGCCCGCGTGTCCAAGGCGACGCTCTACAGCTATTTCCCCGACAAGACGGTGATGTTCCAGGAGGTGCTGCGCGCCGTGCTGGACAGCGCCTTCCGCGAACCCGCCTTCGAGACCGACCCCGCGGGCCGCGTCACGACCGCCCTGCCGCTGGTTCTGGCCAGCCTCGGTGCTTGGCTGACCGCGCAGCCGCGGCTGAGCCTGCTGCGCCTGGTCTCGGCGGAATCGCAGCGTTTCCCCGATGCGGCCCAAGCCCATGACCGCGCGACCGCGACGCGGGTGACCGCGCCCCTGTCGCGCCTGATCGACGCCTGGATCGAGACCGGCCAGCTGGCCCCCCATGACAGTGGCGAATCCGCCCGCCAGATGGTCGCGCTGATGATCGGGCGCATCCAGCTGCCGGCGATGCTGTCGGGCAAGCCGCCCGCCCCCGCCGCGCTGACCGATCAGGCCGAGCGCATGGCCCGCCTGTTCCTGGCCGCGCACCGGCCCGCCTGACCCCCTGTTGCATTCCTGCGCTGATTGAAACGTGATGCACGGGCCGGGTTCTCAACCGCCCGGGCGCGGCCTATGCTGGCGGCACAAAGGTCCGTCAAGCGACCGGCAGAGGTGACAGGCAATGACCCCCAGGGGAATGACGTTTCAGACCGCGATGGTGGCCGCGGCGGTGACGGTGACGGGCTGCGCCTCGCCCGTCAGCCGGATGCCGCCAGCGGGCCCGGCCTCGGCCATGCCCGCGATGCAGGCCCCCTATCAGCACCCTGTGGCGCAGGCGCCGGTCTATATGGACCCCAGTGCCTATGGCGCGCCCGCGGCATCGGCGGTGCCGATGGACCCCTGGGCCAACCCGGTGCCCACGCCGGTCGCGGCCCCGGTCGCCGACGCCCCGCCCCCGGCCACCGGGATCGCCGGGCTGACCGAACGCCAGCCCGACCTCTGCGGGGCCAAGGCCTATGCCAGCGCCGTCGGCCAGCCCGGCAGCAGCATTCCCGGCCTGGGCGTGACCAAGACCTATCGCGTCGTCGAATATCGCGGCATCGAGCCGCAGCAGTATGACCCGAACCGGATCGTCTTCCGTCTGGACGCCTCCGGCACCATCACCACCATCGATTGCGGATGATCATGATGCGCCTCGTTCCCGCCAGCCTCGCGCTGACCCTGTCCCTGGGCCTTCTGGCCGCCTGCGAACCCGTCCCCACCGAGACCGAGCCCCCCGCCGCCGCCGATGAATGCGGCGCCGCGGGCTATCAGGGCCTGGTGGGCCAGCCGCGCACGGTGCTGACGGGGATGACCTTCCCGCTCGGCACCCGGGTGATCGGTCCCGATGACATGGTCACGGCCGATTTCCGCCCCGATCGGCTGAACATCGAATACGGCCGCGGCGGGCGGATCGACAAGGTCAGCTGCTACTGACGGCTTTGGCGTTGCACCGGCCGCGGGCCGGTGTCACCATCCCGTCATGATCAATGCCGGACCTCCGCCGCTGCCCGATCCCGACCGCGTGGTCTTCGACCGCAAGGAGCTGGGGCTGATCCTGTCCACCTATGGGCGATTCGTGGCGGCGGGGGAATGGCGCGACTATGCCATGTCCTTCCTGCGCGACGTGGCGGTGTTCAGCGTGTTCCGCCGGGCGACCGAACACCCCCTCTACCGGATCGAGAAACGCCCCCGGCTGCGCGCGGCCCAAGGGGCCTATGCGGTGATCGCCATGGACGGGCGGGTGCTCAAGCGCGGGCATGACCTGGCGCAGGTGCTCAAGGTGCTGGACGCCAAGCTGATCCGCGCGGTGGACTAGGTCCCGCGCGGCTTGGCGCGGGTGGTGGGGTCGGCCTCGGTCGGGTCCTCGGGCCAGGGGTGGCGGGGATAGCGGCCGCGCATGTCCTTGCGCACATCGGCATAGCTGCTGGCCCAGAAGCCCGGCAGGTCCATCGTCACCTGCACCGGCTTGCCCCCCGGCGACAGCAGCACGAAGCGCAGCGGCCGCCCGCCCACGACCGGGTGGCGGGTGACGCCGAACAGCTCCTGTAGGCGCAGTTCGACCGAGGGCTCCTCGCCGCCATAGTCGATCGGCACCCGGCGGCCCAGGGGCGTGGTGAAATGCGCGGGCGCGGTGCGGTCCAGGCGGGCCTGGCCGTCCCACCCGATGCGGGCCTTCAGCGCCTCGGTCAAATCCAGCGCGCGCAGGTCCGACAGGCTGCGCACCCGGCCCAGCCAAGGCAGCAGCCAGTCGCCGTCCTGCAGCAGGGCGGCATCGTCGACCGGCCCCAGATCGGGGACCAGCGCGATGCGGGCGCGCAGCCGGGCGGCCTGCGCGGCCCAAGGCAGCCCGTCCAGCCGCAGCCCCTCCAGCGCCGCGCGGGCCATCGCCTCGGGCGGGGCGTCGGGCCAAGGCGCGTCGGCCAGGACCAGGGCGCCCAGCACCTCCTGCCGCCGGGCCAGGATGCGGGCGTCGCGGCGCGACCACAGGCACAGCTGCCGGAGCTCGATCCGATCGCCATGGATCGCGCGCAGCTCGGCCTCCTCCAGCCGGGCGGCCAGGCGGATGCGCGCCTCGCGCTGGTCGCCGTCCAGGTCCAGCGCCACGATCAGGCGCTCGGCGGCCAGCGCGTCGCCCGCATCCAGACAGGCGCCCTTGCCGCCCGACAGGACATGGCGCGGCGCATCGCCCCGGCGGCGCAACCCGATGCGATCGGGATAGGCCAGCGAGGCCATGCCCCCCGGCGACAAGGGATCGCCCCCCAGGCGCGGCGTAAGGGGGGGTGCGGGGGGGACGGCGTCCCCCCCCCGCCGTCGCGGGCCGCAATCAGGCGGCGCAGGCGGCGCGCCTCGGCCCGGATCCGCTCCAGCCCCTGGCGGTTCGCCTCCCACGGGCCGCGGGCGTTCGGATCGCGAAGCGCCTGCAGCCGCAGCTCCAGATCCGCCCCCGCCCCGCGCAGGGGGTCGCGATCAGACAGCAGCGCCGCCAGATCCGCCGCCTGCGGCCCCGCCACGGCCAGCATATGCGCCAGCCGCGGATGCAGCGGCAGCCGCGCCAAGGCCTGGCCATGCGCCGTGATCCGCCCCGATCCGTCCAGCGCCCCCAGATCGGCCAGCAGCGCCCGCGCCTCGGCCAGCGCCGCCTCGGGCGGGGGCGTCAGAAAGGCCAGATCCCCCGCGCCCGCGCCCCAGGCCGCCAGTTCCAGCGCCAGCCCGGTCAGGTCCGCCACCGCGATCTCGGGCGGGGCGAAGGCCGGCAGCGCGCCCTCCTCGGCCCGCGCCCACAGGCGATAGCACAGGCCCGGCGCCACGCGCCCGGCGCGGCCGCGGCGCTGTTCGGCCTCGGCCCGGCTGACCCGCTCGGTCACCAGCCGCGACATGCCGCTGCCCGGATCGAACCGCGCGCGCCGCGCCCGGCCCGCATCCACCACCACCCGCACCGCGGGAATGGTCAGCGATGTCTCGGCGATGGCCGTGGCCAGCACGATCCGCCGCAGATCGCCCGGCGGCGACAGGGCCGCGCGCTGCGCCCGCGCGTCCAGCGCCCCATAGAGCGGCAGCACCTCGCAGCCCGTCCCCTCCAGCATCGCGGCCACGCGGCGGATCTCGCCCTCGCCGGGCAGGAAGGCCAGGATCGTCCCGCCGGTCGCCCGCGTCTCGGCCTCGGCCTGGCGGATCAGGCGTGCGGCATCCACCGCCAGCCGCCCCCCCGGCGGCAGGGGCCGGTCCAGCCAGCGCGTCTCGACCGGAAAGGCCCGCCCCTCGGACCGGATCACCGGCGCATCGTCCAGCAGTGCCGCCACAGGCCCCGCATCCAGCGTGGCCGACATGACCAGCACCGCCAGATCCTCGCGCAGCGCGCCCCGTGCCTCCCAGACCAGGGCCAGGCCCAGATCGGCGTTCAGGCTGCGTTCGTGGAATTCGTCGAAGATCACGCAGCCCACCCCCTCCAACCCGGGATCGGACTGGATCATGCGGGTCAGGATGCCCTCGGTCACCACCTCGATGCGGCTGCCCGGCACCGACTCGCCACGCATCCGGTATCCGACGCGCCCGCCCGGCGCCTCGCCGAGGGATTGCGCCAGGCGTTCCGCGGCGGCGCGCGCGGCCAGCCGGCGCGGCTCCAGCATCAGGATGCGCCCCGCGATCCGGTCCATCAGCGCCAGCGGCACGCGCGTGGTCTTGCCCGCGCCGGGGGGCGCGACCAGCACGGCGCGCCCGTCCCGGGCCAGCGCCGCGCAGATCTGGGGCAGGACATCGTCGATGGGCAGGGTCAGGGTCATGGCCGCCTTCTAGCGCCCCGACCCCGCCGGGCACAATCGCCCGCTACACATCGCCGGGCCGCGGACCTATCTTCCGGCGGCGGCGTTGGGTGGGGCGCAGAAGACAGGGGTAAGAATGGGAATCCTCAGCGATGTGACCGAGGGGCTGGGCCTGGGCGATCCGGTCGTCAGGATCGGCGTCACCGGCCTCAGCCGGGCGGGCAAGACGGTGTTCATCACCTCGCTGGTGGCCAACCTGCTGGAGCGCGGCCGCATGCAGGCCCTGCGCGCGGCGGCGGACGGGCGGCTGCGCGCCGTCTGGCTGCAACCCCAGCCCGACGACACCATCCCGCGATTCGACTACGAACGCCACCTGGCCGCGCTGACCGGGCCCGAACCGCATTGGCCCGACGGCACCCGCCATGTCAGCCAGCTGCGCCTGTCCATGCGGCTGGAGGGGGGCGGCCTCTTCGGTCTGCGCGGCAGCCGCAACCTGCATGTGGACATCGTGGATTATCCCGGCGAATGGCTCTTGGACCTGCGGCTGATGGACCGCGATTTCGACCGCTGGTCGGCCGAGGTGCTGGACCGCATCCCCGGCCGCCCCAAGGCCGATGCCTTTCTGGCCGCGCTGTCGGCCACCGGTCCCGACGATCCCTTTCGCGAACCAGTGGCCCAGGACCTGGCCGACCGCTACACCGCGCATCTGGTCGCGGCGCGGGCGGCGGGGTGGTCCGATTGCACGCCCGGCCGGTTCCTGATCCCGGGCGAGCTGGCGGGCTCGCCCGCGCTGACCTTCGCCCCCCTGCCGCCCGAGCTGCTGCCGGGCAAGCTGGGGCGCGAATTCCGCCGCCGCTTCGAGGCCTACAAGTCCCGCGTCGTACGCCCCTTCTTTCGCGACCATTTCGCCCGGATCGACCGGCAGGTGGTGCTGGTCGACGTGCTGGGCGCGATCCATCAGGGGCCCCGCGCGGTCGAGGATACCCGCCGCGCCATGGCCGAGGTGCTGGGCGCCTTCCGCCCCGGCCGCGCGGGCTGGCTGGCCCAATTGCTGGGCACGCGGCGGGTGGAACGCATCCTGTTCGCCGCGACCAAGGCCGATCACCTGCATCACCACCAGCACAACCGCCTGACCGCGATCCTGTCGGCCATGCTACGCGAGGCCCGCGACCGCGCCGATTTCCAGGGCGCCCGGACCGAGGCCATGGCCATCGCCGCCCTGCGCGCCACCACCGAGGAGATCGTCCCCCATGAGGGCGGCGACCTGCCCGTGGTGCGCGGCCAGCTGCTGGACGGGCGCCGGGCCGCCTTCTTCGCGGGCGAGCTGCCCTCGGATCCCGGGCTGCTGCTGCATCCGGCGCGGCAGGGGGCGGAACGCTGGCTGGACGGCGATTACGCGATCATGAACTTCGCCCCCGCGCCCCTGACCCTGCGCCCGGGCGACGGGCCGCCCCATATCCGCCTGGACCGCGCCGCCGAATTCCTGATCGGAGACCGCCTGTGACCGACACCCCCCAAGCGGCCCCGCGGCCCCGTCATCTTGGACCTGGACCCGCCCGACCGGCCCGCCGCCAACCCCGCCGCCAACCCCGCGGACGCGCCGCAGATCGACGAACCCGACGCCCCCCTGCCGCAGCCGCGCACGATGCAGATGGTGACCCGGCTGGTGGGCCGCCCGCCCTCGCGGCTGACGCGGCTGTTCCTGAATGCGGGCGGCGCGCTTTTCGCCTTTCTGCTGGGGATGGCGGCGCTGGATTTCATCGACCGGCTGCTGATGCGCTATCCGCTGCTGGGCTGGGTGGCGGTGACGCTGTTCGCGGTCTTCACACTGGCCGCGATCGGCATGGCGCTGCGCGAATGGCGCGCCTGGCGCCGGTTCGCCCGCATCGACGCGCTGCAGCGCCAAGCCGGCGCCGCCTTGGCCGACGAGGATCTGGACCGCGCCAAGGCCGTGACCGACGGGCTGGTCGCGCTCTATGCCAAGCGGCCGGAGACGGAATGGCAGCGCCAGCGCCTGGCCGAACGCCGCGCCGAAAGCTTCGACGCCCGCGCCCTGCTGACCTTGGCCGAAGCCGAGCTGATGGCGCCTCTGGACCAGCAGGCCCGGCGCGAGATCGAGGCCGCATCCCGCACCGTCGCCGCGACGACCGCGCTGGTGCCCTTGGCGCTGGTGGATGTGGTTGCGGCCTTGGCGGCCAATCTGCGGATGATCCGCCGCATGGCCGAGATCTATGGCGGGCGCGCGGGGGCGGTGGGCGGATGGCGGCTGGCGCGCACGGTGATGACGCATCTAATCGCCACCGGCGCGGTCGCGGCGGGCGACGACCTGATCCAGACCGTCGCGGGCGGGGGCGTCCTGGCCAAGCTGTCGCGCCGCTTCGGCGAGGGGTTGGTGAACGGCGCCCTGACCGCCCGCGTCGGCATCGCCGCGATGGAGGTCTGCCGCCCGCTGCCCTTCCTGGCCCAGCCCCGCCCCAAGGTCGGCAGCCTGGTCAGCCGGGCACTGACGGGGCTGTTCTCAGCCGACGACCGGCGGGGGTGAGGCTGCGGGGTTGGCCCGCAGGTCCAGCTTGTAGCCCAGATGGGACGCGGTGAATCCCAGCCCGTCATAGAACCGATGCGCATCCGCCCGCGCCCTGTCGCTGGTCAGCTGGACCAGCGCGCAGCCCCGGTCCCGGCATTCCGCGATGGCCCATTCCATCATCGCCCGCCCCAGCCCCGATCCGCGCCGGTCGCGGGCCACGCGCACGGCCTCGATCTGGCCGCGCAGCGCACCGGCGCGCGCAAGGCCCGGGATCAGCGTCAGTTGCAGCGTGCCGACCACCCGCTCGTCATCATCGGCCACCGCCAGCAGCTGCGCGGGATCGGCCTCGATCGCCGCGAAGGCCGCTTGATAGGGTGCGATGTCATCCGGCGCCTCGCGCCCCGCGCCCAAGGCGTCATCGGCCAGCAGGGCCAGGATCGCGGGCAGGTCCGCGGCCCGGGCGCGGCGGAACCGGGTCACGGCGCCTCGGTCGGCAGGTCGGGGGCATCGGCCTCGGGTGGCGGCGCATCCGCGTCGATCAGGCGGTTGTCCTGCCATTCGCCGGACGCGACCTGGCCGCTGCCATAGCGCATCACGCCCTGGCCCTGCCGCTTGCCGGCGGCAAAGCTGCCCTCGTAGCGGTCGCCATTGGCATAGGTGGCCACGCCCTCGCCGTCGATCTCGCCCCCGGCCCAGCCACCCTCGTAGACGAAGCCGTCCGGCGTGGTCAGCCGCCCGCTGCCCTGACGCACCCCGTCCACGAAGCCGCCGGTATAGACCGTGCCGTCGGGATAGGTCGCCTGGCCCTCGCCATGGCGCTGGCCGTCGCGCCAGGCCCCGGAATAGACATAGCCGTCGGGATAGGACATCCGCCCCTGGCCGTGATTGCGCGCGTTGCGAAAGCCGCCCTCATAGACCATGCCATTGGCATAGGTGGCGCGGCCCTCGCCCTCGATCACGCCCTCGGCCCACTGGCCCTCATAGGTGGATCCGTCGGCATAGGTGATCTTGCCGGTGCCATGCGGCCGGTCGGCGCGCATCTGGCCCAGATAGACCGACCCGTCGGGATAGGTGATCTGGCCCCGCCCCTCCATCCGGCCCTGGGACCATTCGCCGATATAGACATAGCCGTCCGCGCCGGTGAAGGTCCCCTGCCCATGGCGGCGGTCATCGGCGAAGTCGCCGTCATAGACATCGCCATTGGCATAGGTGGCCACGCCGCGGCCTTGGCGCCGCCCGCCCTCCAGCTGGCCCTCGTAGCGGTCGCCGGCGGGCTGGATCAGCACCCCCGTCCCCGACATCTGGCCCGCCGCCCAGACCCCGTCATAGCTGAGCCCGTCGGGCATGCGCAGCACCCCGCGCCCGGCGCGCTGGCCGGCCAGCATGCCGCCTTCGTAGGTGGCGCCGTCGGGATAGGTGATGCGGCCCTCGCCCTCCTTGACGCCCGCGACCCAATCCCCGTCATAGCGATAGCCGTTGGCCTGGGTCAGCACGCCCTGGCCGTGATGCAGCCCGCGGGCGAAGCCGCCCTCATAGACCGACCCGTTGGCATAGCGCGCGACGCCTTGGCCGGTGATCTCGCCCTCGGCCCAGTCCCCTTCATAGGTGCCGCCATCGGCATAGGTGATCCTGCCCTGGCCGTCGGGCTTGCCGCGCGCGAAACGGCCCTCATAGACGGAACCGTTGGGAAACTCCGCCCGGCCCTGGCCCATGATCTGGCCTTCGACCCAATCCCCTTCATAGCGGTATCCGTTGGGCAGGACATAGCTGCCTTGGCCGTGCTGCAGCCCGTTGCGGAACGTGCCCTCATAGACGCCGCCATCGTCATATTGCCGGGTGATGACCTGCCCCATGGCGGGCGCCGCCAGGATCGCCAGCGCCAGAGCCGTTCCGATTGCCGCTTTCATCGCCTCTGCCCTTATCGTTTTGCCGAAGGTCTAGCGCGGAAGGGCCCCGCGCGCAAAGCCCGACTTTTCCTTGCGGGCCCGATCCTCTATCCAAGGGGCCAAGCAACCGGGGTGCCGCCGATGACCGACCGTTTCCGCCTGACCATCGGGCAGTTGAACGCCACCGTGGGCGACCTGCCCGGCAATGCGGACCGCGCCCGCGCCGCATGGCAGACCGCGCGCGATGCGGGCGCCGACATGCTGGCTTTGCCCGAGATGTTCATCACCGGATACCAGACCCAGGACCTGGTGCTGAAGCCCGCCTTCACCGCCCAGGCCGAGGCCGCGATCATGGAACTGGGCCAGTCCCTGAGCGGCGGTCCCGCCATTGGCATCGGCGGCCCGTGGCGCGACGGAGGGCAGCTGTACAATGCGTGGTGGGTGTTCCGCGACGGCGCGCTGGTCGCGCGGGTGCTGAAGCACCACCTGCCCTACAAGCAGCTCTTCGACGAGTTGCGCCTGTTCGACAGCGGCCCGATCAGCGGCCCCTATCCGGTGGGCGCGGCCCGCATCGGCAGCCCGATCTGCGAGGACAGCTGGTACCCGGACGTGGCCGAGACGCTGGCCGAGACCGGGGCCGGGATCCTGGTCGTGCCGAATGGCAGCCCCTATCACCGCGACAAGCTGGACCTGCGCATGGGCCACATGGTTGGCCGCGTCGTGGAGACGGGCCTGCCCTTGGTCTATGTGAACATGGTCGGCGGACAGGACGACCAGCTTTATGACGGGGCCAGCTTCGTGCTGAACCCCGGCGGCCACAAGGTCGTGCAGCTGCCCGCCTTTCAGGAGGCGGTGGTGCATGTCGACTTTACCCATGGCCCAGACGGCTGGCGCGCCGAACCGGGCCTGATGGCGCCCCAGCCCGACGCGTGGGAACAGGATTACCACGCGATGATGCTGGGCCTGCGCGACTATCTGCGCAAGTCGGGGTTCCGCAAAGTGCTGCTGGGCATGTCGGGGGGCATCGATTCTGCGCTGGTCGCGACCATCGCCTGCGACGCGATCGGGCCGGAAAACGTGCGCTGCGTGATGCTGCCGTCGGAATACACCTCCCAGGCCAGCCTGGACGACGCCGCCGATTGCGCGACGCGGCTTGGCGCGCGGCTGGACACCGTGCGCATCGACGGGGCGCGCGACGCGGTGGGGGATGCGCTGGCGCATCTGATGGAGGGCACGAGCCCAGACATCACCGAGGAGAACATCCAGTCCCGCCTGCGCGGCGTGATGCTGATGGCGCTGTCCAACAAGTTCAACGAGATGCTGCTGACCACCGGCAACAAGTCCGAGGTCGCAGTCGGCTATGCCACCATCTATGGCGACATGGCGGGCGGCTATAACCCGATCAAGGATCTCTACAAGACGCGGGTGTTCGAAACCTGCCGCTGGCGGAACGCGAACCATCGCGACTGGATGATGGGCCGGGCGGGCGAGGTCATCACCCCGCGCATCATCACCAAGCCGCCATCCGCCGAGCTGCGCCCCGATCAGCGCGACGATGACAGCCTGCCCCCCTATGAGGTGCTGGACGCCATCCTGGAGGGGCTGGTCGAACGCGACCTGTCGCTGGCCGATCTGGTGGCACAGGGCTTCGATGCCGATACGGTGCGGCAGGTGGAAAGGCTGCTCTATGTCAGCGAATGGAAGCGGTATCAGGCGGCGCCGGGGCCGCGCATCTCGACCCGTGCCTTCTGGCTGGACCGGCGCTATCCGCTGGTGAACCGCTGGCGCGACCGGCTCTAGGGGATCTCCAGCTTGCCCATCAGGGGCACGTCGTCCTGGGGACCGACGGAGTGGCGTTCGATCATGCGATGCACGACCGGGTCGCCCTCGCCCCGGTGCAGGGCGCGCAGGGCGACGGTGACCTCGGCATCGGTCTTGGTGCGGCGCAGGTTGTGGCGCACATATTCGTCCCATGTGGCGATGTGATAGCTCTCGCTCCAATGGCCGGGATGTTCCAGGTCGCGCAGCAGCGCCCAGTTGCGCGCCCCGTCGCGGCGCCGGATCGCGCGGCGTTCCTGCATCAGCCGCAGGAATTCCGGCACGTCCGCCTGGTCGATGCGGTAATCGACCATCACCATGATCGGCCCCGACCGCCCGCGCAGATCCAGCATCAGCGCGGGTTCGCGGAACCGGTTCACCGGGTCCAGGTCCACCGTGCCGAATTCCGGCGCGCGCAGCCACAGCCCGATCGCCGCCCCGCCCAGCAGCACGACCCCCGCCGCCGTCAGCGCCACGTCCAGCCCCTGCGCCCCCGCGACCGCGCCCCAGACCCAGGCCCCCGCCGCCATCCCCCCGAAGGTCGCCGTCTGATAGAGCGCCAGCGCCCGCGCCACGACCCAACGCGGCGTGGACAGCTGCACCGTCACGTTGAACAGCGACAGCGCCAGCACCCAGGCCGCCCCCGCCGGCAGCATCGCCGCCGCATGCAGCCAGACGGACTCCGTCAGTCCCAGCACCAGCGCCGCCATCGCAAAGCCCGCAAAGGCCATGCGCACCACATGTTCGTTGTCCATCCGCGCCCGGATGCGCGGGTTCAGCAGCGCCCCCGCGATCGCCCCCACGCCGTAACAGCCCAGCAGCCCCCCGAACAGCAGCGACCCGCCCTGCGGATGGCTCTTGGCGACCAAGGGCAGCAGGGCCAGCACCGCGATGGCCGCAAAGCCGAACAGCGCGCCCCGCGCCATCACCCGCACCAGGTTGGGCGACAGCGCGACATAGCGCAGCCCCGCCCCCATCGCCGCCATGAACGGCTCGGGCGAGGTGACGCGGGGGGCCAGCTGCGGCTTCCAGCGGCTCATCGCGCCCAGCAGCGGCAGATAGCTGACCGCGTTCACGACGAAGGCCGCCGCCGCGCCCAAGGTGGCCACGATGATGCCCCCCGCCGCGGGCCCCACGCTGCGCATCAGGTTGAAGCCCACGGAATTCAGGCTGACCGCCGCCGGCAGGTCGCGCCGCGCGACCAGATCGCCCATGCTGGCCTGCCAGGGCGGGTTGTAGACCGCCTGCCCCGCCCCCAGCAGGAAGGTGAAGCCCAGCAGCAGCCACGGCGTCAGCCCCCCCGTCCAGGCCACCACCGCCAAGGCCAGCGACACCACCGTCATGAAGACCAGCGCCGACATCAGCAGCGTCTTGCGGTCGAAGATGTCGGCCAAGGCCCCCGACGCGATCGCCAGCAGCATCACCGGCAGCGTGTTCGACGCCTGGACCAGCGCGATCAGCGTAGCGCTGTCGGTCAGCTGGGTCATCAGCCAGGCCGCCCCCACCGCCTGGACCAGCCCGCCGAAATTCGACATCAGCGTGGCGCCCCACAGCCTGCGGAAATCCGGGTATCTGAAGGGCGCCAGCGCGCCCGCGGGGCCTTGGGCGTCCTGATGGCCGGGGGGGGTCTGGGTCGTCAATGCTCTGCCTTCCTGCGCCGCGTCCTTCGGGCCAGCCTAGGCCCGGCGCGCGGCGCGGGCAATCGCCGGGCGTGACCTTTCGGCCACATGGGCGGCGGCCTCGCCGGGGCCGTCGGGAAACCCGAACACACGCCAAGTTGTTCCTCGGACGAACAAAGGTGATCGACCTGACGCCTTCGCGCCACATAGTCTTGATTCTGGTGCGGTCACATGTCCCGCCCGGCACGGCGCGGGGTTGACGCCGAACGATACCCGGCCCCATTCAGTCGGGTGCGAATCGCGCCGGCCCCCGTGACCGGTCGCGACAGATGAATTTTGATGCTGCCGGGGCAGGGCCGGATCGGTCCGCCCCCCGATGACAAGGAACATGCAATGCGCCTCGCTTCCCTCTTCGCGGCGCTGGCCCTGGGGCTGGCAGCCTGCGGTCCCTCGCAGGAGACGACGACCGCCGCCCCCCAGCAGCCGGTCTCGATCCCCGAGATCTATCAGGCGCGGGTCGACCGCGGCCCCGACGGCCAGCCGATCCAGATCCCGGCGGTGCGCGCGGCCTATCTGAACGACCGCAACCGGCGCCAGCTTGTTCCCTTCAACGGTCCCGAAAGCGCGGGCACGATCGTCGTCGATCCCTATGCGCGGGTGCTCTATCACGTCCAGCCGGGCGGCCAGGCGATGCGTTATGGCGTGGCGGTGGGCCGCGCGGGCACGGGCTTCGAGGGCCGCGCCACGATCGCGCGCAAGGCCGCATGGCCCAGCTGGCGCCCGACCGACAACATGATCCGCACGCAGCCCGAGCTCTATCGCCAGTTCGCGGGCGGCCTTCCGGGCGGCACGCAGAACCCGTTGGGGTCGCGCGCGCTCTATCTCTATCAGGGCAGCGTCGACACCTATTACCGCATCCACGGCACGCTGGATCCGTCCTCGATCGGCAAGGCCACCTCGGCCGGCTGCATCCGCCTGTTCAACCAGGACGTGATCGACCTGTTCGAGCAGGTGCCGAACGGCACCCAGGTCGTGGTCCGCGGCCAGGCCGACAGCGTCCGCTATGAAGGCCCGATGGTCGAGACCCCCGAGGGCTACGTGATCCCCGCGGCCGAGATCCAGCAGGCCACCGCCCCCGAGGCGGCGACCGCGGCCCCGGTCCAGGCGACCGCGATGAACGCGGTTCCCGCGCAGGCGCCGGTCATGGACCCCTATGCGGCGATGGCGGGCAATGCGGCGATGGTCTCGGACCCCTTCGCGACGGCCAGCGCGGGCTTCGTCTCGCCGGTGGAAAGCGCCGTCCCGTCCTGGTGACATCCGCGCCGCCCGCTTGGGCAAAGGCGAAACGTTTGAAGGCCCCGGAGAAATCCGGGGCCTTTCCAATTGCAAAACCGATCGTTCCTGCGCAATGTCGTGCCGAACCGGATTTCCGTCCCGCAAAGGTCATGCCATGCCCAACCATGCCAAGCGCGAGCAGGAGATACTGAGCGCCGAGCAGCTGGTCCTGGCCGAGGCCAGCCGGCAGCCGGCCTTGGGCGCGCTGACCGATTCGGCGCTGATCGCGCTGATCGCGTCGCTGCGCGCGGCGCGCGGTGATGCGGCCGAGGGTCCCGCCTCGGGCGATCCCGGCCCGGCCGAGCTGCTGCGCGGGGCGCAGCGCCGCGCCGAGGCGGAACGGCGCAAGCGCGGCCTCGATGCCGCGGCGCCCGCCAAGCCTGCCGTGATCGCCGCGCCCGTCCTGCCCGCCGCGCCCAAGGTCAAGGTCAAGCGCGCGACCATCGCCCGCAAGCCCGCCGGCCGCAAACCTGCCGAGGCGCGCAAGACCGACCTGCGCACCGAACCCCATCGGGTGCCCAAGCGCCCGGCCAAGCCTGTCGCCGCCGATCCGGCCTCCATCCCCGATCCCGTCACGAGGAGCCCCGTCATGACCGACGACAAGGCCACCGACCAGGCCACCCGCAAGGCCGAGAAACAGGCCGCCAAAACCGCCCGGAAGGAGGCCGAGAAGGCCGCCCGCAAGGCCGAGAAGAAGGCCGCCAAGGAAGCCGAGAAGGAAACCGCCCGCGCCACCAAGGCCGCCAAGGACGCCGAGCGCGCGGCGCAGAAGGCCGACAAACCCGCCAGGAAGGACCGCAAGGCCGAGGCTGCGGATGGCGCGCCCAAGTCCAAGGACCCCAAGCCCGCCAAAACCAAGGGCGACGCCACCAAGAAGGCGAAACCCGGGAAGGCCGATGGCGGCAAAGCCAAGCCCGGGAAGGCCTCCGGCGACGGGGCCGGGACGCCCGCGGCGAAATCCCCCGGCAAGGCGGCGGGCAAGGCGGCGGGCAAGGGCACGGGCAAGGACACCGGCAAGGCCGCAGGCAAACCGGCGGCCAAGAGCTCCAAGTGATCTGGCGGCGGGCCCTGCGGCCCCCCTTCGGGGCGGCATGAGGCGCGCGTGGCGGTCCTGTCTGGGCGCGGTGCTGGCGGCGGCGCTGCTGCCGCTTGCGGGGACGGGCGCTGCGGCGCGGCCCGCGCTGGACGCGCTGGAGGGCCGCCCGCCCCCGCGCGTGACCGAGGATCTGCGCTGCAGCGATGACGGCCGCGACTGCATCGCCCGTGCGACCTATGCCGCCGATGTCTGCAAGCTGATCGAACGCAACGCGGCCGATCACGGGCTGGACCCGGCCTTCCTGGCGCGGCTTCTGTGGAAGGAAAGCCGGTTCGAACCCTCGGCGGTCAGCCCGGCGGGGGCGCTCGGCATCGCGCAGTTCATGCCGGGCACGGCGCAGCTCTATTGGCTGGACGATCCCTTCAACCCGGCGCAGGCGATCAGCAAATCGGCGTGGTACCTGGCCCATCTGCGCGACCGGTTCGGCAATATCGGCCTGGCCGCCGTCGCCTATAACGGCGGCGAGAACCGCGCGGCGCGCTTCATCGGCCAGATGACGACCCTGCCCTATGAGACGATCGACTATGTCGAATCCATCACCGGGTTCAGCGCGCATCGCTGGCGCGACAACCCGCCCGCACCGGGCGACCTGCGTCTGGCCCTGGCCCCCGACCAGCCCTTCCGCCCCGCCTGCGAGCGCATGGCCGGCGATCGCAGCCTGCGCGAGTTCAACAGCCAGCCCCGTGTCATGCCGTGGGGCGTGGTGCTGGCCAGCCATCCCAGCCAGGCGGGCGCGGCCCAGCAGGTCGCACGGCTGAACCGCACCCTGCGCCCGATCCTCGATGACGGGGCCCGCGTGGGCTATGTCCGCAAGCGGCTGAACGGGATGCCGCGCGCCGTCTATACCGCCCAGGTGGGATTTTCGAACCGGACCGAGGCGACGCGGTTCTGCACCCGCTTCCAGACCTTGGGCGGGCGCTGCATCGTGCTGAAGAACTGATCAGAGAAAGCTCTGCGGGTCGATGTCGACCGACAGGCGCAGGTTGGTGGGCAGCTTGACCCCCGCCAGCCAATCCGCGATGGCCGCCTGCAGCGGCGCCTGGCGCGGGGCGCGGATCAGCATGCGCATCCGGTGCCGCCCCCGGACCCGGGCGATGGGCGCGGGCGCGGGCCCCCACAGATCGGCGCCGACCTCGGCCAGGGGCGCGGCCAGCCCGGCCAGATGGCGCGCGAAATCGGCGACCGTGCCGAGGTCGGGATGGGACAGGATGATCCCCGCCAGCCGCCCCCAAGGCGGCATCCCCGCCGCCTGACGGCCCGCGGCCTCCGCGTCCCAGAACGCCTCGTCCTGGCCCGACAGGGTGGCGCGGATCACCGCATGGGCGGGCTGATGCGGCTGGAGCAGCGCCACCCCCGGTGCCGCCCCCGACTGCCGCCCGGCCCGCCCGGCCACCTGGCGCATCAGCTGAAAACTGCGCTCCGCCGCGCGCAGATCGGCGCCCTGCAGGCCCAGATCGGCATCCACCACACCGACCAGCGTCAGGCGCGGAAAGTTGTGCCCCTTGGCCACGATCTGGGTGCCGATGATGATGTCGGTGTCGCCGTCGGAGATCTGGGCGATCGTCTCCTTGAGCGCGCGGGCGGAATGGAACAGGTCGGATGACAGCACGGTGGCCTTGGCATCGGGGAACCGCACTGCCACCTCCTCGGCGATGCGTTCGACACCGGGACCGATCGGGGCCAGTTTCCCCTCGACGCCGCAGCTGGGGCAGGCGGTGGGGATGGGCCGCGTCTCGCCGCATTGGTGGCAGACCAGGCGGTTCTGGAAGCGGTGTTCCACCATCCGCGCGTCGCATTGATGGCAGCCGATCTGCTCGCCGCAGGCGCGGCAGACGGTGACGGGGGCAAAGCCGCGCCGGTTCAGGAAGATCAACGATTGTTCGCCCTTGGCCAGCCGGTCGGTCACCGCCTGCGCCAGCGTGGGGGATATCCAGCGCCCCTGCTCCATCGCCTCGGACCGCAGGTCGATGGCGGCCATCTGTGGCAGCTCGGCCTCGCCATAGCGGGACTGCAGATCCAGCCGCGCATATTTGCCGCTGGCTGCGTTCACCCAGCTTTCCAAAGACGGCGTGGCGGATGCCAGCACCACCTGCGCGCGGTTGATCGAGGCGCGCAGCACCGCCATGTCGCGGGCGCTGTAATAGACGACATCCTCCTGCTTGTAGCTGCCGTCATGCTCCTCATCGACGACGATCAGGCCCAGATCGGCAAAGGGCAGGAACAGCGCCGAACGCGCGCCCACGACCAGCCCGACCTGACCGCGCCCGGCCATGTGCCACAGCCGGCGGCGCTCGGTGCGGGTGATGCCGCTGTGCCATTCGCCGGGCCGCGCGCCGAACCGCGCCTCGACCCGGTCCAGGAATTCGGCGGACAGCGCGATTTCCGGCAACAGGACCAGCGCCTGCCGCCCCTGCGCCAGGCATTCGGCCACGGCCTCAAGATACACCTCGGTCTTGCCCGAGCCGGTGACCCCGCGCAGCAGCGTGGTGCCGTAACCGCGCGCCCGGATCGCGCCGCGCAAGCTGTCGGAGGCCGCCTGCTGATCCGGGGCCAGGGGCTTGCCCGGCCGCGTGGGGTCCAGCGCCGGATAGGGGGTGTCGCGCGGCGCCTCGATTTCGGCCAAGGCGCCGCTGGCGACCAGGCCCTTGACCACCGACGTGCCGACACCCGCCAGCTGCGCCAGCTCGGACGCGGCAAAGCTTGCCCCGCCGTGATCGGCCATGACCTGCAACACGCGGGTCCGCGCCTCTGTCACGCGTCCGGGCTGGCCCGATCCGGGCACGATGATCCGGCGCGCGGCGGGGGGCTGGTCGATATCGGGGGCGCGCGTCGCCATGCGCAGCATCAGGGGCAGCGGCGTCAGCGTGTAATCCGCGGCCTTCGCCAGGAAATCCAGGAACCGCGCGTCGAAGGGCTGGGCGTCCAGGACGCGAGCGACCGCGCGCAGCTTGGCCAGGTCGAAGTCGCCCTTGCCCGGGCCCCAGACCAGCCCCAGCACGCGGCGCGGCCCCAAGGGGGCGAGCACCAGCTGGCCTTGGCGCACGCCGTCCTCGGGGGACAGATAGTCCAGGATGCCCACCGGCTCGACGGTCAGGACCGCAATGCGGGCGCGGGGGGGAAAGAATTCGGGCGGGGTCATGATGGCGCGATAAAGACGGGACGCGGCCCGGGTTGCAAGCCCCCACCCCTTCCCGAGGCCGCCCAAGTGCAGTAAGACCCAAGCGAACCGCACGAGAGGGAGCCGGGCCATGAAATTCTTCGTCGACACCGCCGATATTGACGCGATCCGGGAACTGAACGACCTGGGCATGGTCGATGGGGTCACCACCAACCCCTCGCTGATCCTGAAGTCGGGCCGCGCCATCGCCGAGGTCACCGCCGAGATCTGCGCCATGGTCGAGGGCCCCGTCAGCGCCGAGGTCGTGGCCGAGAAGGCCGATGACATGATCGCCGAGGGCCGCCACCTGGCCAAGATCGCGCCGAATGTCTGCATCAAGGTGCCGCTGACCTGGGACGGCCTGAAGGCCTGCCGCGTGCTGTCGGACGAGGGTCACAAGCTGAACGTCACCCTGTGCTTCAGCCCGGCGCAGGCGATCCTGGCGGCCAAGGCGGGCGCGACCTTCATCAGCCCCTTCATCGGGCGTCTGGACGACATCCATCTGGACGGGATGGACCTGATCGCCGACATCCGCGAGATCTATGACAATTACGGCTACGAGACCGAGATCCTGGCCGCATCCATCCGCAGCGTGAACCATATCGTGGACGCGGCCAAGATCGGCGCCGACGTGATCACCGCGCCGCCCTCGGTCATCAAGTCGATGGCCAATCACGTGCTGACCGACAAGGGCCTGGCGCAGTTCAACGCGGATTGGGCGCAGACCGGCCAGAAGATCCTGTGAGCGGGGGGCTGGACCCCGAAACGCGCGACAGGCTGCTGGCCGATCCGGGCGCGATCCTGGCCGATCGCGACCTGATGCGCGCCCTGGTCGCCGCGCGCGAGGCCGAGGCGGGCGCGAATGTCGTCGACATCCGCGGCCGCGCCATGCAGGCGCTGGAGACCCGGCTGGACCGGCTGGAACAGGCCCATGAGGGCGTCATCGCCGCCGCCTATGACAACCAGTCGGGCACGGCGATGATCCATCGCGCGGTGCTGTTCCTGCTGGAACAGCCCGATCTGGGCGATCTGGTGGGCGTGCTGCAATCCGACATCGCGCCGCTGCTGCGCATCGAGACGCTGCGCCTGGTGGTCGAGGCCGATCCCGGCCTGCCCCCCCTGCCCGAGGATGCGGTGATCGTCCCCGAGGGCACGATCGGCCTGGTCGTCGCGGCCGGGCGGCGCGCGCCGCGGGGCGACGACATCCTGCTGCGCAGCGCGCCCGCGCTGACGCGGACCCTGCATGGCCGCGCCGTCGCCTCCGAGGCGCTGATGCCGGTCGATCTGGGCCCGGGCCGGCCGCGGGCGATGATGCTGATGGGCAGCGCCGATGCCGGGCGGTTCCAGCCCGCCCATGGCACCGACCTGCTGCGGTTCTTCCTGCAGGCCTTCCGGCTGGTCCTTCTGGACCGCATGGCCGGATGAGCGGCGACCGCCCACTGGCGCTGACCCCGGCCATGGAGGCGGCGCTGGACCGCTGGCTGGTGACCGAGGCCGCGACCCGCGACCTGTCGCCCCACACCGTCACCGCCTATCGCGGCGATCTGCTGGCCTTCCTGCATTTCCTGGCCGGGCATTGGGGCGGATCGGTCGCGCCATCCGGGCTGGCGCCGCTGCGCCAGACGGATATGCGCGCCTTCGCGGCATCCGAACGCGGGCGCGGGCTGGGGGCGCGGTCGCTGGCGCGGCGGATGTCGGCGATCCGGTCCTTCCTGCGCTGGATATCCGACCGCGAGGGGTTCGATCTGTCCGCCGCCCTGTCCGCCCGCAGCCCGCGTTTTGCCCGCAGCCTGCCGCGCCCGCTGACGCCCGATCAGGCGCAGGCGACGCTGGACCGGGTGGGCGATCACGCCACGCCCTGGATCGGGGCGCGGGATGCGGCGGTGCTGACGCTGCTCTGGGGGTCGGGGTTGCGCATCAGCGAGGCCTTGGGCCTCGAGGGCCATGACTGGCCCTTCCGCGAGGCGCTGACCATCCGCGGCAAGGGCGGGCGCGAACGGCAGGTGCCGGTCCTGCCGGTGGCGCGGGACGCCATCGCGCTCTATCTGCAGATCTGTCCTTGGGGGCATCAGCCCGACCGGCCGCTGTTTCGCGGCATCCGCGGCGGTCGGCTGGCCGCCGGCACGGTCGAGGCCGCGATGGCCCGCGCCCGCGCCGTGCTGGGCCTGCCGGCCAGCGCCACGCCCCATGCGCTGCGCCACAGCTTCGCCACGCATCTGCTGTCGGCGGGCGGCGATCTGCGATCCATCCAGGAACTGCTGGGCCATTCCAGCCTGTCCACCACCCAAGTCTATACCGGGGTGGATGACGCGGCGCTGATGGCGGTCTATCGTTCTGCCCATCCGCGCGGGTGAACCCCGCCGCCCCGTCGGGCGTTTCCCCTTTCGACCACCCAGCCCGACCAAGAATGAGGCCCCGATGACCGACCACGCGATCTTTCACCGCCCCCTGGGCGTCAATCCCCCGCCCGGCTATGACCAGGCGGTGTTCGGCATGGGCTGCTATTGGGGGGTCGAACGGCTGTTCTGGCAGCAGAACGGCATCTGGCTGACCGAGGTGGGCTTTGCCGGCGGCGATGTCCAGAACCCGACCTATGACCAGGTCAAGCGCGGCGACACGGGCCATGCCGAGGTCGTGCGCGTGATCTATGACAGCTCGCTGATCAGCTATGACCACCTGCTGCAGCTGTTCTGGGAAAACCACGACCCGACCCAAGGCGACCGGCAGGGCAACGATCACGGCCCGCAATATCGCAGCTTGATCGTGACCTTCACCGATGCGCAGCGCGCCGCGGCCGAGGCGTCGAAGGCCGATTACAACAACCGCCTGGCCGTGCAGGGCTTCCCCGAGATCACCACGACGATCCTGGACGAACAGCCCTTCTGGCCCGCCCATGAGGCCCATCAGCAATATCTGGAAAAGAACCCGGACGGTTATTGCGGGCTGAAGGGCACCGGGGTAGAGGCCTCCATCCCCAATCCGGACCCGATCTGATGCCCACCTTCACCGCGCTGACCCATCTGAATGGCCGCGAGGCCGCCGAGGCCCTGTCGGACGCCTGCGAGGATCTGACCCCCGAACCCGTCGGCACCGGCATCTTCGAGATCGAGGATGGCAGCGAGCGGTGGGAGGTCGGCGTCTATTTTACCGAAACCCCCGACGAGATCGCGCTGGCCCTGCTGGCCGCCGCGCATGGGGCGAACCCCTTCGTGATCTCGGAACTGCCCGAGGTCGATTGGGTCGCCCATGTGCGGCGCGAACTGACCCCGGTGCGCGCAGGGCGGTTCTATGTCCATGGCAGCCATGATGCGGACACCGTCCCCGAGGGCGTCGAGGCGCTCTGCATCGAGGCCGCCATGGCCTTCGGCACCGGCCATCACAACACCACCAAGGGCTGTCTTGAGGCGCTGGACCGGCTGGCCTCGGACGGGTTTCAGGCGCGGCGCATCGCCGATATCGGCTGCGGCACAGCGGTTCTGGCCATGGGCGCGGCCCGGCTGTGGCAGGTGACGGTGCTGGCCAGCGACATCGACCCGGTGGCGGTGGACACGGCCGCGGCCAATGTCATCGCCAACGGCCTGTCGGGCCGGGTGGAATGTTTCGAGGCCGCGGGCTTCGACCATCCCACGCTGGAACAGGCCGCGCCCTTCGATCTGGTCGTGGCCAATATCCTGAAACAGCCGCTGATCGACCTGGCCGGGGACATGGCGCGCCATGTCGGCCCGCAGGGGCGCATCGTGCTGTCGGGCATCCTGACGGGCCAGGCCGAGGAGGTCGTGGCGGCATACGATCCCGCGGGCTTCGATCTGGTCCGGCGCGACGATCTGGGCGACTGGACCACGCTGGTCCTGTCACGCCGCTGACCGCATGAAAAAACCCCCGGCGCCGCGGCTTCGGGGGTTCGTTCGTCTTGGAGGGAGGCAGTGTCGTCAGAGACCGCGGGCGATGCGCTCGATGTCGCCGCGGCACAGACCGATATCGTCCAGCTCGCGGTCCGACAGGCGGCCCAGTTCACGACGCGTCACGCGGGTTTCGCGCCAAGACGCGAACAGACCGGCGATCTGCGCCACGACGTTCCCCACGCCTCCGGCAGCGACGGCGCTGCGGTTCGTTTCGATCGTCGACATATCTTCACCTGTTTTCATTTTGCCCGATCGGCGGGCAGTTTTCGGATAACAGGCAGATAATCCGGGCAGTCCGCAAAGAGTAGCCCCCGAACCGGCATCCCCGCCATGCAGGAAATGCAACAGCCGGGGGCAAAACCGTCATATTTCTGCAACAGGTCCGGTCAGCGCCAGTCGCCCAAGGTCGCCTGCCACAGGGTCAGCGCCGCCACCGCCGCCGTGTCGGCCCGCAGGATGCGCGGCCCCAGGCTGACCGGCGTGACAAACGCCATCCGCCCAAGCGCCGCGCGCTCGGCGGCCGAGAACCCGCCCTCGGGCCCGATCAGGATGGCCCAGGGGCCGGGCGGCAGGCCCTGCAGCGTGGCGACCGGCCCCGCGCGCGATTCGTCGGCCCAAAGGATGCGCCGCCCCCCGTCCCACCCGTCCAGCAGCCGCGCCAGCGGGGTCAGATCCGCGACCTGGGGGACGAAGGTGCCGCCGCATTGTTCGGCGGCCTCGACCGCATGGGCCTGCAGGCGGTCCTGGCGGATGCGTTCGGAATTGGTGTGGTCGGTCTGGACCGGCAGGATGCGCGCGCAGCCCAGCTCGGCGGCCTTTTCCACGATGAAATCGGTGCGCGCCTTCTTGATGGGCGCAAAGATCAGCCACAGGTCGGGCGGGTCCATCTGCGGGGCGGTGCGTTCCCCGACCGCCAGCAGGCCGCCGCGTTTCGACGCCGATTCCAGCCGTGCCGACCATTCGCCGTCGCGGCCGTTGAAGACGGCGATGGTGTCGCCGGGCTTCAGCCGCATCACCCCCGACAGGTAATGCGCCTGGCCGGCCTCCAGCGGGACGGCTTGTCCCGGGGCCAGCGGGTGATCTATGAACAACCTGATCCGTGCCATGATGAGGAGTGCTATGCAAATCCGAGGCGAATTGCCAGACGCCGTGGCGGATGCGCCCCCCGACAACTGGGTGGACCGCCATGCGCCGCGCGCGATGCGCCCCTGGCTGCGGCTCAGCCGGGCGGACCGGCCCATCGGGACCTGGCTGCTGCTGCTGCCCTGCTGGTGGGGGATCGGGCTGGCGATGATGGCCGACGGCCCGCGCCTGTTCGATCTGTGGATCGCGCTGGCCTGCGCGATCGGCGCCTTCGTGATGCGCGGCGCGGGCTGCACCTGGAACGACATCACCGACCGCAAGATCGACGCCCAGGTGGCGCGGACCCGGTCGCGGCCGCTGCCCTCGGGGCAGATCAGCCTGCCGGGCGCCTATTTCTGGCTGGGGGCGCAGGGGCTGGTCGGGCTGGCCATCCTGCTGACCCTGGGCCAGGCGGCGGTCTGGATGGGGGTAGCCTCGCTGGCGCTGGTGGCGATCTATCCCTTCGCCAAGCGATTCACCTGGTGGCCGCAGCTGTTTCTGGGATTCGCCTTCAACTGGGGGGTCATGCTGGCCTATGCCGCGCATATGGGCCGGGTCGATCCGGCGCCGGTCGTGGCCTGGCTGGGGGCGATCGCCTGGACGATCTTCTACGACACGATCTATGCCCATCAGGATGCCGAGGATGACGCGCTGATCGGGGTGAAATCCACCGCGCGCCTGTTCGGCGATCGTAGCCCGGCGATCCTGGCGGGATTCGCGCTGGTCTCGGTGGCGGTTCTGGCGGTCGCGGTGGGGCTGACGGGTCGCAATCAGTTGATGGCTTGGGCGGGGGTGCTGGCCTTTGGCGGGCACCTGTGGTGGCAGCTGCGAAATTTCCGGCCCGATCAAAGGGATGTCTGCCTGCGCCTGTTCCGGTCGAACCGCGATGCGGGGCTGATTCTTGCGCTGTTTCTTGCTGTTGCGGGGCTGGCGTGATTGCGCCGCGCCCCGGCTGCGGCTAGGACTTGCGCGGTTCCGTCAACCGCAGGTTTATTTTGCATGGCATCCAAGCGCCGCCTCACCGCCTCCGTGGCGACGATCCTGGTCCTGACCGGGGCCGCAGGGCTGTCCTGGCTGGGGGCGGATGCCGCCGCGACCTATCTGGAGGACCGATCCTCGCGCGAGGTGACGCAGGCGCTGCGCGCGGCCGGCCATGACTGGGTCCGGGTCCGCAGCGACGGGCTGCGGGTCGAGCTGACCGGCACCGCCCCGACCGAGGTCGAACGCTTTCGCGCGCTGACCCAGGCCGGGATGGCGGTGGATGCGGGCCGGGTCAGCGACGCGATGACCGTCGCCTCGGTCGAGGCGATGACCCCGCCCGATTTCAAAGTGGAGCTGCTGCGCAACGACCAAGGCCTGTCGCTGATTGGGCTGATGCCCGCCGCGACCGACCGCGCGGGCCTGATGCGCGATCTGGGCGCGCAGGGCGATGACGTGACCGACCTGCTGGAGAGCGCCGATCACCCGATGCCCGCGGGCTGGGCCGATGCGCTGGCGCTTGGGGCGCAGGCGGCGCGGATGGCGGCGCAGGCAAAGGTCTCGGTCGCGCCGGGGCGGGTGCAGGTCGCCGCGCTGGCCGCCGACGATGCCGACAAGGCGCGCCTGGAAACCGAATTGCGGCGCCTGACGCCCGCGGGCGTGGCGCTGGATCTGCAGGTCTCGGCCCCGCGGCCGGTGGTGGCGCCCTTCGTGCTGCGGCTGGTCCTGGACGAGGGCGGGGCGCGCTTCGACGCCTGCACCGCCGATGACGACGCGGCGCGCGAACGCATCGCCGAGGCCGCGGCCCGGTTGGGCGTGGCAGGCGCCGCGCCCTGCATGCTGGGCTTGGGCGCGCCCGATGCCGATTGGGGCATGGCGGCCGAGGCCGCGATCCTGGCCTTGGGCCAGCTGGGCGCGGGCCAGGTCACCCTGTCGGATCATCAGGTCGCGATCACCGCGCCCGCCACCGTCGCCCGCGCGGAATTCGACCGCGCAGTGGCGGGGCTGGATGCCGCCCTGCCCGGCGCCTATCAGCTGCAGGCCGATCTGGACCGCCCCGAGACCGATCCCGAGCCGATCGAATTCACCGCGACCCTGCCGCCATCGGGCAGCCTGTCGATGCGCGGCCAGATCGCCGATGCCCAGATGCGTCAGGCGGTGGACAGCTTTGCGCGGTCGCGCTTCAACGTCTCGCGCAGCGGGCTGCGGTCGGACCCGGACGTGCCGGGCGGCTGGACCGTGCGCGTCATCGCCGCGCTGGAGGCGATGGGCACGCTGGATGCGGGCCAGGTCCGCGTCACCCCCGACGCGGTCGAGCTGGGCGGCGTCTCGGGCGATCCGCAGGCGACCGAGAATGCCGCGGGCATCCTGGCCGAACGGCTCGGGCCCGGCGCGCGCTATCGCCTGTCGATCACCTATGACCGCCGCCTGGACGAGGCCTTGGGCCTGCCCGATGGCGACGAATGCGTGGCGCAGCTGAACCTGGTCATGTCGGAAAGCGAGATCGGGTTCGAACCCAACCGGTCCTCGATCGCGGGCGATCCCGAACCGACCCTCGCCCAGCTGGGCCCGATCATGCAGGACTGCGCCGATTTCCAGATCGAGGCCGGCGGCCATACCGATTCCCAAGGCTCGCAGGGGTTCAATGCCGAACTGTCGCGGTCGCGCGCGCAGGCCATCGTCTCGGCCATGCAGGGGGCGGGGATCGACGTGACGAACATGGCCGTGCGCGGCTATGGCGAAAGCCAGCCCATCGCCACGAACGAGACCGAGGAGGGCCGCGAGGCCAACCGCCGGATCGAATTCCGCCTGCTGTCGCCGCAGCCGGTGCGCGCCGACAGCCTGCCCGCGCCCCGCGTGGTCAATGGCGTGACCGGCCAGACCCCGGTCGAGGCCCCCGCCCCCCCCGATAACGCCCAGGGACCGCAGCTGCCCGCCGCCGCGGGGCCCATGCTGCCGCCCGTCCAAGGGCCGGAATGGCCCGGCATCGCCGCAGGCCCCGCCCAGCCCCGGATGCAGGGTCCGGTCCTGCCCAGCAGCCGCGAACAGGCCGGCACCGTCCCCCTGACCGTCGGCGTCGCTGAGGAGTTCCGATCCCTGGCCGAACGCGAGACGATGATCGTCCCCGTCCTGACCCCCGATGACCAGACCCCCGCCCCGGCCCGCGCCCCGACAGCGTGACGGCCCGGACCGGCACGACCGACGAGGCCCCTGACGAATGACCCGTTCCGAATTCATTGCCGTGACCGCGCTGATCCTGTTCGGGGCCTTCGTGCTGGGCTGGCTGGCCAGCTGGCTGGTCCATCGCGTCGCCCGCCCGGCCCAAGGCGACATGACCGAGCTGGACCGCCTGGCCAAGCAGCTGCATGACGCCCAGGACCAGCGCGACCGCGCCATCGCCGAGGCCCGCGACCGCGAGGCCGCGCTGAATTCCCGCCTGACCGGGGCCGAGGCCGAGCTGAATGCCGCGATGGAGGGTCTGCGCGAAAGCCGCAGCGAGGTCGAGGAGCTGCGCGACTATATCGAGCGCGCGCTGGCCCGGCGCTGAGCGCCGGGCCTTCGGGCATCAGATGCCCGCGTCGATGATCGCCCGTGCCAGGACCGGCACGGTATCGCGGTTCAGGCCCGCGATGTTCAGACGCGAATCACCCACCATGTAGATGGCCGCATCGGTCTTCAGGCGCTGCACCTGTTCGGGCGTCGCGCCGAGGCGCGAGAACATGCCGCGATGGTGGCGGATGAAGTCGAACCGGTCGCTGCCCGACAGTTCGCGCAGCTCTGCCGCCAGCTGGTCGCGCAGGCCCAGCATGGTGTTACGGACCTCCTCCAGTTCCGCCGCCCAATCGGCGCGCAGGGCGTCGTCGGTCAGGATGGTGCTGACGATCCGCGCGCCATGATCCGGCGGGAAGGAGAAGTTCTGCCGGTTCAGGAAGGCCATCGACCCCTGCGCCAGATCGCGGCCCTTGGTGCTGTCGGCCAGCGCGATCAGGATGCCCGTGCGTTCGCGATAGATGCCGAAGTTCTTGGAGCATGACGCCGCGATCAGCACCTCGGGCAGGCTGCGGGCGACCAGGCGCGTGGCCTCGGCATCCGCGTCCAACCCGTCGCCAAAGCCCTGATAGGCCAGGTCGATCAGCGGCACCGCGCCCGATTTCTCCAGGATCGCCACGACCTCGGACCACTGATCCAAGGTCAGGTTCGCGCCGGTCGGGTTGTGACAGCAGCCATGCAGCAGGACGATGTCGCCGCGGCCCGCCTGCGCGATGTCGGCCTTCATGCCCTCGAAATCGACGCCGCGGGTTTCCGCGTCGAAATATCGGTATTCGGTATAGGGCAGGCCCATGAAGGCCATGATCGACAAATGGTTCGGCCAGGTCGGGTTCGAGACGAACACCCGCACGCCCGGATTGGCCAGCCGCGCCAGCTCCAGCGCCTGACGGATCGCGCCCGTGCCACCGACCGACGCGACCGAGGCCAGACGGTCGGCGGGCAGATCGCCCAGCACCATCCTGGCCAGCGCGTTGCGATAGTCGGCCTCGCCCGCCAGACCGGTATAGGCCTTGGTGGTCTGCGTCTCCCAGATCCGCTGTTCGGCGGCCTTCACGGCGCGCATGACCGGGGTGACGCCCTGCGGGTCCTTGTAGACGCCCACGCCCAGGTCGATCTTGCCCTGTCGGGTGTCGGCCTTGAACTCCTCGATCAGCATCAGGATCTTGTCGGGGCTTTGGGCTTTCAGGTCGGTCAGCATCAGGCGTCTCCGGTTGCGATGTTCAGGTCGGCAAAGCTGCCCCATTCGGTCCAGCTGCCGTCGTAAAGCGAATGGTCGCGATGGCCCGCCCGCTCCAGCGCAAAGGACAGCGCCGCCGCCGTCACCCCGCTGCCGCAGGTGGTGATGACCGGGCGCGACAGATCGATGCCCGCATCCGTGAAGGCCGCGCGGATCGCGTCCGGCGCGATCATCGTGCCGTCGGCGTTGAACAGCCGGCCAAAGGGCAGGTTGCGCGACCCGGGGATGTGGCCGGCGCGCAGGCCGGGGCGCGGCTCGGGCACCTCGCCGCGGAACCGTTCCGGGCTGCGCGCATCCACGATCTGGGGATCGCCCAGCTTGCTGGCGGCGGCCACCTGGGTGACGTCGCGCACCAGCCCCGCCTGGCGCTGGACGGTGATGTGGCGGTCGCGCATGACGGGGGGCATGTCCTCGGTCGGGCGGCCCTCGGCCAGCCATTTGGCCAGGCCGCCGTCCAGCACGGCCACGTCGGTCTTGCCCATCAGGCGGAAGCTCCACCAGACGCGAAAGGCGCTGCGCACGTCGGAATTGTCATAGATGACGACCTGATGCCCGTCGCCAATGCCCATCGCGCGCAACCGGCTGATGAACATCTCGGGTGGCGGGGCCATATGCGGCAGGGCCGAGCGCTTGTCGCTGATCGCGTCGATGTCGAAGAACCGCGCGCCGGGGATATGGGCGGCATCGTATTCGGCCCGCGCGTCGCGGCCCGTGGCGGGCATGTGCCAGCTGGCATCGATGATGCGCAGGTCGGGATCGGCCAGATGCGCCGCCAGCCAGTCGGTCGAGACCAGTGTCTTCGGATCGTCCATGGCCCGCCCCCCTGTTGCGCCGCGCCCCGATTTACAGGGCCGGGGCCGGGGCTGCAACAGCCTATCCCTGCTTCAGCAGGCGCTGCTTCTGGCGGCTCCAGTCGCGCTTGGCGCTGGTTTCGCGCTTGTCGTGGTTCTTCTTGCCCTTGGCGACGCCGATCTTCAGCTTCACGATGCCCCGGTGGTTGAAATACATCACCAAGGGCACCAGCGTCATCCCCTCGCGCGCGGTGGCCTGCCACAGGCGCGACAATTCCCGCTTGCTGACCAGCAGCTTACGGCGGCGACGCTCCTCATGGCCGAAGACGCCCGCGCGGGCCAAGGCCGCGATATAGCCGTTGATCAGCCACAATTCGCCACCCTCGACCGAGGCATAGCTTTCGGCGATGTTGGACTGTCCGACGCGCAGGGATTTCACCTCGGAACCGGTCAGCATGATGCCCACCTCCAGGTCGCTTTCGATGAAGTAATCGAAACGCGCCCGCCGGTTCTCGGCGATCACCTTGTAGTTCTTGCTATCGTCATCCTTGGCCATCGGGGTCAGATAGGCGCGGCGGGGGCGTCTGTAAAGGCATGCGTTGCGCCCGCCCGCCGCCGCGGGTTAGGTCTGGCGCAAGCAAGGGGGGACAGCATGCGGCATGGCGGACAGATCCTGGTCGAGGCGCTGCGCCTCAATGGCGTCACACGGGTGTTCTCGGTTCCGGGCGAAAGCTTTCTGGCGGCGCTGGACGGGCTGCATGACAGCGGCATCGCCAATGTGGTCTGCCGCCACGAGGGCGGCGCGGCGATGATGGCCGAGGCCCAGGGCAAGTTGACCGGCCGCCCCGGCGTGGCCTTCGTCACCCGCGGCCCGGGCGCCACCAATGCCAGCGCGGGCGTGCATGTGGCGCGTCAGGACTGCACGCCGATGATCCTTTTCGTGGGCCAGATCGCGCGCGCCGACGCCGATCGCGACGCCTTCCAAGAGGTCGATTACCGCGCCATGTTCGCCCCCTTGGCGAAATGGGTGGCCCAGATCGACCGGACCGACCGCATCGCGGAATATGTCGCCCGCGCGTTCCATGTCGCCATGTCGGGCCGCCCCGGCCCCGTGATCCTGGCCCTGCCCGAGGACATGCTGTCGGGCCATGCCGACTGCCCCGACCTGGCCCCGGCGCGCGCGCCCCGGGCGGTCGTCGATGCCGATGCGCTGGCGGGCCTGTCCGATGCCTTGGCCCGCGCCGAACGGCCGCTGGTCGTGGCGGGCGGGCCGCTCTGGTCGCAGGGGGCGGCGGACGATCTGGCGCGCTTTGCCCAGGCCTGGGACCTGCCGGTGGCGGTGCCCTTCCGCCGCCAGGACCGGATGGACAACACCCATGCCCATTACGTGGGCGATCTGGGCATCGGCATGAACCCGGAGCTGGGGCGGGCCCTGCAGCAGGCGGATGTGATCCTGTCCTTGGGCGCGCGGCTTGGCGACACGCTGACCGGGGGGTTTGCGCTGATGGACCCGACCCGGCCCCATGCGCGGGTGATGATGGTCCATCCCGATCCCGACCAGCTGGGCCGGCTGTGGCAGGCCGATCCGGGGCTGGTCGCCGACCCGCGCGCCGTGGTCGCGGCCTTGGCGGCCCAGCCCGCCCCCACCGCCCGTCCCTGGGCCGATTGGCGGGCCGGGCTGCGCGACAGCTATCTGGCATGGCAGCAGCCCCGCCCGACCCCCGGCGCGCTGCGGCTGGAACAGGTGATCGCCAGCTTGGCCGAAATCCTGCCCCCGGATGCCATCGTCACCAACGGGGCGGGCAATTATGCCAGCTTTCTGCACCGCTATTACCGCTGGCAGCGCTTCGGCACCCAGCTGGCGCCGACATCGGGGACGATGGGATACGGGCTGCCCGCGGCCATCGCGGCCAGCCTGGCCCATCCCGACCGGCTGACCGTGTGCCTGGCGGGCGACGGCTGCCTGCAGATGACCGTGAACGAATTGTCGACCGCCGCGCAATATGGCGCGACGCCCATCGTGATCGTGGCCAATAACGGCCGCTACGGCACGATCCGCATGCATCAGGAACGACATTACCCGGGGCGGGTCTCGGGGACGGATCTCTTCAACCCGGATTTCGCGGCGCTGGCCCGCGCCTATGGCGGGCATGGCGAGGTCGTGACCCGCGACGCCGATTTCGCCCCCGCCTTTGAACGGGCGCGCCTGTCGGGGCGGCTGGCGGTGATCGAATTGCGGCTGGACCCCGAGGCCCTGACCCCCGGCGCGACCCTGACCCAGATCCGGGACGAGGCGCAGCGGAAAGGGCGGTGCGACCAGCGCACCGCCCCCGAGAGTTCGCCAAGAGGGACAGCTTAGCGATACGGTCACAACGTCGCAGCCCGGCATCCGGATCCATCGCGCCCGCCAGATCACGGCGCTTTGACACCGCCCCCGGCCCGTGATCCACTGCCGCCATCTGCGACAGCCCCGGAGAGCGCCATGACCGATGCCCAGACCGACCTGAAATCGCTGCTGTCCGATCCGGGACTGCTGGAGACCCGCGCCTTCGTGGCGGGCGAATGGGTCGATGCCGATGACGGCGCCACCTTCGATGTCAGAAACCCCGCCCGCGGCGACGTGATCGCCCGCGTGGCCGATCTGGGCCGGGCCGAGACCGCCCGCGCCATCGATGCGGCCCAGGCCGCGATGAAGGACTGGGCCGCCCGCCCCGCCAAGGACCGCGCCCAGGTGATGCGCAGATGGTTCGACCTGATGATGGCGGCCCAGGACGATCTGGGCACCATCCTGACCGCCGAACAGGGCAAGCCCCTGGCCGAGGCCAAGGGCGAGATCGCCTATGGCGCCAGCTTCATCGAATGGTTCGGCGAGGAGGCGAAACGCATCTATGGCGAGACCATCCCCGGCCATCAGGCCGACAAGCGCCTGACCGTGATCCGCCAGCCCATCGGCGTGGTCGGGTCGATCACCCCCTGGAATTTCCCCAATGCGATGATCGCGCGCAAGGCCGGGCCCGCCCTGGCCGTGGGCTGCGGCTTTGTCGCCCGCCCGGCGGCGGAAACGCCCCTCTCGGCGCTGGCCATGGCGGTTCTGGGCGAACGCGCGGGCCTGCCCAAGGGGATCCTGTCGGTCATCACCTCGTCGCGGTCCTCCGATATCGGCAAGGAGTTCTGCGAGAACCCCCTGGTGCGCAAGCTGACCTTCACCGGATCGACCGAGGTGGGGCGCATCCTGCTGCGCCAGGCGGCCGATCAGGTGATGAAATGCAGCATGGAGCTGGGCGGCAACGCGCCCTTCATCGTCTTTGACGATGCCGATCTGGATGCCGCGGTCGAAGGCGCGATGGCGTCGAAATTCCGCAATAACGGCCAGACCTGCGTTTGCGCCAACCGCATTTATGTCCAGTCGGGCGTCCATGACGCCTTTGCCGAAAAGCTGGCGGCGGCGGTGGACAAGCTGCGCGTCGGCGACGGGCTGCAGGACGGGACCACCACCGGCCCGCTGATCAACGAGGATGCGGTCGAAAAGGTCGAGGATCACATCCGCGACGTGCTGGATGGCGGCGGCACGGTCCTGACCGGCGGCCAGCGCAGGGACGGGCTGTTCTTCGAACCGACGGTGATGACCGGCGTCACCGACCGCATGAAGGTCGCCACCGAGGAGACCTTCGGCCCGCTGGCCGCGCTTTTCCGCTTCGAGACCGAGGAGGAGGCCGTGGCCAAGGCCAATGACACGATCTTCGGGCTGGCCGCCTATTTCTACGCCCGCGACATCGGCCGCATCACCCGCGTCCAGGAGGCGCTGGAATACGGCATCGTCGGCGTGAACACGGGCATCATCTCGACCGAGGTGGCGCCCTTCGGCGGCGTCAAGCAATCGGGCCTGGGCCGCGAGGGCAGCCGCCACGGCACCGAGGACTTCCTGGAGATGAAGTATATCTGCCTGTCCCTGTGACCGGAAAGCCACAGACCCGGCCCCGAGGACGGGCCGGGGAACGGATCGGGCCGCAGGGGCATTGTCCCTGCGACCGGCCGCCGCAGGGGTGGCCTCCATCTTGAAAGGGACATTCCATGGAAGGTTACGGCATCATCCTGTCGATCATTCTCGGCGCCATCGCCGGCTGGATCGCCGAACAGATCATGAAGAGCAATCACGGCCTGCTGACGAACATCATCCTGGGCATCCTGGGCGCCGTCGTCGGCAACGCGCTGTTCCGCATGGTGCTGGGCGCCACCGCGGGCGGGCTGATCGGCCAGCTGATCGTGGCGACCATCGGTGCCTGCATCCTGATCTTCCTGTTCCGGGCGATCACGGGCCGTCGCAACCGCATGTAAGGCGGACAGGCCACAGAATGCGAAAGGCCGGGGAGATGCCAGGCCTTTTTCATGGGCGCAGGGGCCGACCGCTCAGCGGCGGCCGTTCCCGTCATCCTCGTCGTCCTCGTCGTCATTGTCGGGCAGGTTGAAGAAGCTGTCCGCGTCCAGTTCCGGCTCGGGCTTGTCCTCGTCGCGCGACAGGCTGAAATTCTCCAGCCCGGCGATCGAGCTGGGCAGGCGCGGCTCGTCCGACATGGACAGCGAGGTTTCCGTGCTGACCAGCTTGCGCCGTTCGTCATCGGTCATCACGCCGCCCTCGGCCGCCTTCTTCTTGGCGGCCTTCTGCACGGCCGCGTCCAGTTCGGTCTGACGGCACAGGCCCAGGGCGACCGGGTCGATCGGCTGGATGTTCTGGATGTTCCAATGCGTGCGTTCACGGATCGAGGCGATGGTGGGCTTGGTCGTGCCGACCAGCTTGGCGATCTGCGCATCGGCCAGTTCCGGGTGGAACTTGACCAGCCACAGGATCGCAGCGGGGCGGTCCTGGCGCTTGGACAGGGGCGTATAGCGCGGGCCGCGGCGCTTTTCCTCGCCCTCGGCGGCGGGGTTGTGCTTCAGGCGCATCCGGTAGGTGGGGGTGGCCTCGGCGCGCTTGATCTCCTCGGGGTCCAGCTGGTTCGAGGCGACGGGGTCATAGCCCTTCACGCCCGCGGCCACGTCGCCATCGGCGATGCCTTGGACCTCAAGCTCGTGCAGACCGCAGAAATCGCCGATCTGCTTGAAGCTGAGCGTCGTGTTGTCGACCAGCCAGACGGCGGTGGCCTTGGCCATCAGCGGCTTGCTCATGTCAGTCTCCTTCGCGTGTCTCTTGGTCCCGAACATGGGGGCGAGGGCCGGAAAAACGGCTTCGGCTTGCGCCATTCCTCGTTTTCGGGGGGAATTGACGCCGGATATAGCGTTTTCGCAGGCCGGGGAAAAGAGGATTCGCATCTTGCCTGCTGCGGTCCGGCGCCGCGCGCGCTAAGGTGCCGCCATGCGCGCGATGATCCTGGCCTTGGTGGCCCTGCTGACCCCCCTGCCCCTGGCGGCCCGCGATTCGGCGGGACGGTTCGACTATTACGTGCTCGCGCTCAGCTGGCAGCCGACCTGGTGCAGCCTGACGGGCGACGACCGCGCCGCTCCCGAATGCGCGGCGGGGACGGGGACGGGCTTCACCGTGCACGGGCTGTGGCCCCAGCATGAACGCGGCTGGCCCCGCGACTGCGTGACGGGCGAACGTGACCCGTCGCGGCGCGACACGGCCACGATGACCGACATCATGGGATCGTCCGGCCTGGCATGGCATCAATGGCGCAAGCATGGCCGCTGTTCGGGCCTGTCGGCGGGGGGTTACTTCGACTTGACCCGCCGGGCCGCGGCGGCGGTCGCCATCCCCCCGGTCCTGGCGGGGCTGGACCGCGCCGTCACCCTGCCCCCCGCCGTGATCGAGCAGGCCTTCCTGGAGGCGAACCCCGCGATGGAGGCCGACGGCATCACCGTCCAGTGCCGCCAGGGCGTGCTGACCGAGCTGCGCATCTGCCTGACCCGCGATCTGGAGCCGCGCGCCTGCGCCCCCGACGTGCGGCGCGACTGCAGCCAGCCGCGCCTGCTGATGGAGGCCCCGCGCTAGCCCGCGACCTTCAGGACGATCTTGCCGATATGGTCGCTGCTTTCCATGCGGCGATGGGCCTCCGCCGCATCGGCCAAGGGGAATTCGCTGTCGATGGTGACGGCGACCGACCCGGCCGCGATCATCGGCCACAGCTGCTTGCGCAGGCTGTCGGCGATCTCGGCCTTGGCGACGTCGGATTGCGGGCGCAGGGTCGATCCGGTGACGGTCAGCCGGTTCACCATGATCTGGGCAAAGTTCAGCTCGACCTTGGGGCCCTCCAGAAAGGCGATCATGACCAGCCGCCCGTCCTGGGCCAGCGAGCGGATGTTGCGGGGGATATAGCTGCCGCCGACCATGTCCAGGATCAGGTCGGCGCCGCCCGCCTCGGCCAGGACCTTGGTGAAATCCTGGGTCCTGTAATTGATCGCCGTCGCCCCGAGCGCGGTGATGGCCGCGCATTTCTCGTCGCTGCCGGCGGTGGCGAAGACGCGCGCGCCCAAGGCCCGCGCGGTCTGGATCGCCATCATCCCGATGCCGGAGGTTCCGCCATGGACCAGGAACCGTTCCCCCCCGGTCAGGCCGCCGCGCTGCACCACGTTCGACCAGACGGTGAAGGCCGTCTCCGGCAGGCAGGCGCCCTCGCGCAGGGACAGGCCCTTGGGGATGCGCAGCGCGTGATCGGCATGGCAGACCGCGTATTCCGCATAGCCCCCGCCCGGCAGCAGGGCGCAGACCTGTTCGCCCTTCTTCCAGCGGGTCACGCCCGCGCCCAGGCCCACGATCTCGCCCGAGGCCTCCAGCCCCGGCAGGTCCGACGCGCCGGGCGGCGGCGCATAGCTGCCCGCGCGCTGCAGCACGTCGGGGCGGTTCACCCCCGCATAGGCGATGCGGATCAGGATCTGGTCATGGCAGGGCACCGGCACGGGCCGGGTGGTGGGGCGCAGCTGGTCGGCCGCGCCGGGGGATGCGATCTCGATCGCGGTCATCTGGTCGGGAAACATGGGGTCGTCCTTCAGCGGGTCTTGCCGGGCAATGCGCGGTCGCGGGGCGCGCGGATCCAGCCGAAGGCAGCCCCCGCCAGGCGCGAGGCCCCGGGCAGGCGGCGCAGCCGGGCCTTGACCGTCTCGATCGACATCACCCCGTCGATGCGGCGGTCGATGAAGGCGCGGGTCTCGGCCTGGTCGGGCGAATCATCGCCCAGCCAGAACAGCACCGTGGCCGAGATCACCGCCGCCAGCGTGGCCCGCTTGGAATACCAGTTCACGTCGCGCGACCGGTCGCCGAGGCCGGTCCAGATCACATCCGCCGTCTCCCAGATCAGGCGGGCGGCGAGGGCGGAATTCTGCGGCAGGGCCAGGGTCGCGGCGCCCGCGCGGACCAGTTCGGGGTCCGACAGCTCCAGCCGCATCCAGATGGCCTGGGCCACACGGTCGCGGAACCGGCCCTCGGGCGGGGTCCGGGCCAAGGCTTGGCGCAGCGCGTCATCGGCGCGGCGGTGATAGGCGGCGGCCAGCCCGGCCCCGCCTTGGGGGAAATGCACCCGGATCAGCGCCGGGTCGATCCCGATGTCGCGCGCGCCCGCCGCCAGGGCCATGTCGTTCATCCCCTCGAAGGGGACATGGATCAGGGCGGCATCCAGCAATGCGTCTCGGTCGGTCTGGGTCATGCATACCTCGTCTGGACAATCGCGCCCGGCTTTGCTAGGGGGACGCTTCCTGCAATTGATCAACTCTAACCTAGGAAGGTGGTGACAACCACATGCAGGTCAATGTTCGCGACAACAACGTCGAACAGGCGCTCCGTGCTCTGAAGAAGAAACTTCAGCGCGAAGGTGTCTTCCGCGAAATGAAGCTCAAGCAGCATTTCGAGAAGCCGTCGGTCAAGAAAGCCCGTGAAAAGGCCGAGGCCGTCCGCCGCGCCCGCAAGCTGGCCCGTAAAAAGGCACAGCGCGAAGGCGCGCTGTAAGACGCCGCGATCAGCGCGTTTCAAAGCCCCCGCGACCCTCGGTCGCGGGGGCTTTACGTTGGGGAATGCCGCGATGCGGGCGAATCGCGCGCCCGGATACGAAAAAACCGCCCACGAGGGGGCGGCGTTCGGTGCCGATCCGCGGGGATCGGTGGTGCCGGTGAAGGGCATTGAATACCACTATATTTGGGGATCATCGCCCATCAGCATTTATCTAACCCCTAGCGCAGCAAGACTTTTCGGTTGTATATCAATGTCACTCAGTCTCAGTGAAAACCATCCATGCTATATCTAGAGGGGGGACTGAAAGGGGGGCTGGATTTCCAACAAGGAAGGTGGACCATGCGGGCGACCAACAGACTAAGCGCTAAAGGCGCCGCGGCGCTTGGTCCCGGGAAGTATCCAGACGGCGCGGGGCTATGGCTGGTAAAGCAAGAGTCCGTACGCGGCAAATGGGTGCTGCGCGTTACGATTCACGGCAGGCGGCGCGAAATGGGGTTGGGACCGTTCCCGGCTGTTTCGCTGTCCGAGGCTCGCCGAAAGGCCGATGAGGCCCGCGCTACGGTGCGCAACGGGCTGGACCCAATCAGGGAGCGCGACCGCGCGCGGCGCGAAGCCGCCCGCAACCTGCACCTGCTGAAAGACATTGCCACAGATTGCTTCGAGAGCCGAAAGGCGGAGTTAAAAGGCGACGGCAAGGCTGGGCGTTGGTTCAGCCCTCTCGAAATTCATGTGCTGTCAAAGCTGGGCGGGATGCCGGTGGCAGATATTGAGCAGACCGATATTCGCGATTGCCTCGCTCCGATCTGGCACAACAAAGCTGTGACCGCGAGCAAGGCGCTCAACCGCCTGGCCCTGTGCATGAAACATGCCGCCGCGCTGGGCTTGACCGTGGACTTGCAGGCTTGTGACAAGGCCCGCGCCCTACTGGGCAAGCCTCGTCACAAGGCGCAGAATATCCCCGCCCTGCCGTGGAAGGATGTTCCGGGCTTCTATGCCAGCCTGACTGATGGGACGGTGACGCATCTTGCTCTGCGGCTGCTGATTCTCACGGGCGTTCGTTCAGCCCCGCTGCGCTTCCTGCATTTGGGCCAGATCAACGGCGATATGTGGACGGTGCCCGCCGAAGCCATGAAGGGGCGCAGGGACGCGACCCAAGCATTCCGGGTGCCGCTGGTGCCCGAGGCACTGCAGGTCATTGAGGCAGCGAAAGCCCACGCCCGCGACGGCTTCTTGTTCCCCAGCGTACGGAAGGGCGTGATTTCCGACGCGACGATGGCACGAATGATGGAAAGACGCGGCATGGAGGCGCGGCCACATGGCTTTCGTTCCAGCCTGCGCGACTGGCTGGCGGAGGCTACCGACGCCCCCCATGAAGTCGCCGAAACCATGTTGGGCCATGTCACGGGCGGTGCGGTCGTGAAGGCCTATCGCCGTACGGATTTTCTGGAGCAGCGTCGGGTGCTGCTAGAGCGCTGGGCAGGGTATGTGACCGGGCAATCGGGGCTGGTGGTGAAGATGGTCAGGGGATGATGAGCGACTGGCAACAACTGATCGACAACAAGGACTGGAGTGGCCTTGATAGCTTCTGGCGTCACGACGCCTCCCAAGAAATTTGCGCCGAAATCCTTGCAGCCCTACAAAAGCTGGTCCCTGTCGTTGAAAGAGCCAATGGGACAGAGCGCGAATACGAACATGCCCTGCCGCATGAGGTTCCTGCACATATTGCGGGCGCAGCAGAGATATTGCGCTTGGGTGAGCTCGAAGCAACCGCGCTAGGCGATGCATATAATTCCACATATCTGACACAATGGGCGGAATTACTGCCACAGCTTCAAAATGCCTGCGTGGAACTCGCCGCACTTCCCGAAGTGACCGAAGGCGCTGCCCATATGTCGCGCGCCCACCACGCCACAGAAGCAAGTAAATTGCTCGCCTTCATTCCCGCCATCCTTGAAACAGTGCGCTATCCGGGGGACGCGGAGGACGAGGAACCGGATGAACCCGGCTCTCCGCTTCAAGAACATGTCGCCGCGGTTGCAATCTACACTTTCGCAGCCGGACGGCACTTTCAAGCGGCTCTTGGCAAGGAGCATCAGCCTGCAGCATTGCGGCATTACAAGACTGTAGACCAGAACCGGAAGGTAGGCAGGCTTGGCGGGCAAGCTGCCAAGAAGCAAGAGCGTTATGAGGTGTTAGACAGCCTAGCCCGCGCAAACTTGAAGAGCTTCCTTCTCGCCACGGACGTACAAGCCTTCCGAAAAGCCAAGGAGCTTGCCGCGAAGCACGATAAGGGAGCCGCAGAGCCGCTTTTCATGCAAGGTGGCAAGTCCCTTAGTCGCGCGTGGTATGATGACTGGCTCGAACACTTCAGGAAAGATGCGAGCCAAGCCTTTGATAAATAAACGTGTTCGAAAATAGAACCATCGGTTCTTTAGGTTTTCTTGAAAGAACCGGCGGTTAGTTTCGGGCACATCGTTCATCTGTTCAGCCAGACGCAACCCGCATCTAGGCTGACCAATGACCATCACCGACCCCCTTCTGAAAGACCGCGAAGCCGCACCGCTTCTCGGCATCAGCGTGCCGACCTTTTGGCGCCGCGTAGCTGACGGCACTATTCCCAAGCCGATCAAGCTGGGCGCGCTGTCGCGCTGGCCGCAGTCGGAAATTCTGGAAGTTATTGAGCGAGCGAAAGCCGCCCGACACGGCGCCGCATAAGCAAAACCCCGCCGGGCAAGGGCGGGGTCGCTATCCGTATTTGCGGGATAGCCGCACCTTACTCTTTCACGCCCGGCCCTTCAAGGAATGAGGCCAAGACATGGCAGTCACCAATAAATGCCCGGCACGAGTCTTCACCATCAAGAACGGCAATGCCGATCCGCTGCATATTATTGCCAAGGGACGGGACCGCTGGGCACATGAAGCACTCATGGCGGCAGGTTCCAAGGGCTGCAACCCTATCTCCAATCCCGCCCCGCGCTGGGCCGCCTATGTCCACAACCTGCGCGCCTTCGGCGTAATGATCGACACCACCACCGAAAGGCACGGCGGCTCCTTCGCAGGGCACCACGCCCGCTATGTGCTGCGCTGCATTGCTATGGCGGGGCAGGATGGATTCGAACCCTGCTGCGGAACGAGTGTGATGAAAGGCGGTGCCGCTTGATGGTCTTACGTATTGCCGTCTTGTGCCACCGCTACGGCATCGATGCTGACCGCGCCGCCATGCTGGCCGCCTTCATCTGGGGATGCGTCTGTGAGTAACGCGCACGCTCTGACACTCGCTCTTCGTGGCAAGTGGTATCGCCGTTACGGGCTTGCGTGTTGCCCCGCACATGGCGACAGGCGGCCTAGCCTGACCTTGGCTGACGCCCCGGATGGCAAGCTGCTTTTGTCCTGCAAAACCGGATGCAGCTTCCTAGAGGTGCTGAACGCCTTACGTGAGCGCGGTTTGACGGACCGGCTAGACCGGTTTCAGCCGCCCATCGCGTCCGAGATTGCTCGCCGTCGAGCTGAGGATGAGGCCGAAGCCGTAAGGCGGGAACGGCAGGCGCTGGTATGCTGGAAAGACTCACTGCCGATTCACTGTACCATCGCCGAGACATACCTGCGGGGACGGGGTATCACCTGCTCCCTCCCAGAAACCCTGCGGTTCCATCCCGATTGTTGGCACGGCGCTTCTGCCAAACGGATCCCGGCAATAGTAGCGCGCGTGGACGGGCTGCCGCGGCTGGCCGTGCACCGGACCTACCTGCATTTGGACGGCAGCGGGAAGGCGGATGTGGAACCGAACAAAGCAATGCTGGGCGCGACGCTCGGGGGCGCTGTGCAAGTCGCTGAGGCTAAGGGACCGCTAGTGGTGGCAGAGGGTGTCGAGACAGCGTTGAGCCTGTACAGCGGTCTGTTGCGCACCCCTGCAACCATCTGGGCTGCGCTGTCTGCCGCAGGCATGGCCGGGCTGCATTTGCCCCCTCTCATCCCGCACCAGCTGATCATCGCGCCGGACGGCGACAAAGCAGGCCGTGAAGCCGCGTATCAACTAGCCAAACGCGCATCTGCGCTAGGCTGGACTGTGAGCCTGCTGCCCGCCCCGGACGGCCAGGACTGGAACGACATTCTCATGCGGGAAAGGGCCATCGTATGATTCTCCCAAATATGAGCAATTCTCACCCTACCAAACTGCATGCCCCTGTCGCCTTCATCACGGAAGGCCCGCAGCCGCTCTTGCGGGAAATCCTCCCCGGCGAGCCTTACCCCCTTCAAGCGTTGGGGCCGCTGCAAGCGTCTGTGGAGGCAGTTCAAGCCATGACGCTGGCACCCATTGCCATTCCCGCGCAAAGCGCCCTGTCGGTGGCGTCGCTGGCTGTGCAGGGCTTTGCCGATGTCGAGACGCTGGGTGGCGACCGTCCCTTGTCGCTTTATGCCCTGACCATCGCCCGCAGCGGTGAGCGCAAGTCCACCTGCGATGGATTACTAATGCAGGGCTTGCGCGACTTCGAACGCGAGGAAGCCGGCCGGCACCGCGAGGACGTGAAAGCATGGATGACCCGGCACGCGCTATGGAAGGTCCAACATGACGGTGTCATTGCATCCGTGAAGGGCAAGGCGGGCAAGAACGCCAAGACTCAGAGCGAGGCACAGGCCGACTTGGCCGCGCTGGGCGATGAACCCATTGCGCCGCCGTCGCCCGAACGGACGGTGACAGAGCCGACCTACGAGGGGCTGACCCGCAAGTTTGCAGAAGGAATGCCGAGCTTGGGCATCTTCTCTGACGAAGGCGGGCAGTTCTTGGGCGGCTTTGCCATGTCGAGCGACAATCGGCAAAAGACCCTCGCCGCCCTGAATGACCTGTGGCAGGGCAATCCCATCCGTCGCACCAGGCAAGGTGAAGGCTCCTTCACGCTCTATGGCCGCAGGCTGGCGGTGCATCTCATGGTGCAGCCGGGTGTCGCGCGCGATTTCATGGCAGATCCCAAAACTGACGACACGGGCTTCCTGCCACGCTTTCTGATTTGCGAGCCACCGAGCACTATCGGGACCCGGCTTCATGGTCTGACGCGTGACGGCACGGGACCGCTTGCGGCCTTCGCGGCCCGGCTTGGAACCATTCTGCAATCGCCCTTGCCGATGAACCCAGAAAGCCGGGCACTGGAGCCACGCCGCCTTCTGCTAGCCCCGGATGCCCGTGCGCTGCTGACCGAATATGCCGATGCGGTAGAACTCTCCCAGCGCCCCGGCGCAGCCATGTCGAGTGTGACCGGCTATGCGTCCAAGGCCGCCGAACAAGCCTGCCGCATCGCCGGGGTGCTGACCCTGTGGCGCGACCTGGCTGCCCCGGCTGTCGAGGCCGAGGACATGGTGTCCGGTATCGAGCTTGCCGGCTTCTACCTGTCGGAAGCGCAGCGCCTGGCTGATGCCGCAAAGGTGAGCGAGGAGACAGACCGGGCCGAGCGGCTGCGGCGCTGGCTGATCGAGGAGTGGCCGGATCCCGAGATGCTGACGGGAGACGTTGTGCAAAAGGCCCCTATCCGCGCCCTGCGCGAGACAAAGACCGCAACCGCTGCACTGGAAATGCTGGAAAGGCATGGCTGGGTTATCGCCCTGCCCACCGGAACAGTGGTGCGTGGCCGGGCCCGTTCGACCGCTTGGCGCATCGTCAAAGGGGGCAGCCATGCTGTTTAATGCCCGCGCAGCCCTGTCCCGCATTAGGACCAACGGTCATGCGGTGAAAACGCAGGCGGAACCGGACCACCATGCTAATCGTGCTAATCGTGCTAAACAAGAACGGGAAGGCGCGGACTATTTAGCACATTTAGCACATTCAGCACGCCTCTGGCCTTCCGAGCGTGAAAACGCATCCACATTCGACGGGGTTGTCGTGCTTCCCCTTCACGGTCCCGAGGCGCCGAGCGCCCCCGCCAACATGGTGCGGCTGGATTGGTCAGGTCAATGGGTAAGCCGTGACCGCTGGGGCGCCATGTCGGACTTCGAGCGCTATGGGCCTCAAGGGCGACTGTTCTGCGGTAAATGCTGGACGTGGCAAACTCGCGAGACAGCGCTGACCTGCCTTGAACAAGATCCTACGATAATACCGCGGCAATCTAGTGGCATTATCCACTGTCCTGCGTTACCGGTGTGAATCCAGAGTGCCGTTCGGAAAGCCGCTCGCTCAAAAGGGCCGATGCCGAGATTTCAGTAGGGTGATGGGCACCGCCAACCTGATGCTCTCTCGTCTTGCCCCAGTATCCCTGAAAGGTACTCACAATGCTAACCGACTACGAAGCGGATGGCTCGTGCCGCTGGGGCTAAAGCGCCTAGGTGTTTGATCCCATGGTTTGATGGTGCAATCCTTTCGCAGGAATGGAAGGAAGCATTATGGGACAAGTTCGTCACGGGAGCGCCACGACCACGCACGCTGTCAGAGCTGCAATACAGCGATCGCAAGCTTCGCTCGCGCAGCTGAGCCGGGAGCTCGGCATCAACCCAAAGACTGTCGCGAAGTGGCGCAAGCGCGAGACAGTTGAGGACCGTAAGACTGGGCCGAAGGAGCCACGCTCCACGGTCTTGAGTGAGGCCGAGGAAGCAACAATCGTCGCGTTTCGGCGCCATACGCTGCTGCCGTTGGACGACTGCCTCTACGCTCTTCAGCCCTCTATCCCACATCTGACGCGCTCGGCGCTGCACCGATGCCTGCAGCGGAATGGCATTTCGCGACTGCCGGACGTGGGCGGGGACAAGCCCAAGCGTGCGAAGTTCAAGCGCTACCCGATAGGTTTCTTCCATATCGACATCGCCGAGGTGCAGACGGCCGAAGGCAAGCTCTTCCTCTTCGTAGCCATTGATCGCACCAGCAAATTTGCTGTCGTTCAATTGGCGGAAAAGGCCAACAGGAAAACCGCTTGGGAGTTCCTGGAGCACCTTCTGGACGTCGTGCCCTACCGCATCCACACGATCCTGACCGATAATGGCATCCAGTTCGCAGAGCAGCCTCGAAACCGTAACACTCCTTACTCTCGGCAAATGCGGTTCGACATGATTTGCGAGGCAAACGGGATCGAGCATCGGCTGACCAAGCCCAACCACCCGTGGACGAATGGCCAAGTCGAGCGGATGAACAGGACGATCAAGGACGCGACCGTCAAGCGCTACCACTACGACAGCCACAGCCAGCTGCGCACGCACCTCGCCGATTTCATCGCCGCCTACAATTTCGCACGCAGGCTCAAGACGCTGAGCGGTGTCACACCCTACGAATACATCTGCAAGGTCTGGACTTCAGAGCCAGACAGATTCATCGTCAATCCGATCCACCAGATGCCGGGACTGAACACCTAAATTCAGTTAGCGCAGAGTGATGTCGCCACCGCTTACTGTCCTGCATGTCGCGCGCGACAAGCTGTACAGCCTCAGCGAACGCCCGCGCCCGCACCGTTTCGCGCGAGTCGCCATGCCGGTGGGCCCTGCCTCGCCCGCTGCTTGCGCGCAGGCCGCTGTGCGTGCCGCTCAGAAGAGCCTTGGTTACCAGTCAGCGGAGCGGATGCTCAGGCGTCCGAGAATCTACTAGCGGCTGACTTCAAGCGTAACGTTTCCGCGCTGAATCGGTACCTACGGCGTTTGGAGGCGACTTGGCAGTACAAACGGCTAGCTTTCAAACAACAGGGGAGGCCCTCTGACCTTCAATTCTGTCGATCTAGCGGTGGCATTGCTCCGGTCCAGAGCCGGCGTCGGGTTGTTCATGGAGGATTAAGTGCGCAAGACTTCGAGCAGTGCTGTACTATTGGTCTCCGTCTTTCGACGGCGTCAATCTCTACCACCCGAAGAGCCGTCAGACCCCGCCCGCTCTGCGCTGTCTGATCGAATTTCTCTGCCGTCGCGTGGAAAACTGAGGATCGAGAGGACGCAGCTTGTTCCCTGGTGCATCCGCGATTATCGTCCAACCAATTTAAATTGCTGCGCTTTCAGACTGTTTGGTGCTGGCTTCAAGTAGACTGAATTGCTGCGCCGATTCGATCCGCGCGTGAGCTGGACGGAGGAATGATGACGGTTCTGGAAGACATCAAAAATGGCGCTCAATTGCGCGGCGTCGTTCCCGGCCAGCCCGTCGAGGTCGTTTCCGTCGAATGGATCGGAGACCAAGCTATCAATCTGGTATTCAGAGTGCCCGGTGGGGGTGTTTCTGAAACGACCCTTTATCGCGATGATCAGGCCCGAATAGAACTCGATGCCCGTGGACGGGTTTGGTCGTTTGATGCAGATGGCGAGCTCCTGCGCCTTGTCACTGAGGCTAATCGGATCAAGCTGGCGCATTACTTCGATCCTTACCTCGCCATTCACACCAGCCTGGTTGATCCGCTTCCGCACCAGATTTCAGCCGTCTATGGGGAAATGCTGCCGCGCCAGCCACTGCGGTTTCTCTTGGCGGACGATCCGGGCGCCGGGAAAACTATCATGGCGGGGCTGCTGATCAAGGAATTGATCGCCCGCAGTGATCTTGAACGCTGCCTGGTTGTCGCACCGGGCAGTTTGGTCGAACAGTGGCAGGATGAATTGGGCGAGAAGTTCGGGTTGGAGTTCGACATCCTGACCCGCGACATGATCGAGAACTCAAGGTCGGGTAATCCGTTCAGCGACCGCAACCGTCTGATTGCTCGATTGGATGTCCTCGCCCGCAATGAGGAACTGCAGGACAAGCTGGCGCAAGCGGCGGAGTGGGATCTGATCATTTGCGACGAAGCCCACCGTATGTCGGCGACCTATTTCGGCGGCGAGGCCAAATACACCAAGCGATACCGGATTGGTCAGAAACTTGGGGAAGCGTGCCGTCATCTTCTGCTGATGTCGGCAACGCCCCACAATGGGCATGAACAGGATTTTCAGTTGTTCATGGCGCTGCTGGACGGCGACCGTTTTGAGGGGCGGTTCCGCGACGGTGTGCACTATGCGGACACCGCCGACATGATGCGTCGCCTTACCAAGGAAGAGCTCCTGCGGTTTGATGGCCGTCCGCTCTTCCCTGAACGCCGTGCTTATACTGTCAAATACGACTTGTCGCCCGAGGAGGCGGCGCTTTACGCCGCCGTGACCGAGTATGTCCGCAACGAGATGAACCGGGTCCAGCGTTTTGCCGCAGAGGATGGCAAGAAGCGGAATAATGTCGGCTTTGCTTTGCAGATCCTGCAACGTCGCTTGGCTTCTTCCCCTGCCGCAATCTACGAGTCGTTGAAGCGGCGCCGCGAACGCTTGGAGGCAGAGCTGGCCGAGGCGAGGCTGATGGTTCGCGGCAAACGCTCCGGTTTCGAGGTACCCGACGTGCCTGAGGACGTGCTACAGAACATCGAGGAGTTTGGCCAGGACGAGATCGACGACATCGAGGACCGGATTTCCGCGACGGCCACAACGGCCGAAACCGTGGATCAGCTCGCGCTCGAGGTCAAAACATTGCAGGGCCTTGAACGGATGGCGCTGGGCGTCCTCAGTTCCGGGCAGGACACGAAGTGGTCGCAGCTTAACCGGATCCTTGATGACGAACTCATGGTCGATTCCCACGGCAATCGCCGGAAGCTGATCATCTTCACCGAACCCAAGGACACCCTCTATTACCTGCATGATCGCGTGCGTTCGCGCCTTGGCCGTGCCGATGCGGTTGAGGTCATCCATGGCGGCGTGTCGCGCGAGGATCGCCGCAAGATCGTCGAGCGATTCATGCAGGACCGCGACATGCTAGTGCTGATCGCGAACGACGCGGCCGGTGAAGGCGTGAACCTTCAGCGTGGTCACCTGATGGTGAACTACGATCTCCCCTGGAACCCGAACAAGATCGAGCAGCGGTTCGGCCGTATCCACCGGATCGGCCAGATCGAGGTCTGCCATCTCTGGAACCTCGTGGCGGCCGATACGCGCGAAGGTGAGGTTTATGCTCGGCTTCTGGAAAAGCTGGAAGCCGCGCGCGAGGCGTTGGGCGGGCGGGTCTATGACGTTCTGGGCGAGTTGTTCGAGGGAACAGCGCTGAAGGATCTGCTGTTCGAGGCGATCCAATATGGCGAACAACCCGAAGTGAAGGCCAAGCTGCTCCAGGCCGTCGACGGGGCCGTGGACCAGCAGCATCTGCTGGACCTTCTGGCGCGTCGGGCCCTGACCAATGACACGATGCCTGCCGCAAAAGTGCAGGAAATCCGCATCGACATGGAGCGCGCCGAGGCCCAGCGCTTGCAGCCGCATCACATCCAGAGCTTCTTTGTCGAGGCATTCAAGCGGCTTGGTGGTCAGATCAAGCCGCGGGAGGAGGGACGGTGGGAGATCACGCACGTGCCAGTCAGCATCCGTGAGCGGGATCGTCAGATCGGAACCGGCGCCCCGATCCAGAAGAAGTACGAACGCATCTGCTTCGAAAAGGGCAAGGTGAACCAGCAACCCGTGGCAACGTTCGTCTGCCCGGGCCATCCTCTGCTGGAGGCTGTCATCAGCATCGTGCGCGAACAGCACGATCACCTGATGAAACAGGGCGCAGTCATGGTCGATGAAACTGACCTTGGCCAGGACTTGTCGGCCATTTTCTTGCTGGAACACAGCCTTCAGGACGGCCGCCCAACCAGCACCGGCAAACCCCACGTCATCTCGGAAAAGCTGCAATTTGCCTCGATCGACAAGACAGGGAAAGCTGCGAATGCGGGGATCGCCCCCCACCTGAACCTGCGTCCAGCTTCGGCCGAAGAGATCGCGCTGGTTAGCGACAGGCTGCACGAAGACTGGCTGCGCAACGATCTGGAGAAGGCGGCGATCCGTTTCGCTACTGTCGATCTCGCGCAGAGCCACGTGGCCGAAGTAAAGGCACGACGCTTGCCCGAGGTGGCCAAGGTCGAACAGGAGGTAAAGGCTCGTCTGAGGAAGGAGATCAACTTCTGGGACAACCGGGCCGCGGAACTGCGCGAGGATGAAAGGGCGGGCAAGAAGACCCGCCTGAGCTGGCAGAACGCCGAACGTCGTGCGGAAGATCTGGCCGACCGATTGAAGCGCCGGATGGAATTGCTGGAGAAGGAACGCTTCATTTCCGCCCAGCCTCCGCGGGTGCGCGGGGGCATGGTCGTCGTCCCGAAAGGGTTGCTGTTGGCAAAGGCTGCCGTCGCCACCGGCGCCAAACCCAACGCCTTTGCCGAAGACCCGGAGGCCCGGCGGATCAGCGAGTTGAAGGCCATGGAGGCGGTCATCAATGCCGAGCGCGCTTTGGGCAACGAACCACGCGACGTGTCGGCGCAGAAGGTCGGTTACGACATTGCCTCCTACGATCCGCGCTCTGGGCATCTGCGCTTCATCGAGGTCAAGGGTCGGATCGACGGCGCCGACACGGTAATGCTGACCCGGCAGGAGATCATCACCTCGCTGCACGAACCCGGCAAATACATCCTGGCCATCGTTCAGATCGAGAGTGGCTTTGCCCGCGAACCGCGCTATGTCCGAGGGGCGCTGTCGGATCACGAACCCTCGTTTGAACACACGGCGATCCAGTTCAACCTAAAGCGCCTGCTGGAGCGGGCAGCTGCACCAAATTGAGACAGTATGCGGTATTCCGAAAAGAGCTTTGAGGTAAGGTTTTGTGCGGCGCTTACGGCTGCAGTAATGCCTCTGAACCGCAATCCGAAGTGGTTTGGCCTTACGCAAGCTCAAGAGCGGCGCGTTGGGATCGACACTGTCCTCGGCATCGGCGGGCGATTGATCATCTTTCAGTTCAAAGCTCAGCAGGCGAAAAAGGTGAAGCTCGAATGCGATCAGCTTAAGAAGCTGACAACAGTGCAGAAAAAGTATCCCCGCAGCACATTCTACGTTTTCCCTGAGGAGGATAGCATCTTCGCCGCCGGGAAAGCTCAGTGCTTGTTCCCAAGTGCACGGGTGTTTCAACCGCGCGACATTGCCACAAGTGTGTACAGTGGAATTGATTCCGTATCCTTTTCACTCGATGCGACTAAGAAGAAGCTTGAGAGAAAAAGGCCCGCATCGTCCTTTCCAGTATGCAATGCATGCGAGAAGTTCGGCTGCTTTTGCAATAAGTCGCACCATGAGCTGTTAGCCAGCCTACTGAAGCCGAGCGGCTGGCTAAGATTTCTCGCGCCGTCATGGGACGGCATTGTGCGCGAACTCGGGGTAACTTTCCCGTCTGCGGAAATCGGAATACCTATCGCGCGAGATCCCGGCGAGGCAGACCTTGAGACGCGTGGCCCAGAAGAACGCGACCCTCGCGAGATGTCTGCCAGAGTTGAGCCGATTACCAATGAAGAGCAGTTTGAGGCATTGTTCGGCGACGATGCAGGAGGAGATCTCGAGCCCGGCGCATATGGCTTTTTCATTCCGTACAAATAAAGCATAGGCAACTCGATGACCTGCAAGAAGAAACTGATCGAAGTCGCCATCCCGCTCGAGGCCATCAACGCTGCCTCGGCGCGGGAGAAGTCGATCCGGCATGGGCATCCCTCCACCCTGCATCTGTGGTGGGCACGGCGGCCGTTGGCGGCCTGTCGGGCGGTGCTTTTTGCGCAGCTGGTGGATGATCCTTCAAGCCATCCGGACCAGTTCCCGACAGCAGAGGATCAGGAGCGGGAGCGGCAGCGGCTTTTTGCCATCATCGAAGACTTGGTGAAGTGGGAGAACTCGACCAACGAAGAGGTGCTGGAACGCGCGCGGGCGGAAATCCGGCGGTCTTGCGGTGGGGTGCTGCCGCCAGTCTATGACCCGTTCTCCGGCGGCGGGTCGATCCCGCTCGAGGCGCAGCGGTTGGGCCTGCCTGCCTATGGGTCCGACCTGAACCCGGTGGCGGTGATGATCGGCAAGGCGATGATCGAGATCCCGCCAAAGTTCAAGGACATGCCCCCCATCCATCCCGGCATCAAGGAGCGGTCATTCTACCGCAATGCCGAAGGGCTGGCCGAGGATGTGAAATACTACGGCGAATGGATGCGCGAGAAGGCGTGGGAGCGCATCGGGCATCTTTACCCGCTAGTGGACCTGCCAAAGGAGTATGGTAGCGGCAAGGGAACAGCGATTGCTTGGATCTGGGCGCGGACGGTGCCGAGTCCCGACCCGGCATATGCAGATGTCCATGTGCCAATCACAACAAGCTTCATGTTGAGTTCAAAACCCGGCAAGGAAGCTTGGATTGAGCCGAAGGTTGATCGGTCCAACAAGACCATAACCTTTGTGGCCCACAATGCTGGTACAAAGTCGGAGATTGCGAAGGCTAAGGAAGGCACAAAAGCAGGACGCGGCGCAAACTTCCGTTGTCTGCTGTCGGATTCCGCCATCACGTCCGAGTATGTTAAGAGAGTCGCTCAATCTGGCGGGATGGGGCAAATGCTCATTGCCATCGCGACCGAGGGAAAAAATGGGCGTGTCTTTGTATCTCCAACGGCCGCTCAAGAGACTGTAGCCGTTGACGTGGAACGGCAAAGGGCACCCGGAATCGCCCTGCCGAACCATAGCCAGTATGTCGGAGTTCTCGGGTACGGATTTGAAACCTTTGGCGATTTGTTCACGAGTCGGCAGCTCGTTGCGCTGAACGCGTTCTCCGATCTGATTTCAGAAGTTCGTGCTCAGATTTTGATTGATGCGGTGGCCGCAGGCTTGCAAGTCGATGCTGAACCACTGCGCTTGGGCGGGCTAGGAGCGCAAGCTTACGCAGATGCGGTCTCAGTTTACCTCGGCTTTTGTGTAAGCAAGTCGGCTGACTATTGGTCCAATTTGTGCACATGGAGGTCTGACCCAAAAAACTTGGGCGTCGGGCACGTCTTTGCAAGGCAAGCGATTCCAATGGTTTGGGACTTTGCCGAGGCGAATCCGTTTTCAAAGTCGTCAGGCAATTTCCTCACATCCCTAGACTGGATAGTGCGTGTCGTTCGCGAGCTGCCGGGCACGACGAGTGGCGAAATTAGGCAAGTTGATGCTCAAAGCGTGGACTATCCGGTTGGCTCAGTCATTTCGACCGATCCACCTTATTACGACAGCATTCCCTATGCAGATATCTCCGACTTCTTCTACTCGTGGATTCGCGGTGCGCTCAGGCCAACATTTCCAGATCAACTAAACACGATCGCCGTTCCCAAAATGGAGGAACTGGTTGCTGACCGGATGCGCCACGGCGGCGCAGATGCAGCAGAGGCGTTCTTTCTTACCGGGATGACGTCTGCGATCAGCCGCATGTGCGGCCACTCAAGTCCCGACTATCCGGCGGCTATCTACTATGCCTTCAAGCAAAGTGAAGTCGAACAAGAGGGCATCAGCTCAACAGGGTGGGCAACCTTTCTTCAGGCAATCATGGAAGCAGGCTACTCGGTAGTCGGCACTTGGCCAGTGCGCACCGAGTTGGCGAATCGTACGAGGGCATCGGGTTCCAATGCCCTTGCCAACTCCGTCGTCCTCGTCTGCCGCAAGAAGGAAGCCTCGGCCGAGGTCATCACTCGGGCCGAGTTCATCCGGGCCCTGAAACGCGAACTGCCTCCGGCCATCGCCGAGCTTCAGGCCGCCAACATCGCCCCGGCCGACATGCCGCAATCGGCCATCGGCCCCGGCATGGGTGTATTCTCGCGCTACAAGGCGGTGCTGGAATCCGACGACAGCCCGATGACGGTGAAGGCCGCGCTGCAACTGATCAACCGCGAGCTCGACGAATACCTCGGCGGTATCCAGGGCGAGTTCGACGCCGACACCCGCTTTGCCATCACCTGGTTCGAACAGAACGGGCTAAAGGCGGGGGACTATGGCACGGCGAACAACATCGCCACCGCACGCGGCATCTCGGTCGAAAGCGTGAAGCATGCCGGGATCGTGGAAAGCGCGGCCGGAAAGGTGCGCATCCTGAAGCGCGACGAGATGGATGCGGAATGGGAGCCGGATGCCGATGGCCACCTGACCGTCTGGGAATGCTGCCAGCATCTGGTGCGGCTGCACGAGAAATACGGGATCGGCCATGAGGCGGCGGTGATGCTGAAGAAGTTCGGCCCCAAGGCGGATGATGTGCGCGACCTGGCCTATGTGCTTTACAACATCTGCGAAAAGCGGGGCGACGCGAAGGAGGCGACCGCCTACAACGCGCTGATCGCGGACTGGACCGACCTGACCCGCGAAGCCGCCACCGCGCCGCTGACGAACCGCAGCGGTCAGATGAGATTTGAGGTTTAAGGGGTAAAGCCATGGCAAAAAGCACGCGCCAGTATGTGTTCGAGGGCATGGAACTGCTGCCCGAGGCGCTGATCCCCTTTGTCGAACGGCGGCTCGATGCCTCGTTGCAGGGGCATTGGCAGGTTCAGGTTCTGGAGAAGATTCCGGGCCTGCGGCCGAACAGTCAGGGCAAGGTCGGCTGGGATCAGGCGGCGCTGTTGAACGCGATGGACCGCTTCTGGATCGAGGCGTTCAAGACGGTGCTTGGGCGGGCCGAGCGGTCGATCGTCAACGAACTGGTCGATGTGCGCAACAAGCTGTCGCACAACGAGACCTTCACCTATGACGATGCCGAACGCGCGCTGGACAGCATGCGGCGGCTGATGGAGGCGATCAGCGCCTCGGACGTGGCTGACCAGCTGGGCAAGATGCGCGACACGATCCTGCGCACGAAGTTCACAGAATTGCAGCGCAACGAGGAGCGGAAGAAAAGCCAGCGGTCCGACATTTCGGTCGAGACGGTGGCGGGGCTGCTGCCCTGGCGCGAGGTGGTGGTACCGCATCGCGACGTGGCGACGGGGGAGTTCCAGCAGGCCGAGTTCGCGGCCGACCTGGCGAAGGTGCATAACGGCAGCGCGCCGTCGGAGTATCGCAACCCGACCGAGTTCTTCTCGCGCACTTACCTGACTTCGGGCCTTTCGACGCTGCTGATCGGCGCGGCCAAGCGGCTGTCGGGCACCGGCGGCGATCCGGTGGTGGAGTTGCAGACAAACTTCGGCGGCGGCAAGACCCACTCGATGCTGGCGCTTTACCACATGGCGGGCGGCACGCCGGTCGAGGATTTGCCGGGGCTCGACCAGCTGCTGTCACGCGAAGGGCTGACCGTGCCGGTCAAGGTGAACCGGGCGGTGCTGGTGGGCACGTCCTATGGCCCTTCGGATGCGGCCAAGCGGCAGAAGGATTACGGGCGGCCGATCCGCACGACCTGGGGGGAACTGGCGTTCCAGCTTGGCGGAGAAGCGGGCTATGCGCTGGTGGCCGAGAATGATGCCAACGGGATCGCGCCAGGATCGAACCTTCTGGAAGAGCTGTTCCGGCAATGCGCGCCGTCCCTGATCCTGATAGACGAGTGGGTCGCCTACCTCCGCCAGATCTACAAGGTGGAAGGACTGCCCTCGGGGTCGTTCGACTCGAACCTGTCCTTCGTGCAGTCGCTGACCGAGGCGGTGAAGGCCAGCCCAGGCACGCTACTGGTGGCATCGCTTCCCGCGTCGCAAATCGAGGTTGGCGGGGAAGGGGGTCAGGAGGCGCTGTCGCGCCTGAAACAGACCTTCAGCCGGGTCGAGACCGGCTGGCGCCCGGCGGACCAGGAGGAAAGCTACGAGATCGTCCGTCGGCGGCTGTTCAAGGAAATCCCGGGCGACAAGTTCCATCACCGCGATAACACGTTGAAGCAGTTCGCGAAGATGTATCGCGATAGCCCGAACGAGTTCCCGCAAAACTGTGAGGGCGAGGATTATCGCCGGAAGCTGGAGAAGGCGTATCCGATCCATCCGGAGCTATTCGACCAACTCTATACCAGCTGGGGTTCGCTGGAAAAATTCCAGCGCACCCGTGGCGTGCTGCGGTTGATGGCGCAAGTGATCCATGAGCTGTGGATGAACAATGACCCCTCGGTGATGATCATGCCGGGCAGCGTGTCCATCAGTTCGGCGCGCGTCGAACCGGAGTTGCTGCATTACCTTGATGTTTCGTGGCAGTCGATCATCGCAGGCGATGTCGATGGGCCGAACTCGACGCCTTACCGGATCGACCAGTCAGCCCCGAACCTCAACCGCTACTCGGCCACGCGCCGTGTGGCCCGGGCGATCTTCATGGGAACCGCGCCGACCCACGGGCAGGACAACAAGGGCCTCGATGACCGACAGATCAACCTCGGCGTCGTGCAACCTGGCGAACGCCCAGCCATATTTGGCGACGCCCTTCGGCGCCTCGCAAACAACGCCAGGTTCATGCACGGCGACCTCGGCCGTTACTGGTACTCGATGTCGGCCAGCCTCAATCGCGTTGCGGCGGATCGGGCAGGCCAGATCGAGGAACCGCTCGTCCTGCTGGAGATCGACAAGGCGCTGACGACCTACATCAACGGTCTGGGCGACCGCGGGCATTTCGATACTGTCCAGGTCGCACCCAGCAGCTCGGCCGACGTGCCTGACGAACCCGGCGGTGTTCGCGCAGTGGTGCTGGGCGTGGCACATCCTCACTCGGGACGCGATAGTTCAGAGGCGATGACCCAGGCTAAGGACATTCTGCTTCAGCGCGGATCCACGCCTCGGGTCTATCGTAACATGCTCATCTTCTTCGCGGCCGAGGCACGACAGCTTGACGGTCTGAAAGAGGCGATGCGTGCGTCTCTGTCCTGGTCGGGGATAGTCAAGGATACGGATCGCCTGAACCTGACACAGCGCGACAGCGCTCTGGCCAAGGCCAAGGTGACCGAGGCGGCTGAAACCGTGAAGACCAGGCTGAAGGAGACTTGGTGCTACCTGATCTACCCCATGCAGGACGGGGCGCAGGCGGACCTCGAATGGATTACCTCCAAGGTTCCAGCGCAGGATGGGCTATTGTCCCGCGCCAGCAAGAAGCTCGCCAGCGACGAAGGCCTTCTGCCAGAGCTTGGTCCTGCGCGCCTTGACCGCGAATTGCAGAAGTACATTTGGAACGGCAAGGGTCATCTCTCGCTCAGGGATCTCTGGGAATATTTGAACCGCTACATTTACCTGCCGCGTGTCAGGGATCGAAACGTGCTGATCAAGACGGTCCGGTCGTCGGTCAGCGCGATGGTGCCGGGACCCTTTGCCTACGCTGAGCGGTGGGATGAAAATGTTGGTCGATATGTTGGCTTGGTTCTACAAAACGGGGCGAACGCACCGGTGGTGATCGATGCCGACAGCGTCATCGTAAAGCCCGATGTGGCGGAAAAGCAGACTGCCGAAAGCGTCGCGGCTGCAGCCGCGACTATTGAACCAACGCATGTCCCGATGAAAGCTGCGGCAGAACAGACCGGCCTGAAGCCAGCGGCAGCCCTTGTGCAGCCCGAACGTGATCCGACCCGGTTTATCGGGACGATCATGATCTCGGCAGATCGGCCAGCACACGAAATGCGTCAGATCGTTGAGGCAATCATCGAGCAGCTCACAGTTCTGCCCGGTAGCGAGGTGACGCTGAAGCTCGAGATTGATGCTGAAGTACCCAGCGGCCTCGACCGAAGCAAGGTGCGCACGCTGCTTGAGAACGCGAACACGCTGGGCTTTATAGACAAGGTGATGAAGTAATTCGCGGCGTGGCGGAGGCACCTATAGCATTTCGGTATCTTGCGCGCGCTGTTAGCCCTGCACAGTCATTGCTCTTGACATGAGGCTAGTGTCGGCGCGGTAATTTTGCAGACAGTATGTCCTTCTGCGGGAAGTCGACTTTGGGTGACCGTCACCGGGCACCTGATCACCGGGCCGGTCTGATGCCGACTCAGCGATTCGCTCCCATCAATGCCAGCCATGATCGATCATGCAGCGAAGCCGATTGGTTGCAGACTTTGCCGCACCCCGACAAACTGCCAAGCATTTTAGGGAAGGTGGGCTAAAAGGTGGACTGACCACTGGCAGTCCAATCTAACACACTGATATCTAACAATATCCTCTTAGATATTGGTGCCGGTGAAGGGACTCGAACCCCCGACCCCATCATTACGAATGATGTGCTCTACCAGCTGAGCTACACCGGCATCTGGTGCGCCGCGATTAACAGCTTTGCGCGGCGGAGGAAAGAGGCGGCGGCGAAAATTCTTCGCCGCCGCAGGTGGGGTCACGGGCGCTTGCGGTCTTCGGTCCAGTCGGCCTCGACGGCCGGTTCGACATCGGGGCGCACCATCACCGGCTCCTCGACCAAGGGGCTGGCGACGGTGTCGTCGCCATGGGGTCCGGCGTCCTGCGGTTCGGGCGGGCCCATGGGTTCGGGCGGGCCCATCACCTCGGGTTCCGCCTTGGGGGCGGGGTCGGGGGTGGTGACCGTGGCCGAAGGCTCGTCGATCACGCGATAGTCGCTTTCGCGCGGCACCATGCCGGGGGCCACGACCGGCGCCTCCTTGCGGCGGGGCGGGGCCTTGCCTTCGGGTTCCGCCGGGCCGGGGGGATGGGGCTGGACAGGTTCGGACAGGTCCGGCACATCCGCGTCATCCTTGCGGGGCGATCCGACCAGCAGGGGCAGCATCTCGGCCCCTGTGGGGGATGCGGCGGGGCGATTGCGCGGACCGTCCGGCTCGGTCCAGCTGAGCGTGTCGAACCCGCCGCAGCTGTCGCAGACCGGGGCCCATTCATGCATCACGTTATGGCATTTGTCGCAGACCCATTGCGGCCCGCGCGAGGCGGTCAGCGCCCGCGTCAGCCAGCCGCGCACGACGCTGTCATCGGCGCCCTCGCCGCGTTCGATCGCGGCCATGATGGACAGGGTGCGCACGGTCGGATGCTTTTCGGCCAGATCGCCAAGGGCGCGGCGGGCGCCGGGGAAATCCTCGGCCGCCAGCAGCAGCTCGGCCTTCAGCAGGCGCGATTCCTCGTGGTCGCGATTGCTGCCGATCAGCCGCTCGAAGCGGGTCATGCGGGCGGCGGGCGATTCGTCGGGCACGATCTCGGCATAGGCGGCGGCCACGTCGGGATGCGGGCGCACCGACCAGGTCTTTTCCAGGATGCGCGAGGCGTTGCGGTAATCCTTCTGCGCGACATAGCTGCGCGCCGCCAGAACCGCCGCCGGGATCAGGTCGGGCGAGGCCTTGGCGGCCGAGATTGCGGCCTCGCGCGCGCTGATGGAATTGCCCTTGGCCAGAACCTCGCTGGCCTCCTTGAGGGCCAGGACGGCGTCGCGGCGCAGCGCCACGTCCTTGGGCAGATCGCCCTGATTGCGCTTGTCCTTGAGGGTGCGGCGCGCGCCTTTCCAGTCGCCCTCGCGGGTCTGCAGATCCAAGAGCGTGTCCTGGACCTCCTTGTGGCGGGGCTTCAGCGCATAGGCCTTCTGGGCCAGCAGCATCGCCTTGTGGGTGTCGCCCTCGGCCAGCTTCTGGCGCATCAGGCCGCGCACGCCGACAAAGCGGGTGCGGTCATCCTCCAGCAGGTTGCGATAGATCTCGATGGCGCGCTTGGTATCGCCCGAGGTCTCGGCCGCTTGCGCGGCCAGCAGGTTGGTCAGATGCGGCTGGTCGAGGTATTTCGCGGCCTTGGCGGCCTTGTCCTGGGCCAGCTTGCCCTCGCCCGAGGCGACAGCCAGCATCCCCTCGCCGAAGGCGGCATAGCCCTTGCGTTCGCGCGACCGGGCGAAATGGCGGTTGATCGCCGTCTCGTCGCCGACCAGGAAACGCAGCACCGCCAGGATCAGGCCGAGCGCCTTGAAGATCAGCCAGGCCGCGACCATCAGGACCAGCAGCGCGATGACCGCCTTGACCGGGGTCAGGGCGAATTCCATGCCGCCATACTGGATGCGCAGCATCTGGCCGGTTTCCGACAGCTGCATCGCGCCCAGGGCCAAGGCCATGACGACCGCGAAGAAGAACAGGATTTTCAGCAGGGACAACAGCATCGGGCGATCCTCAGTTCGTTTCCGAGGACAGGTCGGTCAGCGCCGCCCGTGCCTGGGTATAGGCCTCGGCCCCGGTCAGCCATTCGGCCATGGGACCGGTGGCGCGGGCCGGTTCGGGCAGGGTCTGCAGCTGGGTCACCGCATCAGTGATCCGGCCCGCCTGCACATCGGCATCGGCGCGAGACAGGACCGCATCCGTGTCGTCGCCCTCGCGCGGGGCGATGGACCGGGCGCCGGTCTGGGCGCGCAGGAAATTCGTGACCAGGTTGCCCTCGCCCGTGGCGCTGCTGTCCTGGAAGCTGGCGCGCAAGGCGGCGCGGGCGGCCTCCGGGTAATCGGCCTGCAGCTGGGCCAGGCTGGGCACCTCGGCCTGCAGGGCCTCGGGGGTGGCAAGGCCCGCACCCTCCAGCGTCTGGCGCGCCTGGTCGGGGGTGACGCCCTGATCCAGCGCGGCCTGCAGCTGGGCGATGGCGGCGACGGCCTGGGCGCGGCGGGTGCTTTCGGCGGCGGCGTCCTGCAGCTCCTGCGCCTCGGCGCGGGCGGCTTCGAGGCGCTGTTCGGCATCGGCGGCGGCGGCCTCGATCTGGTCCTGCAGGGCGCCTGCGGCCTCGGGGTCGAAGGCCGGGCGGGCGGCCAGCTCCTCCAGCCGGGCGGCTTGGTCCTGCAGCTGGGCGGATTGCTCCTCCAGCTGGCTGCGCAGCGCCTCCAGCGTGTCGGTCTCATCCTGGCCCTGCGCCTGTTCCAGCGCCTCGATGCGCGGGGTCAGGTCCTCGGCGGGGGCCTGGTCCTGTTCCAAGGCCTCGATGCGCGGGGTCAGATCGGCCAGCGCGGCCTGGCGGCCCGCATCGGCGGCGGCCTGGATCAGCGCGTCGCGATCCTCGGCCGGTTCGGCGGGCACCGCGGCCGAGCCCTGCGGCTGCCAGTTGGCGGGCAGATGCGGCAGGGCATAGATCGCGGCGGCCGCGCCCAGGCCCGCGGCGACCGCGCCGCCCAGGACCAAGGGCAGGAACCCGCCGCGACGGGGCGCGGGGTCGGATTTGGCGGGGGCGGTCTTCGGGCTGTCCGAGGCCGTCACGGACGGCGCGGCCTCGGAGGGCGTCGTCCGGCGCGCGGCGGCATCGGGGCCCGGGCCCTCGCCCACCAGCGCCGATTCGACCGGGCGGATCTCGCCGGGCTGGCCCGCTTGGGCGGGGCGGCCCTCGGGGACCTCGGCATGGTCGATCACGCCGACATGGGCGGGAATGCGGCGGATGTCGGGGCCCGCCATCTGCCCGGCCTTGGCATCACGTCCGTCAGTAGTCGATTTCGGTGTCTTCACGTCCCTGTCCCCGTCTTGGCGCGGCTGCGATCGGCGGGCGCCGCAGCCTGCGCCCCTCTTGCGCGTCGGATCGCAGCCTAATCAGCCGCGGCTCGACGCTCAACCCACCGTCTTCAGCTTTGTTCCGCGCGGGCGATGCGGCGGATCGCGTCCTCCATCGCCCGGCCGGATGGGGCATCGGCCAGCAGGCGCCGGTCGGCGGGGCCGGTCCAGGCCGCCATGGCCGCCGGGCTGATCGCGACCAGCCACAGGGGCGCGCGCGCATCGCGGGCCTGATCCGCGACCAGCCCCGCCGATCGCGGCGAAAAGACCGGCAGGATCACCGGCCCCGCCCCCTGCAGCAGCGCCCGCGCCTCGGGCGTCAGGGGCAGCGCCTGCTGGTCATAGACCGCGACCCCCGGCACCGGCAGGCGCTGCGCGACATGGCGGCCATGGGGGTGGACCAGCCCCGGCGGCCCGGCCGCGATCAGGGGCAGCAGCCCGGCCGCGTCGCCCGGCCCCTCGGTCACGCGAAACCCCGCGCGCCGGGCCATGGCGGCGGTCCGCGCCCCTACGCAGATCGCCGGCCGCCCCCGCCCGGGCCCCGCCGCGGGCACGGCATGGGCCGATGTCAGCACCACGCCCGGCGCATCCGCCAGCGCGGCGCGGTCGAAGGGCAGCGGCACGATGCGCATCACCGGCGATATCACCACCGGCCCGTCGAAGCGCCCCGCCAGCCATCGCGACGAGGCCAGCGGACGGGTCAGCAGCAGGGTGGGCGTGGGGCCTCGTGGCATTGGCATCCTCGGCCGCGGGTGCTAGGCCCTCAAGGGGTAATTCCCCCCCGGCCATTGGGCAAGAGCATGGACGACCTGATCTTTCTGGGCATCGAGAGCAGCTGCGACGACACCGCCGCCGCCGTGGTGACGGGCGACCGCCGGATCCTGTCCAGCGTGGTCAGCAGCCAGGCCGATCTGCATGCCGATTTCGGTGGCGTCGTCCCCGAGATCGCCGCCCGCGCCCATGCCGAACGGCTGGACCTGGCGGTGGAACAGGCGCTGGCCCGCGCGGGGCTGGGCCTGCGCGATCTGTCGGGGATCGCGGTGACGGCGGGGCCGGGGCTGATCGGCGGGGTCATGGCCGGGGTGATGTGCGCCAAGGGCCTGGCGGCGGGGGCGGGCCTGCCCCTGGTCGGCGTGAACCACCTGGCGGGCCATGCGCTGACGCCGCGGCTGACCGACGGGGTGGGCTTTCCCTATCTGATGCTGCTGGTCTCGGGCGGGCATTGCCAGTTCCTGCGCGTGGACGGGCCGGACGACTTCACCCGCATGGGCGGCACGATCGACGACGCCCCGGGCGAGGCCTTCGACAAGATCGCCCGCCTGCTGGGCCTGCCCCAGCCCGGCGGCCCCCATGTCGAGGCCGAGGCCCGCGCGGGCGACGCGCTGCGCTTCGCCCTGCCGCGCCCCCTGCTGGACAGGCCGGGATGCGACATGTCCTTTTCCGGGCTGAAGACGGCGGTGCTGCGCCAGCGCGACGCGCTGGTCGCGGCGCAGGGCGGGCTGCATGGGGCGGACCGGCGCGACCTTTGTGCGGGGTTCCAGGCGGCGGTGGCGGATGTGCTGGCCGAAAAGACCCGGCGCGCGCTGGTCGCGGCACCCGTGCCGGTCATCGCCGTCGCGGGCGGGGTCGCGGCCAATGGCGCGATCCGCGCCGCGCTGGAACAGGTGGCCGCCCGCGCGGGCGCGCGGTTCCTGGCGCCGCCCTTGGTGCTCTGCACCGATAATGGCGCGATGATCGCTTGGGCGGGGATCGAGCGGTTCCGTGCCGGTCACCGCGACGGGATGGACCTGGCGGCGCGGCCGCGCTGGCCGCTGGACCGCGCGGCCGCGCCCATGCTGGGCAGCGGCAAGAAGGGGGCGAAGGCATGATCTCGGTCTTGGGTGCGGGGGCGTTCGGCACGGCGCTGGCCGTGGCGCTGGCGGTGAACGGGCCGGTGACGCTCTGGGGTCGGCGCATCGACTGGCGGGGCGAAAATCCGCGCCTGCCCGGCGTCGCCCTGCCCGACGGGATCGCGGTGACCCAGGATCTGGACCGGGCGCTCGGGGCGGATATCCTGCTGTTGGCCCTGCCGGCCCAGGCCTTGGGCGGGTTTCTGGACGATCACGGCGCGGGGCTGGGCGGAAAGCGCTTGGTCAGTACGGCCAAGGGGATCGATCTGTCGCGCCTGACCGGGCCGTCGGCGATGATCGCGGCGCGCTGCCCGGATGCGCGGGTCGCGGTGCTGACCGGCCCGTCCTTTGCCGCCGACATCGCCCGCGGCCTGCCGACCGCGCTGACGCTGGCCTGCGCGGATGCCCAGACCGGGCCGGCGCTGCAGCAGGCGCTGTCCACGCCGGCGCTGCGGCTTTACCGCACCACCGACGTGGCGGGGGCGGAACTGGGCGGCGCGTTGAAGAACGTGGTGGCCATCGCCGCAGGCGCGGTGATCGGCGCGGGCCTGGGCGACAGCGCGCGCGCCGCCATCATCACCCGCGGCTTTGCCGAGATGACCCGCCTGGCCGCCCATCTGGGCGCCCGCCCCGAGACGCTGACCGGGCTGTCGGGCCTGGGCGACCTGACGCTGACCTGCACCTCGGACGGGTCGCGCAACTTCCGCTTCGGCGCGGCCTTGGGCGCGGGCCGGGCCTTCGACCCCGCCACCACGGTCGAGGGCGCCGCCACCGCCCGCGCCTTGGCCCGGCTGGCCGAACGCGACGGGCTGGACCTGCCCATCGCCGCCATGGTCACCCGCCTTGCCGAGGGCCGCGTTTCCGTGGAAGAAGCCATGGACCATCTGCTCAGCCGCCCCCTGAAGGAGGAATGATGCCGCTTTTCGCCGTGATCTGCCGGGACAAGCCCGGTGCCCTGCAGACCCGCCTGGACACCCGCGACGCCCATCTGGGCTTTCTGCGCGACACCGGAACCCTGCGCATGGCAGGCCCCCTGATCGAGGCGGGCGAGATGCGCGGATCCCTGATCGTGCTGGAGGCCGATTCGCTGGATGCGGCGACCAGCTGGGCGGCGGGCGACCCCTACAAGGCGGCCGGTCTCTTCGACAGCGTCGAGGTGATCGAATGGAAGAAGGTGATCGGCTGATGGCCTATTGGCTGTTCAAGTCCGAACCCGACGTCTTTGGATGGGACGACCTGGTCGCCAAGGGCGATGCGGGCGAGGAATGGGACGGGGTGCGCAACTATCAGGCGCGCAACATGATGCGGTCGATGAAGGTCGGCGATCTGGGCCTGTTCTATCATTCCAACATCGGCAAGGAGGCCGTGGGCATCTGCGAGATCATCGCCGAGGCCCATCCCGACAGCACCACCGAGGATGCGCGGTGGGAATGCGTGGATGTGCGCGCGGTCCGCAAGCTGCCCCGCCCCGTCAGCCTGGAGGAGGCCAAGGCCGAACCCCGCCTGGCCCAGATGGTGCTGGTCAACAACACCCGCCTGTCGGTCCAGCCGGTGACGGACCAGGAATGGGCGGTCATCATGGAACTGTCGGGGGCGGAGGGCTAGGCCCCCGCCTCGATCCGCTCCGCGACCATGCGCTGCAGCGTCCAGATGTAGTCGTCATGGATGCCCAAGCCCGCCAGCCCCCGCACCGTGCGCAGCAGGTATTCCGCCCCCGACCCCGCCGCCCCCGCGGCGGTGGCCAGGCGCGCGGCCTGATCCTCCAGGCTCAGCCGGGCCAGGGGGGCGTCGACGGGATCGGCATAGAAGGTCAGCGCCTCCTCGATGCCGCGGGCGGTGCGGACCTCGATCCAGCAGGCATTGGCCGACAGCTCATGGGCCACCAGCTCGCGCCGCAGGATGGCGCGCAGCGATTCGGCCTCATGCGCGGGGTCGATGTCCAGGACCAGCCCGTCGCAGCGCCCGCCCGGCGACAGGGCCAGCATCAGCCCCGGCCGTTCGGGCGTGCCGCGGAAATGGTCCAGCGACAGCACGAAATCCCGGTGCCAGTCCAGCGCCGTCGCCCGGCGGCTGTCCGACACCGCAAAGCCCGGATTCCAGATCAGCGAGCCATAGGCGAAGATCGGCACCGGCCGCGCCCGCCCCCGCGTCAGCCGCGCGGCCAGCGCGTCCAGGTCGTCATCCTCCAGCATCCGCCATGCCGGATCATAAAGCAGCCCCTCGGCCGGGGCGACGCGGGCCACATGATCGTCGGACAGCAGGATGGGCTGGGGATGGGTCATGGGCGGGCGGTCCCCCTCTGGATGCGGCGGGGCCAGATGTCGGCACGAATGCCCAAAGGGTCAACCCCGCGCGGACTTTCATTCGCCCCTGATCGCGGCTAGAGATGCGCCCGACCCCCCAAAGGACGCATTCGCATGGCCCGCCACCTGATCACCTCTGCCCTGCCCTATATCAACGGGATCAAGCATCTGGGGAACCTCGTCGGATCGCAGCTGCCGGCGGATCTCTATGCGCGCTATCTGCGGGCGCGGGGGCATGAGGTGATGTTCATCTGCGCCACCGACGAACATGGCACGCCCGCGGAGCTGGCCGCCGCCAAGACGGGCGAGGCCGTGGCCGATTACTGCGCGCGGATGCATGCCGAACAGGCGCGGCTGGCCGACGGCTTCGGGCTGTCCTTCGACCATTACGGGCGGTCCTCCAGCGACCGCAATCGCCGCCTGACCCAGCATTTCGCGGGCCGCCTGGCCGATCAGGGCTATATCCGCGAGGTCGAGGAAGCCCAGGTTTATTCCCATGCCGATGGCCGCTTCCTGCCCGACCGCTATATCGAGGGCACCTGCCCCAATTGCGGCTATGACAAGGCCCGCGGCGATCAATGCGAGAACTGCACGAAACAGCTGGACCCGACCGACCTGATCGACCCGCGCAGCGCGATCAGCGGTTCCACCGACCTGGAGGTGCGGGCGACCAAGCATCTCTATCTGCGCCAATCCGCGCTGAAGGGCGACATCGCCGCCTGGATCGACACCAAGGCCGACTGGCCGATCCTGACGACCTCGATCGCGCGGAAATGGCTGAACGATGGCGACGGGTTGCAGGACCGCGGCATCACCCGCGATCTGGACTGGGGCGTGCCGGTCAAGCGCGGCGATGCCGACTGGCCGGGGATGGAGGGCAAGGTCTTCTATGTCTGGTTCGACGCGCCCATCGAATATATCGGCGCGACCGCCGAATGGGCCGACGCGACCGGGGCCGACGATGCCGCCTGGCGCCGCTGGTGGCGGCTGGACGAGGGCGCGGAGGATGTCACCTATACCCAGTTTATGGGCAAGGATAACGTGCCCTTCCACACCCTGTCCTTCCCCGCGACCCTGATCGGGTCGGGCGAGCCGTGGAAGATGGTCGATTACATCAAGTCCTTCAACTACCTGACCTATCAGGGCGGACAGTTCAGCACCTCGCAGGGGCGCGGCGTCTTCATGGACCACGCGCTGGAGATCCTGCCCGCCGATTACTGGCGCTGGTGGCTGCTGTCGCACGCCCCCGAATCCGGCGACAGCGAGTTCACATGGGAGAACTTCCAGCAATCGGTGAACAAGGACCTGGCGGACGTGCTGGGCAATTTCGTCAGCCGGATCACCAAGTTCTGCCGGTCGAAATTCGGCGAGGCGGTCCCCGAAGGCCCGGCCTGGGGCGAGGCCGAGCGGGCGCTGATCGACACGCTGACCACCCGCATCCGCGCCTATGAGGCCAACATGGCCGCGATGGAGGTCCGCAAGGCCGCCTCCGAGCTGCGCGCCATCTGGGTCTCGGGCAACGAATACCTGCAATCGGCCGCGCCTTGGACGGTCTTCAAGACCGACCCGGACCAGGCGGCGATGCAGGTGCGCATGGGGCTGAACCTGATCCGTCTTTATGCGGTGCTGTCGCGGCCCTTCATCCCCTTCGCCGCCGAGGCCATGCTGGGGGCGATGGGCGCGCCGGATGCCGCCTGGCCCGACGATGTGGCCGCCGCGCTGGAGGCCCTGCCCGCGGGCCATGCCTTCACCGTGCCGGATGTCCTCTTCGCCAAGATCTCGGATGACGATCGCGCGACATGGGAGGAACGGTTCCAAGGCGCCCGCGCCTGATCGGTGGACTTTTCCCCGCGCCCCATGTTCAAACGGCAGGGACACAGCCGGAGAGCCTGATGACCCATTGCATCCTGATCGGAGCCCCCGTGGACGAGGGGCAGCGCCGCCCCGGCTGCCTGATGGGCCCCGCCGCCTATCGCACCGCCGGGCTGGCCGCGACCCTGCAGGCCCTGGGCCACAGCGTCGAGGATCGCGGCGACGTCGCCCCCGACGCGCCGGGATCCGAGACCTGCGCCAATCCCGCCGTCCATCACCTGCCCGAGATGATCGCCTGGACCCGCGCCCTGCAGCAGGCCACCCGCGACGCGCTGCCCCATGGCATGCCGATCATCATGGGGGGCGATCATTCGCTGGCCTTGGGCACCGTGGCCGGGGTCGCGGCCCATGCGGCCGAACAGGGCCGCCCGCAATTCGTGATCTGGCTGGACGCGCATAGCGACTTCCACACCGTCGCCAGCACTACATCGGGCAATCTGCACGGCACGCCCATGGCCTATGCCAACGGGCTGGACGGTTTCGACCCCTTCCCGCCCTTTCCCGCCCCCATCCCGGGCGAAAACATCTGCATGTTCGGCATCCGCAGCGTGGACCCCGCCGAACATGCCGCGATGGAACCGACCGAGATCACCGTCAACGACATGCGCGTGCTGGACGAACAGGGCATCGTGGCGCCCCTGCGGGCCTTCCTCGACCGGGTGCGGGCGGCGGACGGGCTGCTGCATGTCAGCCTGGACGTGGATTTCCTGGACCCCTCGATCGCGCCGGCGGTGGGCACGACCGTGCCCGGCGGCGCGACCTTCCGCGAGGCGCATCTGGTGATGGAACTGCTGCACGAATCGGGGCTGGTCACATCGCTGGACCTGGTCGAGCTGAACCCCTTTCTGGACGAACGGGGCCGCACCGCGCGGCTGATGGTCGATCTGGTCGGCAGCCTGATGGGCCGCAAGGTCTTTGACCGGCCCACCCGCAGCTTCGGCTGAGGATCAGACCAGCAGATCGGCGAAATGCGACAGCAGCCGGTGCTTCAGCACCTTGCCCGTCGCCGCCGCCGGAAAGGCCCCCGTCACCACGATCCGCGTCGGCCGCTTATAGGCCGACAGCCGCGCCGCCGCATGGGCGGCCAGCGCCTCGGGGGTCGCGGCACCCGGCTCGACCAGCTGGCAGAAGGCCAGGATATCCTCGTCCCCGCCCTCGCGCGGGCGGCCGATGACGGCGGTCTGCAGCACGGCGGGATGGTCGTTCAGCGCGGCCTCGACCTCGGGGGGATAGACGTTGAAGCCGCCGCGGATGATCAGCTCCTTACAGCGGCCGACGATGTGCAGGCGGCCCCGGTCGTCGATCCGGCCCAGATCGCCGGTGCGCATCCAGCCGTCCCGCAGCACCTGGGCGGTGGCCTCCGGGTTGCGGAAATAGCCGCGCATGATGTGCGGGCCGCGGGTCAGAACCTCGCCCGTGCCGGGTTCGCGGCCGATGCTGTCGTCCAGCGCGATCTCGACCCCCGGCAGGGGCCGCCCGGCCGAGGGGTCGGGATCGCCGATGGCATTGTCCGTCACGGTGACGCCCGCCGTCGTCTCGGTCATGCCATAGCCGTTCTGCAGCGCGATGCCATAGAAGGCCTCGGCCCGGCGCTTCCAGTCGGGGTCCAGGGGTGCGGCGCCGCTGCTGACATAGCGCAGCGGGCGGGCCAGCGCGGCCATGCCCCGGGCGCGCGCCTCGGCCATGATCGCGGCATGCATCTGCGGCACGGCGGGCAGGACGGTGACATCCGATTGCAGCGCGGCCAGCGTCTCGGCGGCCGAGAATCGCGGCTCCAGCCGGATATGCGCGCCCGCCGACAGCCCCGCACAGAGCATCGAGGTCAGGCCGAAGACATGGGTCAGCGGCAGCACCCCCCAGATCACGTCCGTGGCCTCCAACCCGCGCAGCCGGGCCGAGCTTTCGCCGCCGAAGATCAGGTTCCCATGGGTCAGCATCACCCCCTTGGGCGTCCCGGTCGTCCCCGTCGTATAGAGGATCACCGCCGTCATCGCCGCATCGGGCAGCACGGCCTCCGGGGCGACATCGGCGGGGCCCGCGACATGGACGGGCGCGCCCGCCAGATCGACCGCGCGGGCATCGCCCGCATGCTGGCGGGCGGGGTCGCTGGCATGGGACAGAAACACGGTCAGGCGCGGTTCGGTATGGGCGGCGATCTTGGCCAGTTCCGGCCCGGTCATGCGGGCGTTCACCGGGACCAGCACCGCGCCCATGCGGCTGGCCGCCAGCAGCAGGACGGGCAGCGCGGTGGCGTTCTCGGCCACCACCAGCAGGCGGTCGCCGGGTCGCAGGCCCATCGCCGCCAGGTCGCGCTGCGCGTCGCGGGCCAGATCGTCCAGCGCGCCGTAGCTGCGCGTTCCGGTGGCATCCGTCGCGGCGGGACGGTCGGCATGGGCCGCGCGGGCGGCGTCGAACAGCTGGTGGATACGGGTCATTGTCCCTCGCGCAGTCGTCTGAAATCGGGGGGGCGCTTGGCCAGGAAGGCGCCGATCCCCTCGGCGGCCTCCGGGGCGGCCAAGGCCGCGGCCATGGCGTCGCGCTCGGCGGTCAGCTGGCTCTCCAGCAGGGTGGCGCGGGCGCCGGTCATCAGGCGCTTGATCGCGGCCTGGGCATCGGCGGGGCCTTGGGCCAAGCGGTCGGCCATGGCCATGGCGGCCATGATCGCCTCGCCCGGTTCGGTCAGCTGGGCGATGACGCCCAAGGCGTGCAGGCGTTCGGCGGGAACGGGCTGGCCGGTCAGCGCCATCTGCAGCGCCATCTGCGGCGGCAGGCAGGCGGTCAAGGCCGCGGTCAGCCCGCCATCGGGCACGAGCCCGGCATTGACATAGGCCGCGGTGAAGCGCGCATCGCGCGCCGCGATCACCATGTCGCAGGCCAAAGCCAGGGACAGGCCCGCACCCGCCGCGCCGCCCTCGACCACGGCGATGACCGGGCGGGGGCAGGCCACGACCGCGCGGATCAGGTCGTTCAGCGCGTCGATGCGGGCGCGGCGGGCATCCTCGGTCATGCCTTGGGCGGTGGCCAGCACGGTCAGATCGCCACCCGCGCAGAAGAAATCGCCCTCGCCCATGATCAGGACGGCGCCGATGCGCGGATCCTCGGCCGCCTGCCGCAGCGCGTGATGCAGCCCGTCATAGAATTCGGGCGTCAGCGCGTTGCGCCGGGCGGCGTTGCGGTTCTCGACCACCAGGCGGTCGCCGAGATCGCTGATTTCGCAATGGGGATTGGTATAGGGGGTCATGAGGGCGCCTTCGTCTTGCGGAACACGCCGGTCGCGGTGGCGATCAGCGTGCCGTCCTCATGACGCAGCGCGCCCTCGATGAACAGGGTGGCGCGGCCGCCGCCGGTCACGCGGCCCCGCGCGGTGATGCGCCCGGGCCGCCCCGGCGCGAGGTAGTTCACCGTCAGGGACAGCGTCATGAAGGGATGCGTGCCCGAGGGATCGACCGTCAGGCTGCCCGTCGCGCCCATCGCATTGTCCAGAAGCGTGGCGGCGATCCCGCCATGCAGGATGTCCTGGCGGTTCAGGTGCCGGTCGTCCAGATCCAGGATGCAGGCCGCCCCCGCCGGGTCGGAGACGTCGAGGACATATCCGATCAGGCGCTGCGTGCCGGTTTTCCCCGTGATCACCGTCATGCGAAGGCGGGCTCGGCCAGGGCGAACCGTTCCAGGTGGTAATCGGCATCCCCCATCGCCGTGTCCGCGGCGATCAGGCGGCGGATGATGCCGCCAAGGGCATATTCCTCGGTCATGCCGATGCCGCCATGCAGCTGGACCGATTCCTCGGCCAGCAGGCGCGCGGCGCGGCCCACCGTGACCTTGCAGGCCTGCAGGTGCCGGTCGCGCAGGGCAGGTTCGGCGTCCAGATGGCCTGAGAGGTTGACGACGGCGGAACGGGCCTGTTCGACCTCGACCGCCAGATCGGCCATGCGATGGGCCAGGGCCTGAAAGGCGATCAGCGGCTGGCCGAACTGCTTGCGCTGGCGCAGATAGTCCAGCGTCAGGTCGAAGGCCGCGGTGATCACGCCCAGCCCATAGGCCGCATGGGCCAGGACCGCGCGGGCCAGAACGCCGTCATGACCCGACAGCGCCCCGAGACGCGTGGCGGGGGCATCGCACAGGATCAGGTCGCCCCCGGGCTGATCGTCCATCAGCGGATAGGGGCGGAATTCGACGCCCTCCGCATCGCGGTCCACGCGCCACAGCGCATCGGCGGTGGTGACCAGGAACCCCTGCGCCCCTTCGGCCCCGATAACCATGGTCTTGCGGCCCGTGAGGCACTCGCCCTCGGCGCGCATGGCCACGCCCCGGTCATGGCGCGTGCCGGGTTCCGCATCGGCGAAGGCCAGCACCGCCGCGTCATGCCCGGCCTGGGCCAGGGCCGCCGCGCCGATCATGGCGGCGACGGGGGTCGAGGGTGCGCCCGCCCGGCCCAGCTCCTCGAAGATCAGCGCCACGGCGGCGCCCGATCCGTCAAAGCCGCCCTCGGCCTCGGTCAGCAGGGCCTCGGGGATGCCCAGTTCGGCCAAGGCCGGGGCCAGGCCGTCGCCCGAATGGCGGGCCAGGACGCCGCGCAGGCTGTCCTGCAACATGCGGTGGTCGTCGGAAAGCTGAAAGTCCATGCGCTTACCCCTTTGCCATGGCGCCAGCGATGATGCTGCGCTGGATCTCGTTCGAGCCGCCATAGATCGACAGCTTGCGGTTGTTCAGCCAGGTCGCCGTGGCGGCGAGAGCCTCGTCGGCATCCTCGGGGCCCTCGTTGCCCCCCTGCGGCAGGGCCATTGCCTGGCCGCCATAGGCGCGCCGCGTCAGCGCATCCAGACGCTGGCGGATCTGGGTGCCCTTGATCTTGAGCATCGAGCTTTCTATCCCCGGCGCCTGCCCCTGGGCCGCGGCCGAAAGCATCCGCAGGTTGGTGGTGGACATGGCCATCAGCTCGATCTCGACCGATGCCATATCGGCGGCGAAGGCCGGGTCCTCGGACAGGGGCTTGCCGCGATGGATCTGGGCGCGGGCCACGCGTTTGAGGTTGTCCAGTGCGGCGGTGGCAAAGCCCACGCCCGCGATATTCGTGCGCTCATGCGTCAGCAGGTATTTGGCATAGGTCCAGCCCTCGTTTTCGGTGCCGACCAGATTGGCGGCAGGGACGCGGACATTGTCGAACCAGACCTCGTTCACCTCGGCCGCGCCGTCCAGCAGGACGATGGGGCGCACGGTGACGCCCGGCGTTTCCATGTCGATCAGCAGAAAGCTGATGCCCTCCTGCTTCTTTCCCTCGGTCGAGGTGCGCACCAGGCAGAAGATCATGTTGGCGTGCTGGCCGAGCGTGGTCCAGGTCTTCTGGCCGTTGACGACATAATGGTCGCCATCGCGCCGCGCCTCGCAGCGCAGGCCGGCCAGGTCCGACCCGGCGCCGGGTTCGGAATAGCCTTGGCACCACCAGTCGTCGCCGTTCAGGATGCGGGGCAGCCAGTGATCCTGCTGTTCCTTGGACCCGAATTTCTGCAGGACCGGCCCCAGCATGGCGATGCCGAAGGGCACGATGCGCGGCGCATGGGCGCGTGCCGATTCCTCCTCGAAGATGTGACGCTGGATGGCGGTCCAGCCCGCGCCGCCGAATTCCTTGGGCCAGTTCCCGGCCAGCCAGCCGCGCGATTGGAGTTTCGCGTGCCAGCCCTCCATCTCGGCCTTGGTCAGGTCGTGATGCAGGCGCACCTTGCGGGCCAGCGCGGGGTCCAGCTCGGCCTTCAGGAAGGCGCGGATCTCGTCGCGGAAGGCGGTTTCCTCGGGGGTGAAGCTCATATCCATCAGAAGATCTCCAGAAGTCCGGCGGCGCCTTGGCCACCGCCCACGCACATGGTCACGACGCCCCATTTGGCGCCCCGGCGGCGGCCTTCGCGCAGGATGTGGCCCGCGGTGCGCGCGCCCGTCATGCCGAAGGGATGCCCGACCGAAATCGCGCCGCCATTCACGTTGTATTTTGCCGGATCGATGCCCAGTTCGTCGCGGCAATAGAGGCACTGGCTGGCAAAGGCCTCGTTCAGCTCCCACAGGTCGATGTCGTCGACCGACAACCCGTTGCGTTCCAGCAGGCGGGGGATGGCGAAGACCGGGCCGATGCCCATCTCGTCCGGTGCGCAGCCCGCCACCGCATAGCCGCGAAAGGCACCGAGCGGTTCCAGGTTCAGCGATGCGGCCAGATCGGCCTCCATCACCAGCAGCGCCGCGGCCCCGTCCGACAGCTGCGAGGCATTGCCCGCGGTCACGAACTGGCCCTCGCCGCGCACGGGTTCCAGCTTGGCCAGCGCGTCCAGCGTGGTGCCGGGGCGGTTGCCCTCGTCGGCGGTGATGGTGGTTTCCTGTTCACGGGTCTCGCCGGTGGCCTTGTCGGTGACGGACATGGTGACGGTCATCGGGATGATCTCATCCTCGAAGATCCCGGCCTTTTGCGCCGCGGCGGTGCGGGCTTGGGATTCGACGGCATAGGCGTCCTGCGCCTCGCGGGTGACGCCATAGCGGCGGGCGACATTATCGGCGGTCTCGATCATGGTCACATAAAGATCGGGGCGGTTCGCCTCGATCCAGGCCTCGCGCGAATGGCGCACGGGCGGCTGGATCAGCGAGATGCTCTCGACGCCACCCACCAGTACGGCGCGCGCGCCCTCATGCGCGACCATCTGCGCGCCTTGGGCCAGCGCCTGCAGGCCCGATGCGCAGAAGCGGTTGACCGTGGCGCCCGCAATGCTGTCGGGCAGACCCGCGCGGATCACGGCCTGACGGGCGATATTGCCGCCGGTGACATATTCGGGATAACCGCAGCCCCAGAGACTGTCCTCGATCAGCGCGGGGTCGATGCCGGCGCGGTCGACGACGGCGCGGGCCACGGCGCCTGCCATCACGGCGCCGTGCGTCTGGTTGAAGGCGCCACGCTTGGCGCGGCCGATCCCGGTGCGGGCGGTGGACACGATGACGGGCTGTTTCATGACTGCGATTCCTTGTTCAGGTCGGCGAAGCGGCGGCCCTCGGCCACCAGCCGTTCCAGCAGCGGCGCGGGCTGCCAGTAATGGTCGTCGGTTTCGGCGAAACGCCGGATGTCGGACAGGATGCGGTCGAGGCCATGCGCGTCCGCCCAATGCATCGGCCCGCCGCGCCAGCGCGGAAAGCCGTAGCCATTCAGCATGACCACATCGACATCCAGGGGCCGGGCGGCGGTGCCGTCCTCGACCACGCGGGCGGCTTCGTTCACCATGGCGGCCATGGTGCGGGCGACGATCTCCTCGTCGTCGAAGGCGCGGGGCGTCAGCCCCAGATCGGCGCGCACCCGGTCCAGCAGCGCGGGCAGGTCCGGGTTGGGCTGCGGCTTGCCCTCACCATAGACATAGAAGCCCCGGCCCGTCTTGCGACCCAGATCGCCTTGTTCATAGAGCCGGTCGGCAAAGACCGGCACGCGGTCGCGCGGGTGGCGGTCAGCGGCCTTGCGCTGGCGGGTCATGGCGCCGATGTCCAGCCCGGCCAGATCGCTGACCGCGTAGGGGCCCATGGCAAAGCCGAAATCCGCAAGCGCGCGGTCGATCTGCTGGGGCGCGGCCCCGTCCAGCACCATCGCATCCACCGCCGCGCGGTAATGCGACAGGATGCGGTTGCCGATGAAGCCGTCGCAGACCCCCGCCCGCACGGCGATCTTCTTCAGCCGCTTGGCCAGCGCGAACCCCGTCGCCACGACCTGTGGGTCGGTGCGATCGGCGACCACGACCTCCAAGAGGCGCATGACATGGGCGGGCGAGAAGAAATGCAGCCCGATCACATCGCCCGGCCGGCCGGTCGCATCCGCGATCCGGTTCACGTCCAGATAGGAGGTGTTGGTGGCCAGCACCGCGCCCGGCTTGGCCACCCGGTCCAGCTGGGCAAAGACCTGCTCCTTGACCTCCATCGATTCGAAGACCGCCTCGATGATCAGATCGGCCTGCGCGAGGCCCGCATAGTCCGTGCCGGTCGTCAGGCGGTCGGACAGGGCGCTGTCGCGGGCCTCCGGCTTCAGCTTGCCGCGCTTGACCGCGCCCTCCAGCATCCCCGCGATGGTGTCGCGGGCGCGGGCGGCGGCGGCATCGTCGCGTTCGATCAGCGTGACCTGCTGACCCGCCAGCAGGCAGGCGGTGGCGATCCCCGCCCCCATCGTGCCGCCGCCGATCACCCCGATCCGTTCCAGATCGCGCGGCGCGACGCCCTTGATCGCGGGCAGGTTGCCGACCGCGCGTTCGGCGAAGAAGGCATGGATCAGCGCCGCGCGCTGCGGGCTGTCCATCAGCGCCAGGAAGGCCGCGCGCTCCATCGCCATGCCTTGGTCAAAGGGAACGGCCAGACTGTCGGTGACCACGTCGATGGCCGTGCCCTCGCCGATCCGGCCGGGCAGCCTGCGCGCGACCGCGGCGCGCAGGGCGGCGACCGCATCGGGCTGGTCACCGGGCGCGGGCAGGTCGCGGGTGCGGCGCGGGGCTTGGCCCGCCAGGCTGCGGGCCAAGGCCATGGCATCGGCGGTCAAATCGCCGGTCGCCAACGCGTCGATCAGGCCCAGATCCAGCGCCTCCGCGGCGGGGATCTGGCGGGCCGAGGTGATCGCCTCCAGCGCGGGCATCAGCCCGATCAGCCGCGGCAGGCGCTGCGTGCCGCCCGCGCCGGGCAGCAGGCCCAAGGTCACCTCGGGCAGGCCCATCCGGGCGCCGGGGGCGCCGATGCGGGCATGGCAGCCCATCGCCAGCTCCAACCCGCCGCCGAGCGCGGTGCCATGGATCGCGGCCACGACCGGCTTGTCTAGCGATTCGATCGCGGTGATCACGTCGGGCAGGAAGGGCTCGCGCGGGGGTTTGCCGAATTCGGTGATGTCGGCCCCCGCGACCCAGGTGCGGCCCGCGCAGATCATCACGGCGGCCTCGGCCGCGTCATCGGCGGCGAAATCGCGCGCGGCCAGCATCAGGCCCGCGCGCACCGCCTGTCCGGTCGCGTTCACGGGGGGGTTGTCGATGGTGATGACGCCGATGGCGCCGTCGCGCCGATAGGTGACGGGCATGGTGGCCTCCTTCAGTCGTTCGGGCTGGCGGGCCAGGCGGGGCGGGCATCCGCCCCGACCAGCTGTTGCAGGCGGCGTACGCTGTCGCGCAGCAGCGGGCCGACCTCGTCATGGATGCGGGCCTCGGGCAGGACATCGTCCAGCGCCCCGCAGGAAAACGCGACCGGCCCGGCCAGCCGCGCCGACCGGAACGGCACCGACACGGCCGAGATGTGGCGCGTGTGGCGCAGTTCGTTGCGCACCAGCGCATAGCCTTGCGCGATCAGCTGATCGCGCGCCTCCAGCCGCAGCGCGTCCAGGGGGCGGCCGTCCAGCGCCGGGTCGGGATGGTCGGCCATCAGGCAGGCCAGCTCCTCGGTGGTGGATGCGCCCAGCACCGCCATCCCCGAGGACGATCCGCCGATGGGCAGGCGGTGCCCCACATCCAGCCAGATCGAGGCCGCCCGCTGCGGCCGCCAGGTGCGCATCAAGGCCACCTTGTCGCGGTCGCGCACGGCGAACAGGACCAGCGTGCCGGTCTGGTCGGCCAAGGCCTGCATCATCCCCTGGGCCGGGTCCAGGAAGGACAGCGACGCCGCCGCCACATGGCCCATCGCCAGCAGGGTCGGCCCCGGGCGATAGCGGTCGTTGCGCTGCGGCTGCGTCAGATATCCCAGGCAGCCCAGGGTGAAGGTCAGCCGCGACACGGTGGATTTCGGCAGACCCGTCCGCTCGGCGATCTGGGCGTTGCTCAGCCCGTCATCATCGGTGCGGAAGGCCCGCAGGACCGACAGGCCCCGCGCCAGCGTGGTGGCGAAGTTGCGGTCATCCTCGTAATCGGGGCGCGCCTCGGGCGGGGTCATCACCAGCCCCCCGGTATCAGCAGCGAGATCACCGGGAACAGGATCAACAGCAGCAGCACGAAGGCATCCACCACCAGGAACCGCCCCACGCCGGAAAAGATCTTGTCGATGCTGACATTCTTGACGACGTTGCTGACGACGAAGACGTTCAGCCCCACCGGCGGCGTGATCAGCCCGATCTCCAGCAGCTTGACGACGATGACGCCGAACCAGATCAGGTTCAGGCCATAGCCCTCGACCAGCGGCACCATGAAGGGCAGCGTCAGCACCATGATCCCAATCGGGTCCAGGAACATGCCCAGCACGATATAGATGATGACGACGAACAGCATCAGCAGCGCGAAGGACATCTGCGCATCCGACACCCAGCCCACGACCGCGCCCGCGACCCCGGTCAGCGCGACGAAGCTGACGAAGATCTTGGCCGCCCCCGCGATCAGGAAGATCGCCGCGGTCTGGCCCAGGCTTTCGCGGATCGCGCGCCACAGCACCTCCAGCGTCAGGCGGCGCTGCGCAAAGCCGATGGCCACGGTCAGCACCACGCTGACGGCGGCGGCCTCGGTCGCGGTGAAGATGCCGCCATAGATGCCGCCGATGATGACCACGAAGAGCAGCAGCGCCGGCCAGGCGGCAATGGCGGCCTGGCGCCGGCTGGACCCGTCGGCCTCGCCACGCGGCGCCGCGGCCGGGTTGCGCCCGACCCACCATGCGATGACCAGCAGCATCCCCACCAGCGACAGCAGCCCCGGCAGGATCCCCGCCAGAAACAGCCGCGCGATCGAGGTCTCGGTGAAGATGCCATAGAGGATGAACAGCACCGAGGGCGGGATCAGCGCGCCGAGCGTGCCGCCCACCGCCACCGAGGAGGTCGCCAGCCGCGGATCGTAGCCCATGCGCAGCATCTCGGGCACGCAGATCCGGCCCATGGTCGAAGCGCAGGCGATCGACGAGCCGGAAATGGCCGAGAACCCGCCGCAGCCCAGCACCGATGCCATCGCAACCCCGCCCGGCAGCGGCCGCAGCCAGACCGCCGCCGCGTCATAGATGCGCGTGGTGATGCCGGCATAGAAGGCGATGTTGCCCAAGGCCACGAACAGCGGCACCATCGACAGGTCGTAGGAATGGACCAGGTCGAAGAAGTTCGAGAACAGGACCGAGCTGGTCGGGTTGATCGCGCGATCGGGCATGAAGCTGCCCGTGCGGGTGGCATAGACCAGGAAGGTCCCCACCGTCGCCACGCCCGCCAGCGCGAACGCGATGGGCACGCGCAGCGCCAGCAGGATCAGGACCGCGGCCATGGCGGTCATGCCGATCGTCATCGGGTCCATCAGTTCACCTCGTTTCCATCGGCGTCGCGGATCACGTCGCCGCGCCGGATCTGGGCCAGATCGCCCACCAGCATCACGGCCATGCGGACCCACATCAGCGCCAGCCCCGCCATGAACAGCGCGATGCCCGGCCAGCGCAGCAGGTTCAGGTCGCCATAGTAGAACTCGCCCGACCCATAGGTCCGGGCGGTGACCCGCCATGCCGCATAGATCAGCGGGATCAGCGCCAGCAGGCCGATGACATGGCCCAGCACGATCAGCCGGGCGCGCAGCCCGGGCGGCATGCGGTCGCTGAAGAAGGTTACCGCGACATGGCCCCGCGCCGCGGTGGCCGCGGCAAGGGGCAGGATGATCGCCGCGACCATCAGCTCGCGGACCAGGATGATGGCGTCGGGCACGCTGGTCCCGAACACCGCCCGCGCGACGACATTGGCGAAGATGACGACGCAAAGCGCCACCAGCGCCAGCACCGCGACATCCAGAAGGGTCCGCTCGATCAGGCGCATGGCTCAGCCACGCTCCCAGGGATAGCCTTCGGCCTCCAGCTCGTCGGAATATTGCTGGATCAGCGCACGGTATTCGTCCAGCAGCGCCGCGCCGTCCAGGCCCGAAGCGTCGGCCCGGGCGATCCAGTCGTCCAGATAGGGCTGGCCCGCCTCGGTCAGGCGCGCGCGATCCTCGTCCGAGAAGCTGACGATCTCCTTACCGGCATCCTCCAGGATCTGGATCGATTCGGCATTGGCCTCGCCGATGATGCGGCCGAACTCATCCGCCAGACCCGCGCCCGCGGTCATGATCGCGTCCTGCTGTTCGGGCGTCAGCCCGTCGAACATCGCCTTGTTCATCATGATGCCGAGCGCGCCGACCTGGCCCCAATCGATGAAGGTGTAGCTGTCGAAGACCTCGTCGAAGCGCAGCGCGGCGACCAGATAGGAATAGGTCTGCGTGCAGTCGATCAGCCCGTTCTCCAGGCCTTGATATGCCTCGTAGACGGTCATGTCGACCAAGGTCGCGCCCAGGTCGCGGAAGGTCTGGCCATAGGCGCCGACGCCGCGCACGCGCTTGCCCGCCAGCTGGTCGACCGAGGTGATCGCCGGGCCCTTGCAGCCCATCTGCACCGCCGAGGTGGTATAGGTGCCCACATAGACCAGGCCCTGATCGGCCAGGTTCGCCTGGATCTGTTCGTTGTTGCGCATCAGCGCGTCGGTGGCGCGCATGCCGACCCAGGGGTCGGGATTGTCCAAAGGCAGGTCGGCGATGCCATAGGTCACCAGGTCCTGCGGGAAATAGACGCCGATCACGCTGCCCAGATCGGCCACCCCGTCGCGCAGCGACTGGACCGCGGCGCGTTCGGAAAACAGCGCCCCCGCCCAGGTGATGTCCAGGCGCAGATCGCCCCCCGACAGTTCGGCGACCTGGTCGGCGAACCATTGCGTGGCCTCGGCGCGCGCGCCCCGGTTGGGGCCCGGCTCGCCATAGATCAGCACGGTTTCGGCCAGGACGGGGGCGGCAAGGGCGGCGGACAGGCCGGCAGCCGTCAGCGCCGTCCGAAAGAACGGTGTGGTCATCTCGAAACTCCTCCCTGTTTCGCATTGCAGGCTGCCATTCCACTCTGCGGGACGCAAGGGGGAATTGACCGAAACGTGACCCACGGTCTATCTGGCGGATTTCCGCCCGATCCCGGAAGGTGGGGCCAGCAATCGGAGACCGACATGACCGCCCATCCCGCCCTTCGGCTGATGCTGACGCTCAGCCTGGCCCTGGGTCTCGCCCTGCCTTTGGGCGCCCAGCAGGCCGACCTGCCCTTCACCGCCGCCGATATCGAGGCCGCGCAGTACAATGGCGGCGCGCTGCCGTCCGGGCGGACGGCGCTGACGGCCAAGGTCCAGCTGCTGCTGGACCGGTCGGGCACCTCGCCGGGGGTCATCGACGGGTTCAAGGGCGGCATGAGCCAGAGCGCGCTGAAGGCCTTCGAGCGCCGCAACGGCCTGCCCCAGGACGGGATCATGGATCCCCATGTCTGGAACCTGCTGCAGGCCTATGCGACGCGCCCCGTCACCCAGAGCTACACGATCACCCAGGCCGATGCCGAGGGCCTGGTCGATTCGATCCCGGTCGATTACGCCGAAAAGGCCCAGATGACCGCGATGGCCCATACCAGCGTGGCCGAGCGCTTGGGCGAGCGGTTCCACATGGACGAACGCTTCATCCAGTTCCTCAATCCCGGGATCGAGCTGGTGCCCGGCGCCACGATCCAGGTCATGGCCCCGAACCAGCCGATTCGCGGCCAGGTCGCGCGCATCCTGATCGACAAGGACAACCGCCGCGTCGCGGGCTATGACGCCAATGGCCGGATGCTGGTGGATTACCCCGCCACGATCGGGTCCAGCGCGACGCCCTCGCCCGTGGGCACGCATGACGTGCGGACCGTGGCGGTCAATCCGAACTATACCTACAACCCGGCGGTTAATTTCCAGCAGGGCGACAATGACCGCAAGCTGATCATCCCGCCCGGGCCGAACGGTCCGGTGGGCACGGTCTGGATCGGCCTGTCCAAGCCGACCTACGGCATCCACGGCACGCCGACGCCCTCGCAGCTGTTCCAGAACCAGTCGATGGGCTGCGTGCGCCTGACCAACTGGGATGCCGAGGAACTGGCCGGCATGGTCCGCATCGGCGGCACCACGGTCGAATTCCTGGACAGCGGCGTGACCATCGCCGACGCGACGGGCAGCGGCACGGCGACATCCGCCCCGGTGGCCGCCATCGCCCTGCCCGCCGAGGACGAGGCGCAGGTCGACACCCCCGTCCCCGCCCAGCCCCTGACCCTGCCCGACCCGCTGGCGCCCAATCCGCTGGCGCCCAACCCGCTGGCCACGTCGGAACCCCTGCCCGAGGCGCCGCAGCCCGCCGCCGATCCGCTGGCCGATGCCTTGGGCGAGGCCCTGCCCGACGGCTTCGTCGTGCCCCTGCCGGCCGATCCGTCGTGATCCGGGCGCTGGCGGCCCTGGCCCTGCTGGCCGTCCCCGCCGCCGCGCAGGACCGCCCGCCCGAACGGCCCGAGGCCACGGCCCCCGCACCGGACGCGGACACGGCCGGACCCGCCGAGGCCCTGCCCTTCGGCCCGCCCCCGCCGCCGGTCTGGTTCACCTTGGCAGAAAGCGATGCCGATCACGACGCCTGCCGGCTGGCGCTGATGGTGCTGGGCACCCGCTACCGGCAGGAGGCCCCCGTCACCGATCCCGATATCCGCGATTGCGGCATCGCCCGGCCCGTCCGCGTGTCCGAGATCCTGCCCGGCGTGGCCCTGCCCGCCGAGCCGGTGATGCGCTGCGGGACCGCCCTTTCGCTGGCGATCTGGACGCGGGATTTCGTGCGCCCCGCCGCCGCCCATCTGCCCGATGCGCCGCAGCTGCAGGGGCTGGCGACGGGGCCTGCCTATGTCTGCCGCGACCGGGTGGGGACGGGCGATCCCGAACCGCGCCCCTCGGAACATGGCTATGGCAATGCGATCGACGTGATGGGGTTCGATTTCGGGCAGGACGCCCCCCTGCAGGTCCAGCCCCGCAGCGGCGATGGCGACCCGGCCGAGGGCTTTCAGCGCGCCGTCCAGAGCACCGCCTGCCTGCTGTTCACGACCGTGCTGGGGCCGGGATCGAACGCAGCCCATGACGACCACCTGCATCTGGACATGGCGGATCGCGCCAGCGGCTGGCGGCTCTGCGAATAGGGGGTCAGCGGCTCTGGCGTTCCAGGTCCAGATAGGTCGGGTCGAACCGCGCCAGCGTGGCCAGGCCCTTCCAATCCAGGATCGTCACATCCGCCCCCGACCAGCGGATCAGGCCCCGGTCGCGCAGATCGCGCACCGCGCGGTTCACATGGATCGGGGAGTACCCCAGGATATCCGCAAGCTCGCGCTGCAGCAGCGGCAGCGCGAACTGGTTGTTCGAGGCCGCGCCGACCGCGTTCAGGCGAGTGTAGATCTCGCAGAGCAGATGGGCCAGATGCGCGCTGGATCGCAGTGAGGCCGCCGCCACCAGCCATTGCCGATGCACCGCAGCATCGATCAGCGTCGCCATCCACAAGAGGCGCGTCAGATGGGGAAAGTTCTCGGTGATCTCGATCAGCTCGTCATGGTCGATGAACTCGACCTCGGCATGGCCCACGGCGATGACGGAATGCTCCAGCCCGGCCAGGACGAAGCCGTGCAGATCGACGAAATCGCCCGGCACGTTCAGCGCGGTGATGACCCGTTCCTCGGGGCGGCCGACCAGCTGGTGCGACCGCGCCGACATGCCGCGCAGCATCATGCAGCTGCGCCGCGCCACGCGGTCGGCGGGCACGATCACCTCGCCCGGGGCGAAGGCCACCTGTTCGGTCCGCAGCCTGCGCAATCGCGCAAGGTCCTGTTCCGCCAAGGTATCGCGCCGTTGCAGGAAGCGGATGAAATATTCGGTGATTGCCATTCCGCCCCCCCTTTCGTCGGCAGCCGGACAGTTGCAAATCGGAATCTGGGGCGCAATGGTCCCCGACCGGGTTCTAACATTGATTAAGCCCGGTCAACGCCGTGATTACGTTAATGGTTTCACCCCCTGCGTCGATCAGGCGCGCGCCCGCAGGGGCAGCCGCAGCGCCGCCTCCAGCGCGGCGAAGCTGGCGGCGCCGTCCGGACAGCGCCGGGTGACGAATTCGTCCAGCTGGGGAAACAGCCGCACCGCCTCGTCCAGCTTGGGGTCCGATCCCGGCGCATAGAGGCCCGCGCGAATCATCAGCTCGGATTCCGCATAGGCCCCAAGCGCCGCCCGCGCCCGCCCGATCAGGCTGTTCTGGACCGCATCCGCCGCATCGGGCAGCGACCGCGACACCGACCGCACCACGTCCACCGCCGGAAAGCGCCCGCGTTCCGCGATGGTGCGGTCCAGCACCACATGCCCGTCCAGCGTGCCGCGCAGGATGTCGGCCACCGGCTCCTCCATGTCCGATCCCGCGACCAGCACGCTGAAGATCGCGGTGATGTCGCCCGTCCCCTCCGGCCCCGGCCCTGCGCGTTCGGCCAAGGCCATGATCAGGTTCGAAACCGAGGGCGGAAAGCCGCGATAGCTGGGCGGCTCGCCCGCGGCCAGGGCGATCTCGCGATGCGCCTCGGCGAATCGGGTGATCGAATCGGCCAGGAACAGGACATGGCGGCCCTGGTCGCGGAAATGTTCGGCCACGGCCATCGCCGCCCAGGCACAGCGCCGCCGGATCAGCGGCGAGCGGTCCGAGGTCGCCGCCACGATCACCGCCCGCGCCATCCCCTCGGGGCCCAAGGTCTTTTCGACGAATTCGCGCAGCTCGCGCCCGCGTTCGCCGATCATCGCGATGACCACCACATCCGCCTGCACGCCCCGCGCCATCTGCGACAGCAGCGTCGATTTCCCCACGCCCGAGCCCGCGAAAAGACCGATCCGCTGACCCGCGACCAAGGGCAGCAGCGTGTCGAAGACCGCCATCCCGGTATCCAGCCGCGCGCCGAGCCGCTTGCGCCCGACCGCGGGCGGCGCTTCGGCCCGGAAGGGCCGGTCGCAAGGGCCGGGCGGCAGGGGGCGGCCGTCCAGCGGCTGGCCCAGGGGGTCGATGATCCGCCCGATCCAGCCGTCCGAGGGCGCGATTCGCGGCGCATGCAGCAGCGTCACGTCGGCGCCGACCGACAGCCCCTCGATCGGGCCCTCGGGCAGGACCTGGGCGCTGCGCGGCGTCAGGCCCACGATCTCTCCCCCCAGATCGCCCTGGGACAGCGCGATCCGCAGCCGGTCGCCGACCGATGCGCGCCCCGCCAGCCCCTCCACCGCGATCAGGCCGGCGCGGATCGACTGGACCCGCCCGTGATGGCGCGCCAGGCGCAGCTGCGACAGCCGCCGCGTGATCGAGTCAAGTTTATCCATTTCCGCCGCCCCGTCTCTGTCCGGTTTCCTGAACCCTGAAACGGTTTCTAAACCATTCGGGGTTAAGACCGGGTTTATCGAGATTGAGGAGAAGCCTCATGTTTGAGAAGACCGAGATGATGCGGATGGCCCGCGCGCTCAGCCAGCATGTCCAGCAGCGCCATATCGAGGTGGCGCGCAACATTGCCAATGCCGACACGCCCGGTTTCCGGGCGTCCGACCTGCAACCCTTCGACGAAAGCTATCGTCGCGCCGACCGTGCCGGCGGGATGCGCGCGACCCATCCCCGCCATGTCGACACGCCGCAATGGTCCCCGGCCTCCGCCCGCGTGATCGACACCGAAGGCCCCGCCTCGCCCAACGGCAACGCGGTCTCGCTGGAGGAGGAGATGGTCCGGATGGCCGAGGTGAAACGCCAGCATGACCTGTCCCTGACCGTCTATCGGTCGGGCCTGGACCTGATGCGGACCAGCCTGGGCCGCCGGTAAGAGGATGACGACATGACCGATCCGATCACCCCGCTGCGCATGGCGGCGTCGGGGATGCGCGCGCAATCCGAACGCCTGCGCCACACCGCGGAAAACATCGCCAATGCCGACACGCCCGGCTATCGCCGCAAGCTGGTCAGCTTCGAGGAATCCATCCGCTTCGGCCGCCCCACGGGCGAGGTCGAGGCCGGGCGCACCCGCCTGGACCGCAGCGCGCTGCCGCGCATCCACGACCCCGCCCATCCCCTGGCCGATGCCGAGGGATATTACCAAGGCTCGAACGTCGATCTGGTGATCGAGCTGGCCGACAGCCGCGAGGCCGGCCGCAGCTACGAGGCAAATCTGCGGGTCTTCGAACAGACTCGGCAGATGAGCTCATCCCTTCTTGACCTGCTTCGCCGCTAGAAAGGCCGCCCCCCATGATCACCGGACTGAATGCCGCATCCGCCTATTCCGCCGCCCGCACCGCGGTCGCCCCGCAGCCCGGCGCCCAGCCCCTGGCCCGCATCGGCCAGGCGGCCGAGGATTTCGCCGCCCAGATGGCCCAGGTCGACCAGGTGTCGACCGGCGCCATGACCGGTCAGGTCAGCACCCACCAGCTGGTCCAGACCATCGCCGAGGCCGAGCTGACCATGAACACCGTCGTCGCCATCCGCGACAAGGTGGTCGAGGCCTATCAGGAAATCCTGCGGATGCCCGTGTGATGAAGGGGAACCTGTGATGGGAGAGACGGTCCTTTTCGACATGCTGCGCCAGTCGCTGCTGATCGCGGTGCGCATCTCGGCCCCGCTACTGGGGGTGGCGCTGATCGCGGGGGTGGCCATCGGCCTTTTCCAGGCGCTGACCTCGGTCCAGGAGATGACGCTGACCTTCGTGCCAAAGGTCGGGCTGATGCTGATCGTCTTCTGGGTCTCGATGAGCTTCATGACCACGACCCTGGCCGATTTCTACCTGGGCCAGATCATCCCGATGATCGCGGGGCGCTGAGATGGACAACGCCATCTATGCCAACCTGACGCGGCAATCGGGCCTGATGGCCGAGATGCGCGTCGTCGCCAACAACATCGCCAATGCCAACACCACCGGCTATCGCCGCGAGGGGGTGATCTTTGCCGAACATCTGACCGCGCTGGACCGGCGGGGCGACACGCTGTCGATGGGCCATGCGCGCGGCCGGATGCTGGACCTGAACCAGGGGGTGCTGACCCAGACCGACAACAGCATGGACCTGGCCATCGAGGGCGAGGGATTCTTTCTGGTCGAATCGCCCGACGGGCTGCGGCTGACCCGCGCCGGCGCCTTCATGCCGTCGCCCGAGGGCGAGCTGATGACCGCCGAGGGCCACCGCCTGCTGGACGAGGGACAGGCCCCGATCATCCTGCCGGCGGGCGCCAACGGCGTGTCGATCGGCGGCGACGGGACGCTGTCGTCCAACGGCCTGCCCTTCGGCCGCATCGGCCTGTGGGCCGCGCCCGAGGGCACCGACCTGACGCGCCAAGGCGGCACCGCCTTCGCCATCGACGGCGCCCCCGAACCGATCGAGGACGGCCGCATCCGCCAGGGTTTCCTGGAGGATTCCAACGTCGACCCGATCTTCGAGATCACCCGCATGATCGAGGTCCAGCGCGCCTACGAGCTGGGCCAGAAATTCCTCGACGCCGAGGATCAGCGCATCCGCGGCGCGATCACCGCCATGACCCGATAAGGACCCGCCATGAGAGCCCTGCAGATCGCCGCAACCGGCATGAGCGCCCAGCAGACCCGCGTCGAGGTCATCTCGAACAACCTCGCGAACATGTCGACGACGGGCTACAACGCCCGCCGCGCCGAATTCGCCGACCTGCATTACCAGCAGGCCGCCCGCCCCGGCAGCGTCACCGCCGCCGATGGCACCGTCATCCCCGCAGGCGTCCAGCTGGGCCTGGGCGTGCGCCCCACCGCGGTCAGCGTGAACCTGCAGCAGGGCGCGTCCGTCGCCACCGGCGGCGACCTGGACCTGGCCATCGAGGGCGACGGCTATCTGGAGGTCACGCTGCCTTCGGGCCTGTCGGGATATACCCGCGACGGCGGGCTGAAGCGGTCGCCCGACGGGCTGATCGTCACCTCGGACGGCTATCCGGTCGTGCCCAACATCGCCATTCCCGACGATGCCCGCGCCATCACCATCAATGCCGGGGGCGAGGTCTATGCCTATTTCGGCGACCGGGTCGAGGCCGAGCTGCTGGGCCAGTTCACGCTGGCGGGCTTTGCCAACGAAAAGGGGCTGGAGGCGATCGGGTCGAACCTCTTCATCGAGACCGCCGCATCGGGCGGCGCGCAGGTCGTGAACCCGGGCGAGGACGGGCTGGGCACGCTGCGCCAGGGCTATCTGGAGGAAAGCTCGGTCGATGCCGTGCGCGAGATCACCGAGCTGATCAAGGCGCAGCGCGGCTACGAGCTGAACGCCAAGGTCATCACCGCCGCCGACCAGATGCTCGGCGCGACGACGCAGGTGCGGTGATGCGCGCGCTGATCCTGGCGCTGCTGCTGTGGCCGGGGGCCGCGGCGGCGGGGGGCCTGGGGGCCTCGCGCACCCTGCCGGCGGGCCATGTGATCGCGCCCGCCGACCTGACCGTCACCGAAAGCCCCCGCCCGGGGCTGACCGATCCCGCGGCCGCCATCGGGATGCAGACCCGCATCACCATCTACGAAGGCCGCCCCATCCACGCGACGATGCTGCAGGCCCCCCGCGTCATCGGCCGCAACCAGATCGTCCGCCTCAGCTTTCAGCGCGGCGGGCTGCGGATCGACACCGAGGGCCGCGCCATGTCCGACGGCGCGGCGGGCGATCTGATCCGCGTCATGAACATGGGCTCGCGCAGCACGGTGACCGCACAGGTCATGCCCGATGGCAGCCTGATCGTGCTGAATTGAAAGGAAGACCGATGAAACCCGCCTATCTGCTGTGCCTGATCCTGGCCGCCTCGGGCTGCGCGCGCGCCGTCAATGTGGGCCAGGCGCCCCAGCTGACATCGCCCCGCGAAAGCGAGGAATTCATGGCCATGACCAACCCGCCGCTGGAGATCCCGCTGAATTCCGGCCGCCCCGAGGCCTCGGCATCGCTCTGGGCGGGGACGCAGTCCTCGCTGATCAGCGACCGCCGCGCCGCGATCCGCGGCGACATCCTGACCGTGGTCATCGAGATCGACGACCGCGCCGAGATCAGCAACAGCAGCGGCCGCAACCGCAGCTCGCGCGAGAACCTGTCGATCCCGCAGATGGTCGGCATCCCGCAGCGCCTGGCCGACAAGCTGCCCGAGGGGGCGGGCTTCGACAATCTGGCCGACGCCTCGGCCTCCTCCTCCTATCGCGGCAACGGGAACATCTCGCGGCGCGACAAGCTGACCCTGCGGGTCGCGGCGACGGTCGTGGACACCCTGCCCAATGGCAGCCTGCATATCGAGGGCACCCAGGAGGTGCGCGTGAACTTCGAGCTGCGCGAGCTGACCGTCAGCGGCTTCGTGCGCCCCGGCGATATCGGCCGCAACAACGAGATCGCCTATGACCGCATCGCGGGGGCGCGGATCTCCTATGGTGGGCGCGGCCAGATCACCGATGTGCAGCAGCCGCGCTATGGCCAGCAGATCGCCGACATCCTTCTGCCCTATTGAGGTGCGACCGTGATCAAGAAACTGATGACCATCGCCGTTCCGGTCCTGGCGCTTGTCGGCGGCGCCCTCGGGGGCGACATGCTGCGCGGATCGGGCGCCAAGGATGACACCCATGCCGAGGCGGGCGCCGAGGACGGGGCCGAGGTCGCGGTCGCCAAGCCCGACCATACGATGGGCGAGCCGGCCTGGTTCCGGTTCCCGACCCAGTTCTTCGTCCCCTTGGTCCGCCAAGGGGACATGCGCGACATGATGATCCTGACCCTGACCTTGCAGACCGATGCCGAGACCCTGCCGAAACTGGCCAAGAAGGAACACGCCCTGCGCGACGCGCTGCTGCGCCAGCTGATGATCCACGCCAATACCGGCGGCTTCGACGGCAATTTCACCGCCGACCGCAACCTGGCCGCGCTGCGCGAGAGCCTGGCCGCGGCGGCGCGGGCGGCGACCGACCTGCCCGTCTCGGCCGTGCTGATCGAGGATATCGCCCGCCATTCCGGCTAACCGCTTGCCCTTTTCCCGACGGCGCGCCAGAACCGGCCCGGCCCCCTTCGCGGGTCGGGCCGCATCATTTCGGGGAAAGGGGCTGCAGTGTCGCCTCATGTCGTCATCCTGCTGGCCAGCTACAACGGCGCGGCGCATCTGCAGGTCCAGCTGGACAGCATCGCGGCGCAGGACTGGCCGCGCTGGTCGCTGATCCTGTCGGATGACGGATCGACCGACGCCACCCGCGACCTGGCCCTGGCCTTCGCCGCGACGCGGCCCGCGGGCCAGGTCACGGTGATCGACGGCCCGCGCCAAGGGGCCACGATGAACTTCCTGTCGGCGCTGGACCATGTGCCCGACGGGGCCTGGGCGGCCTTCTGCGACCAGGACGACCGGTGGTTCCCCGACAAGCTGTCCCGCGCGGTCGAGGCCTTGGGCACGGATCCGCGCCCCGGCCATTACGCCGCGCGCACCATCATCGCCGATCCCGATCTGAACCCGATCCGGCCATCGCGGCGGTTCACGCGCCCGCTCGGGCTGCGCAACGCGCTGGTCCAGGCCTGCATGGCGGGCAACAGCTCGGTCTTCAACGCGGCGGCTGTGCGGGTGCTGCGCGATGCGGCGCCCGCGGCGCGGCGGGCGGGGGTGATCTCGCATGACTGGTGGGCCTATCAGCTGATGGCGGCCAGCGGCGCGCGGCTGATCCATGATCCGCGGCCCTGCCTGCTCTATCGTCAGCATCAGGCCAGCGAGGTCGGTCGCAACGACACCATCCCGGCCATGACCGCCCGCCTGCGCCGCCTGATGGCGGGCGATTTCGGGACCTGGCTGCGGGCGAATTATGACAGCCTTGCCGCGCTGGATCTGCCGCCGGACAGCCGGGACCTGCTGGCGCGCCTGGACGGCGTCATGCGCAATCCCCCGCCGCGGGCCGTGATCGACCTGCGACGGGGGGGGTTCTATCGTCAGACCCGCGCGGGCACGGCGGCGCTGTGGCTGTCGGCGATGACCGGCGCGCTGCGGGCCTGAGCGTCACTCCACGATCAGGTCCGCATGCAGCGCGCCTGCGGAATGGATCGATTTCAGGATGTCGATCATGTCGCGCGGGCGCACGCCCAGGGCGTTCAGCCCCTCGACCAGATCGCTGAGATTCGTCTCGCCCGCGACCTCGACGAAGCCGATGCCCGGCTCCTGCGTGATGTCGACGGCGGTGCGCGGCACGGTCACCGTCGCCCCCGCGGCAAAGGGGTTGGGCTGTGACACGACCGGCGCCTCGGCCACGCGCAGGGTCAGGTTGCCCTGCGACACCGCCACGCGCGAGATGCGGACCCGTTCGCCCACCACGATCGTGCCCGACTTGTGGTCGATGACGACCTTGGCGCGGTCCTCGGGCTCGATCAGCAGGTTCTCGATGCGACCGACGACGCGGGCCGGGTTCACCGCGCCCAGGTTGCGGAAATTGACCAGCACCGTCCCGCTGTCCAGCGTGACGGCCAAGGGGCTGTTGAAGTCGCGGTTGATCGCGTCCTCGACCCGGGTGGCGGTCGTGAAATCCGCGTTGCGCAGCGCGATGCGGATGTCGTTGATCCCGGCAAAGTCGAACTCGACCTCGCGTTCGACCCGGGCGCCGACCGGGATGCTGCCGGTGGTGGGCACGCCCTCGACCACCCGCGCGGCATCGCCCTGGGCCGAGGCACCGCCCGCGATGATCGACCCCTGCGCCACGGCATAGATATTGCCGTCCGCGGCCTTCAGGGGCGTCATCACCAAGGTTCCGCCTAGCAGGCTCTTGGCATCGCCGATGGCCGAGACATTGACGTCGATCCGGCTGCCCGACCGGGCGAAGGGCGGCAGCGTGGCCGTGACGATCACCGCCGCCACGTTCTTGGACCGCAGCGCGTCATCGGTGACGTTGACGCCCAGCCTTTCCAGCAGGCCGGCCAGCATCTCCTCGGTGAAGGGGGCGTTGCGCATCCCGTCGCCGGACCCGTCCAGGCCCACGACCAGGCCGTAACCGACCAGGTCGTTGCCGCGCACGCCGTCGAAATCGGCCAGGTCCTTGATGCGGACCGGAACGGCCAGTGCCGCGCCCGCGACGGCGATCCACAGGATCAGGGCATTCAGGAGCGTTCTCACCGCAGATAATCCACCAGCTTGAGTTTCGACAGCCGCGCCGTCACCGCATAAAGCGATTCCAGCTGGTTCTGCACCTCGGTCAGCGCGGCGGCGGTCTCGAAGGGATCGGCGCCGCGGATGTCGGACCGGGCGCGGTTCAGGCTGTTCAGGGTCGAGGTCCCGGTGACGGAGGCCTGTTCGACGGTCTGCTGGGCCAGGCCCACGCGACCCATCTCGGTCAGGATCTGCGAATCGGCCGAGACCATCTGCCGTCCGGCGGCGGAGAGCAGCTGGTGCCGCTCGGCCAGGTTGCCGGCCAAGGCGCCGCGATCGACCAGGGCGGCGGTCGCCAGGCCCTTCAGGATGTCGCGCACGGCGGGCGACGCGCCGGTGGTGCCCATCTCGACCACGCTGCCCTCGCCCACCGCGATGCGCTGCGCGGACCCGAGCGTGCCGAAATAGGCCGTGTCCAGATAGCCCCCGCCCCCGGCGGGCGCGTCGAACCAGGCGGCGACCGCGGTCGCGATGTCATCGGCGGTGGTCATCCCGGCGGTCAGCGCCTGCAAGCTGTCCAGGATCTGGCCCGGCTCGGCGATGGGGCGGATGTCGGGCGCCTCGCCCGCCAGCAGGTGGCGGTTCGCATGGGTGCCGTTCAGCTTCTGGATCACCGATTCGAAGACCTGGGCGGCCTCGGCGCTGCGGGTCTGGACGACCATCGGCGTGGTCGAGAACGGGTCGCTGGCCATGCCGAGGCCCAGCTGGGTCGTGATCAGGCGGACACCTTCGAACATGTCCTGGACCGCCTGCAGGCGCGCGCCGGCATCCGATCCGTTGCGGCGCAGCTGGGTGGCGATCTCGATCCGCGTCTCGATGTCGTGCAGGGCGCGGGTGTTGCCGTCCAGCCGGGCGCCCAGATCGGCGACCTGGCCCGACGCGACCTCCTGCGTCAGGGTGGCCAGCGTGGTCTTGATCCGGTTCGATGCGAGGCTCAGGGCAAAGGATCGCGCCTGGTCGCCGATACTGTTCAGGGTCATGGCCTCAGATCCTCAGAAGCTGCTTGATCATTTCATCGACCGCGACAAGGACGCGGGCATTGGCGGCATAGGATTGTTCGTATTGCAGCAGGCGCTGCATCTCGGCATCGGTATCGACCCCGTCGGCCATGATGCTGGAGGTGATCGTCGCCTGGCGGCTGGTGCGGATGGCCATGTCGGCCTGCGCCTCGACCCGGCGGGTCGAGACCCGCGATTCCACCGTGCCGAAGCGCGAGGCCAGGCTGCCTTGGCCGACGAAGCTGCTGCCGGCCTCCGGGGGGCGGTTGCGGTCCAAGGCCTCGGCCAGCGCGGTCAGGACGGCGGAATGGCCCGTGGGTTCGGGCGACGCGGCGGCCAGGCCCGCGCGCAGGCGCCACAGCGCCCCGCCCTGGCCCGGGTCGATGGCGGCATTGACCGCGATGCGGCCGGCCAGCCCCGTGACGGTGGCGGCCGTCGCCGGGTCGCCGCGATCGGTGAACAGGTCCGGATCGCCCGCCCCCAGGCTGGGATCGATCGCCGGATCGGCCAGGCGCTGATGCAGCTCGAAGGCCATGTCGTCCAGCTCGGCCTGCAATTCGGGGCCCAGCTGATCGCGGATCTGGAACTGCGCCGCCAGCGATCCGCCGCCAAACAGCCGCATCTGAGCAGGCTCCAAGGGCTGGCCGTTCAGCGACAGCAGCTGCAGGGGCGCGCCCACGACCTGGCCCGCGGTGACCTGGTCGGCCCCCTCGAAGCCCAGCTTGGCGGGCACGCTGCCATCCAGCAGCACCGCCCCCTCGGCGGTGAAAAGCGCGACCTTGCCGGCATCGCGCGGGACCTCCTGGACGGGGACGATGCGGGCGATGCGGTCGATCATCTGCTGGCGTTCGTCGATCAGCGGGCTGGCATCCTTGCCATCCGCATCCAGGATCGCGATGCGCGCGTTCAGATAGGCGACCCGTTCCAGCGAGGTGTTCAGCGTCGCCACATCCGCGGCGATCCCCTGCTGGGCTGCGCCGCGCGCGGTCTGGACAGCCTCGGATGCGGCGTTCAGGCCGCGGGCCAGGGCCGAGGCCGTGCTGGCCACCTGGGCCAGCCGGATCTCGTCATCCGGGCGGGTCGCGGCGGCGCTGAGCGCGGTCTGAAAGCTGGTCAGCGCGCTGGACAGCGACCCCGCCTCGCCCGGCAGGCCGATGACCTTTTCCATCCGCAGCTGAAAGTTCGCGCGCACCGAGACGTCGCCCACCGCCGATGCCGCCAGGCGCGATTCCGACAGCAGGCTGGCATTGACGATCCGCGTGATGCCGTCGATCCGCACCCCCCCGCCCAGCAGCTGGGCGGTGACGGCCAGGTCGCGCCGGGCATAGCCGGGCGTCATCACGTTGGCCAGGTTCGCGGCCACGGTCTCGGTGCCCCGCGCGGTGGCCGTCAGGCCCGACATGGCGTTGGAAATGGCTTTGGCGATGCTCATCGGCTGCCCCCTTCAGGATCTCCGCGCGGCGGTCTATCAACGCTTGATGTTGGTGGTTTCCTGCAGCATCTCGTCCACGGTCTGGATGATCTTGGCATTCGAGGAATAGGCCCGCTGCGTCGTGATCAGATGCGTCAGCTCCTGCGCGATATCGGTGGTCGAGGCCTCGCGCGCATAGCCCGCGATCTCGCCCGTGGGGCCGTCCCCGGCATCCCACAGGAAGAACCCGCCCGATGCGGGCGAGACCTTGAAGGCCTGGCCCTGCACCGCGACCAGCCCGTTGGGATTGGGCACGTCCACGACCGGGATCTTGTAGAGCGCCTTGACGAAGCCCGTGTCATAGGTCGCCATGACATAGCCCTGCGCATCGACCTCGACCGTCAGCAGCTGGCCCACCGGCGATCCGTTCTTGGCGATGTTCGAAGGCGAGAAGCTGGAGGCCAGCTGCTTCAGCCCCGAGGTCCCGCCCGGCACGCCGATCGCCAGGTCGATCCGGCCGCCCCCCACGGTCAGCGGGATGCTGCCCGTCGCGGGGTCATAGGGATCGCCGGTCAGCGTGGTCACGGTGGCCAGCGCACCGCCGGCCCCCTGGCTGTCGTCGAAGGTCACGCGGAAGGACGCGATCATCGCGTCGTTCGAGGCGCTGTCGCGGATCTCGACCACCCAGGCATTGGACATGCCGGCCGCCACGGTCGTGTCGGGGATGAAGGTCACGTCCAGCGATTCCGAGGTGCCCAGATTGCCGAAATATTCGACCTTCAACGGCAGGGCCGCGCCCGATCCGGTGGGCAGAGTCTCCAGCGCGGGCAGGTTCGCGCCCAGCATCACCTGGGTCGTGGGGTCGCTGACGGGGCGGTTGGTGTCGATGCGGATCGGCTCCAGCGCGGCCGAGGTGTCGCGCGCGACCAAGGGCATGGTGCCGTCGGGCAGCGTGGGCCAGCCCATCAGCACCAGACCGCTGTCGGTGCGCAGCAGCCCTTCGGCATCGGGCCGGAACGCCCCCGTCCGCGTCATCAGCATCGAGGGCTGACCATCCCCCCGCGCATCGTTCAGCGTGGTGATCGGCAGCATGCCCCGGCCCGTCATCGCCAGGTCCAGCGGATGCGAGGTGGTGACGATCGCCCCGTCCTGGGTGACCACGCGCTGCGTCGATGCCCGCACGCCCCCGCGGTATAGAGCCCCGCCCCCTGCCCCACGACCAGCGAGTTGAAATCCGTCTCGACCCGCTTGTAGCCGAAGGTCGAGGCATTCGCGATATTGTCCGAAATGGTCCCAAGGCGCGACGAATTGGCCGCAAGGCCAGCCACGCCGGCATTCATCGCAGAGGAGATCGACATGGGCAGTCACCTTTCTGATTCAAGCTTGGCGACCACCCTGCGGGACAAGACTTAAGATAAGGATAATCCCCGCCCCTATCTCAGTAAAATCAGTTCGATCCGGTTGTTGCGCGGGTCCATCGGATTGCCCGACCGGTTCTTGCGGTCGGCATAGCCGCTGACCCGCTGGACCCGTCTGCCGTCGAATCCCTGCTGTTCCAGCAGGTTGCGGACGGTATGGGCGCGGGCATCCGACAGGGGCCAGACGGGCGACGCGACCAGCGTCTCGGGATAGGCGCGCACATGACCCGAGATCGCCACGTCGTTGCGCACATGCCCCAGGATCTGGGCCAGGATCGCGGCCAGCTGGGTCAGCGCGGGCTGGGGCTGGGCGGTGTCCTCGACGAACAGGGGCGATTCGGTCAGGTCGCCCAGCTCGATCACCAGCCCCTCGTCGGTCATGCGCGTCACCACATGCTGCAGCAGGTTGGTCAGCTGGGAGGATTCTGCCCCCGTGCCGGTCAGGCTGTCCTGGATGGCGCGGGCGATCTCCTCGAAATCGCCGGCGGCCTCGGTCTGGGGCATGGCCGGATCGACCGCATGCTGCTGGGCCGTCGCATCGCCGTCGCCGCCCCGCCCGGTGGCCGAGGGCGACTGCATGATCGTGGGCGAGAAGTAATCCGCCAGCCCGCTGCGCTGTTCCTCGGTCGTGGCGTTCAGCAGCCACATCATCAGGAAGAAGGCCATCATCGCGGTCACGAAATCCGCATAGGCGACCTTCCATGCCCCGCCATGATGGCCGCCATCGCCCGACGCCTCGATGCGCTTGATGATGATCGACGGCCCGTTCAGGCCCTTGTCCGCAGCCATGATGACACCCCTTGTTCCGGTCAGGTCCCATCTGGCCCCGGCAGGGGGTTACGAACAAGTTAACGGATCAAATGCCCCTTATTCATAGTGGCGGCGATCCTCGATGACCTTGCCGTCATTGGGCAGGCTGCCGGGCGCCACCAGCTGCACGTCGCCGCGCATCTTCAGCACCTCCATGACCGAGGCCGCGTAATCGCCGCCCTGCCCCGCCGTCTCCAGCTGGACGGTCATCACGTCCATCTCTCCCTGGCGGTCGGCGATGACGCGGGCGCGCGACACGTCCCCATGCCGCGCGACCAAGGCCGCGACCTGTTCGGGGCGCACGAACATGCCCTTGATCTTGGTGGTCTGATCCGCGCGGCCCATCCACCCCTTGATGCGCATGTTGGTGCGACCACAAGGGCTGGTGCCCGCCATCACCGCCGACAGATCGCCCGTGGCGAAGCGCACCAGCGGATAGTCGGGGTTCAGCGTGGTCACCAGGACCTCTCCGACCTCGCCCTCAGGGACCGGATCGCCGGTGCCGGGGCGCACGATCTCGACGATCACGCCCTCATCGACGATCATCCCCTCCAGCGCCTCGCTCTCATAGGCGATATTGCCCAGATCGGCGGTCGCATAGCATTGCCGCGTCACGATCCCCCGATCCGCATAGAGCGCGCGCAGCGACGGGAACAGCGCGCCGCCGCCCACCACCGCCTTGGTGAAGGACAAGACCTCGCCCATCTCGTCGGCGCGGTCCAGGATCACCTTGAGGAAATCGGGCGTGCCCGCATAGCAGGTCGTGCCGATGTCGACCGCCGCGCGGACCTGCAATTCGGTCTGGCCGGTGCCCGCGGGCAGAACGGCGGCATCCACCGCCCGCGCGCCCGATTCGAACATCATCCCCGCAGGCGTCAGGTGATAGCCGAAACAGTTCTGCACGATATCCCCGCGCCCCACGCCCGAGGCATGCAGGAACCGCCCCAACCGCCACCAGTCGCCGTCCCGCCGCCCGGGCTCGTAGATCGGGCCGGGGCTCTGGAAGACATGGTCGAACTCGGCGGCAAGGCGCGTGGTGAATCCCCCGAAGGGCGGCGATTTCCGCTGCGCCTCGGACAGCTCGGCCTTGCGGATCACCGGCAGTCGGGCCAGCGCGGCACGGTCGGTCACGGATGCCGGGTCCACATCGCGCAAAAGGCGTGCCAGCGCGGGCGCGGTGCGGGCGCGTGACAGCGCCTGCGGCAGGGCCTGGGCCAAGGCATCCTCGCGCTGGCCCGGATCGCGCGTTTCCAGTTCGTCGTAATATCCCATGATGACCCCCTCAGGCCAGCCAGCGCTTGCGCCGGCGATAGCTGCGCACGTCGCGGAAGGATTTGCGTCCCTCATCCGACATGCCCAGATAGAATTCCTTGACGTCCGGGTTCTCGCGCAGCTGGGCTGCCGGACCCTCCATCACCACGCGGCCATTCTCCAGGATATAGCCCTGATGGGCATAGCGCAGCGCGACATTGGTGTTCTGCTCGGCCAGAAGGAAGGTGACGCCCTCGCCTTCGTTCACGGCCTTGACGATCTGGAAGATCTGCTCGACCAGCTGCGGGGCCAGGCCCATCGACGGCTCGTCCAGCAGGATCATTTGCGGGCGCGACATCAGCGCGCGCCCCATCGCGGTCATCTGCTGCTCGCCGCCCGAGGTGTATCCGGCCTGGCTCTTGCGCCGCTCGCGCAGGCGCGGGAAATAGTCATAGACCATCTCCAGGTCGCGCTTGATCGCGGCGGCCCCGTCGCGGCGGGTGTAGGCGCCGGTCAGCAGGTTCTCCTCGACCGTCAGATGCTCGAAGCAGTGGCGGCCCTCCATCACCTGGATGACGCCGCGGCGGACCAGGGCGGCCGGGTCCAGCGCGGTGATCGCCTCGCCCCGATAGGTGATGGAGCCCTTGGTCACCTCGCCCCGTTCGCTGGCCAGCAGGTTCGAGATCGCCTTCAGCGTCGTCGTCTTACCCGCCCCGTTGCCGCCCAGCAGAGCGGTGATGCCGCCCTTGGGGACGGTCAGGCTGACGCCCTTCAGGACCAGGATGACGTGGTTGTAGATCACCTCGATATTGTTGACGTCCAGCAGCGTCTCGGTCCGGGTCTCGGCGTCGAACATGGCGGTCTCCTCTGGGGTCTGGGCCGGCGGCGGAGGACCGCCGCCGGCAGCATCGGGTCACTCGCAGCGCGTCTGGATGCCCGCCTCGGCGGCATAGTTCGCGCTGTCCTCGGCGATCAGCGGGTCGAGGATCTCGGCATCGGGCTCGATGAAGTCGGTGATCAGCGACCAGCTGGCCTCGGAGGCGCTCCACTGCTGCACGCGGGCCAGGCCGTCGCCGCCGTGGTTCTCGCAGGACAGCGCGATGGGCGCGCCGAAATCGGGCAGGCCCAGCTCGGCCATGCGCTCGGCGGTGATCTCCAGCGCCTCGAAGCCGTCGCGCATCTGCGCGGGCGTGATCTCGGATGTGCCGGCCAGCTCCTGCGCCTTGGCGATGGCCTCGGCGATGACCAGCGCGGAATAGGCGCCGCGCGAATAGAGCACGCTGCCCGCCTGATCGCCCGCACCCGCGGCCTTGCCCGCGTCATAGACATATTGCTGCAGGTCGTCATAGAGCGGATAGTCGCGCCCCACCCCGTGGAAGGTCAGCGCCTTGTAGCCATCCGCCCCGGCCCCCGCCGCGCGCACGTCGTTCTCCGATCCCGACCACCAGATGCCGATGAACTTGTCCATCGGAAAGCGGATGTTCACGGCCTCCTGGATGGCGACCTGGTTCATCACGCCCCAGGCATACATGATCACGTAATCAGGCCGGTCGCGGCGGATCTGCAGCCATTGGGATTTCTGTTCCTGGCCCGGCGCATCGACCGGCAGCAGGCTGAGTTCGAACCCATGCTTCTGGGACAGCTCCTCCAAGGTGCGGATCGGCTCCTTGCCATAGGCGCTGTTGTGATAGACCAGCGCGATCTTCTTGCCGGACAGATCGCCCCCCTCCTGGTCCAGGATGTGCTTGACCGCGACCGAGGCCCCGTCCCAGTAGTTCGCGGGCGCGTTGAACACCCATTCAAAGACCGCGCCGTTCTTGGCCGAGGTCCGCCCGTAGCCCGGCGTGTACAGCGGGATGCCGTCCTGCGTGATCCGCGGGATCAGCTGATAGGTGATCCCGGTGGAGAGCGGGTTCAGCACCAGCGGGCTTTGTCCGCGCAGCGATTCATAGCACTCGACGCCCTTTTCGGTGTTATAGGCGGTCTCGCATTCGGGGACCTGCACCAGCTGGCCGCCGATGCCGCCGTCCCGCTCGTTCAGCAGCGTGAAGTAGTCGGCGAAGCCATCGGCATAGGGGATGCCGTTCGCGGCATAGGGCCCGGTCCGATAGGACATGTTGGGCACGATCAGGTCGGCCAAGGCCGGGCTTGCGACCATCATCGTGGTGGCCAGGGCGGCAAGGGTCAGTTTCATTGCGGGGTCTCCTCCCAGAGATGCGATGCCGGTTGCCCGGTTCTTCGGTTAGTGCGGAAACGGCCAGAGCCGCAGCTTGTCCTTGGCCAGGCGCCACAGGCGCGCCAGGCCGTGCGGCTCGACGATCAGGAAGGTCACGATCAGGGCGCCCACGATCATCAGCTCGATATGGGCGGCCAGATCGGTGGGCCAGCCCATGCTGCCGACCAGGAAGTTCTTCAGCAGGACCGGCATCAGCACCATGAAGGCCGCACCGGCAAAGCTGCCGAAGATGCTGCCGAGGCCGCCGATGATGATCATGAACAGCACCAGAAAGCTCTTGTTGATGCCGAAGGCCTCGCCGACCTCGGCCGCGCCCAGATAGACCGCGAAGAGAAGCGCGCCCGCGACGCCCACGAAGAAGCTGGAGACCGCAAAGGCCGAGAGTTTCGCGCGCAGCGGGTTCACGCCGATGATCTCGGCCGCGATGTCCATGTCGCGGATGGCCATCCATTTGCGCCCCAGGCTGCCGCGGGTCAGGTTGCGCGCGACCCAGGCCAGCACGAAGGCGAAGACCAGGCAGATCAGGTATTTCGCGGGCGCGCTGGCGGCGGGGCCGGTCACGGCCTGGTCGAAGACCGTGCGCGTCGGCGCGGTGATCTGGCCCGAGGCGGAATAGTTGTAGAACCACGGCACCTTGTTGAACAGCCAGACCAGGAAGAACTGCGCGGCCAGGGTGGCCACGGCCAGGTAGAAGCCCTTGATCCGCAGGCTGGGCAGGCCGAAGAGCACGCCGACCGCGGCGGTGATGCCCCCCGCCAGCAGGATGTGGATGACGATGTTCACGTCGGGAAAGCTGGTCATCAGCTTGTAGACCGCATAGGCGCCCACCGCCATGAAGCCCCCGGTCCCCAGACTGACCTGACCCGCATAGCCCGTCAGGATGTTCAGCCCCAAGGCGGCGATCGCGTAGATCAGGAAGGGCACCATCACGGCATTGGCCCAGTAGTCGTTGATGACGAAGGGGATGATCCCGAAGGCCACGGCCAGGATCGCGTAATATCCCCAACGGTCCAGCCGGATCGGGAAGGTCTGGCTGTCATCCCGGTAGCTGGTCTTGAAGTCGCCTGCCTCGCGATAGATCATTGGATGTTCCTTTCAGCGCGGTCAGCGGGGGCCAGCCCCCGCACCCCCGGGGTATTTCTGCAACGAAGAAGCGCCATGGTCACACCCGCTCGATGATGCGTTCGCCGAACAGGCCCTGGGGTCGGAAGACCAGGAAGATCAGCGCCAGGACATAGGCGAACCAGTTTTCCGTCGCGCCGCCGACCATGGGGCCGATCGAGAATTCGAACAGTTTCTCGCCCACCCCGATGATCAGCCCCCCCACGATGGCGCCGGGGATCGAGGTGAAGCCGCCCAGCATCAGCACCGGCAGCGCCTTGAGCGCGATCAGCGACAGGCTGAACTGGACCCCCGATTTCGTGCCCCACATGATGCCCGCGACCAAGGCCACGAAGCCCGCGATCGACCAGACCATCACCCAGATGAAGCGCAGCGAGATGCCCACCGACATCGCCGCCTGGTGGTCGTCGGCCACGGCGCGCATGGCGCGTCCCTGCTTGGTGTATTGCGCGAAGGCCACCAGCGCCGCGACCAGCATCGCCGCGATCAGCGTGGCCCAGAGGTCCAGCCGGTCGATGAAGAAGCCGTAGCCGAACCAGTTGGCCGTGATCTCCTCGATCGGGTCCGAGATGCCCTGCGGCAGGCCCACATCCAGCGTCTTGATGTCGGCGCCCCACATGACGTCGCCCAGGCCTTCCAGGAAATAGGCCAGGCCGATGGTCGCCATGAAGAGGATAATCGGCTCCTGCCCCACAAGGTGCTGCAGGACCAGCTTTTCGATGACGAAGGCCAGCCCCACCATGACCAGCGCGGTCAGCGCGATGGCCAGGACCGCAGGCACCGTCCAGCCGAAATGATGCAGCTGGGTGCCGAAGACCGCGTTGATCAGATGCGCGAAGGGGACCTGGCCGTTCTGGATGCCCACCAGCGTCAGCGCCGCGAACAGCGCCATCACCCCCTGGGCATAGTTGAACACCCCCGAGGCCTTGAAGATCAGCACGAAGCCCAAGGCCACCAGCGCATACATGACCCCGGTCATCAGGCCGTTCATCACGACCTCCAGGCCAAAGATGAATTGATCCATCACGCGGTTCCTTTCAGGTCAGACGGGCGCTCAGTCATGGGCCACCCCCAGATAGGCGTCGATCACCGCCTGGTTGCTGCGCACCTCGGCGGGGGTGCCGTCGCCGATCTTCTTGCCGTAATCCATCACGACCACCCGGTCGCTGAGGTCCATGACCACGCCCATGTCATGTTCGATCAGGCAGATCGTGGTGCCGAATTCGTCGTTCACGTCGAGGATGAAGCGGGACATGTCCTCCTTCTCCTCGACATTCATGCCGGCCATCGGCTCGTCCAGCAGCAGCAGGTTGGGTTCCGCCGCCAGCGCGCGGGCCAGCTCGACCCGCTTCTTCAGGCCGTAGGGCAGACGGCCCACGGGCGTCTTGCGGATGTTCTGGATCTCGAGGAAGTCGATGATGCGTTCGACCGCGGCGCGGTTCTCGATCTCCTCGCGCTCGGCCGCGCCCCACCAGAGGGCCTGGGACACGAACCCGGCCTTCATCTTGTTGAGCCGGCCGGTCATGATGTTGTCCAGGACCGACATCCCCTCGAACAGGGCGATGTTCTGGAAGGTGCGGGCGATGCCCAGGCGCGCGACCTGATAGGGTTTCATCGCCGGGCGCGGCCGGCCCTTGAAGATGACCTGCCCCTCCTGCGGGTTGTAGAAGCCCGAGATGATGTTCAGCATCGACGACTTGCCCGCCCCGTTCGGGCCGATGATCGCGCGGATCTCTCCCTGGCGGATGTCGAAGCTGATGTCCTTGATGGCCACCACGCCGCCGAAGCGCAGGGTGATGTTTCGCAGCTCCATCACCACGGGGCCGATCTGGCGGCCGTCGGCGGTCATGTATCCGTCCTGGGTGACCATGTTCATTCCGCCGCCGCCTTCTGCCGGGCCGCGTCGCCGAAGACGCAGGCATCCTCGATGCGCAGGGTCGCGCTGATCGCGCCCTTGCGGCCATCCTCATAGGTGACCTCGGTCCGGGTATGGCGGCTGGACGATCCGTCATAGAGCGCCGTGACCAGGTCGTGATACTTCTCGGTGATGACGGCGCGGCGGACCTTGCGGGTGCGCGTCATCTCGCCGTCATCGGGGTCCAGTTCCTTGTGCAGCACCAGGAAGCGATGGACCTGGCAGCCCGACAGCATCGGGTCCTGCGCGACCGAGGCGTTCACCGCCTCGACATGGGCGCGGATGGTCTCGTAGACCTGCGGATGGCCGGCCAGCTCCTGATAGCTGCCATAGGCGATGTTGTTGCGTTCGGCCCAGTTGCCCACCGCGGTCAGGTCAATATTGATCATCGCGGTGCAGAAATCGCGGCCGTTGCCGATGACCACGGCCTCCAGGATGTTGGGATAGAACTTCAGCTTGTTTTCGACATATTTGGGGGCGAACATCGACCCGTCGGCCATGCGGCCCACATCCTTGGCGCGGTCGATGATGCGCAGATGGCCGGTCCCCTCCTCGAAGAAGCCCGCGTCGCCCGTGGCGACCCAGCCCTCGGCATCCTTGGTCGATGCGGTGCTGTCGGCATTCTTGTAATATTCGACGAAGGTGCCGGGACTGCGGTAATAGACCTCGCCATTCTCGCCGATGCGGACCTCGACGCCGGGGCTGGGCACGCCGACCGTGTCCGAACGCACCTGCCCGTCGGGCTGCTGTGTGATGAGGACCGAGGCCTCGGTCTGGCCGTAGAGCTGCTTCAGGTTGATGCCCAGGCTGCGGTAGAAATCGAAGATCTCGGGGCCGATCGCCTCGCCCGCGGTATAGCCCACGCGGACACGCGACAGGCCCAGGCTGTTCTTCAGCGGGCCGAAGACGAAGATCTTGCCTAGCGCATAGGCGATGCGGTCGCCCAGGGACACCGTCTTGCCGTCCAGCAGCGCCGGGCCCGCGCGGTTCGCCACCGCCATGCCGCGCCGGAACAGCCAGCGCTTCAGGCGGCTGGCATCCTCCATGCGGATCATCACGGATGTCAGCTGACCCTCGAAGACGCGCGGCGGCGCGAAGAAATAGGTGGGCCCGATCTCGCGCATGTCGGTCATCATCGTATGCGCGCCCTCGGGGCAGTTCACGGTGAATCCCGACCACATCGCCTGACCCATCGAGAAGATGAAATCGCCGACCCAGGCCATGGGCAGATAGGCGACGATCTCCTCGACCTCGGTCAGGCGGTCGAATTCGGCGGTGTTGCGGGCGGTCTCGATGATGTTGCGGTTGGACAGGACCACGCCCTTGGGCTTGCCCGTCGTGCCGCTGGTATACAGCATCACGCAGGTGCTGTCGTAATCCAGCCCCGCGATGATCGCGTCCAGGCGCGGGCCCAGGGACCCCGCCTCGGCCCGGCCCTGCGCCTGCAGATCGGCCAGCGAGACCATGTTGGCATGGTCGTATTTCCTGAGGCCCCGCCCGTCGGTATAGACGATGCGCGCGCCGGCGCCGGTGGTCTGTTCGACCTCCAGCACCTTGTCGACCTGTTCCTGATCACCGCACAGCACGAAGCGCGCCCCGCAATGGTCCAGCACATAGGCCATCTCGGCCGCGACCGCGTCCTGATAGAGCGGCACCGGCACCGCGCCGCACATCTGCGCGGCGATCATGCCCCAGTAGTGATGCGGCCGGTTGCGCCCGATGATCGCCATGTGATCGCCGGGCTTCAGCCCCTGCGCCATCAGGCCCAGGGCCAGGGCGCGGACCTCCTCGGCGGCCTGGGCCCAGGTCCAGCTCTGCCAGATCCCGTATTCCTTCTCGCGATAGGCGGGGCGGTCCCCGAACCGGGCGACGTTGCGCGCCAGCAAGGCGGGCACGGATTGAAGATCGCCCTGGGGCGTCGGCTGATGGGTCATCTGTCCTCCCTCAAGGCGCTGCGGCACCCGGCCTTGGCGACACCTCCCCGTGTCGTTTCGGCCCGCCCAGACTTGGCGCCAATCCTTGCGCCAGTTTTTCCCGATTCCAACGAAATGTTACACCGCTTTCGCGGATCGCGGCCCGGTGGTAACCCTGTGCCCGGAGGAAGACCCCATGACCCCTGACGGCCGGCCCCTGCCCGTGGACGCGATCCGCGACGACCTGACCCTGTCGGGGCTGAACCTGATCGGCCAGGCGCTGTCGATCTTCGACGCCGATCTGCGGCTGGCGGTGGCCAACCGGCAGTATCAGGCGATGTTCGACCTGCCCGACGCGCTGACCCGTCCCGGCACGCATTTCGAGGACACGATCCGCTATCTGGCCCGGCGCGGCGAATATGGCCGGGTCATGGACCCCGAATCGGCGGTGGCGCTGCGCGTGGCCCAGGCCCGGACCTTTCAGCCGCATTACTTCGAACGCGAACGCGCAGACGGCCGGTGGGTCGCGGTCGAGGGGGCGCCCCTGACCCAAGGGGGCTGGGTCACGGTCTATACCGACATCACCGACATCAAGCGCCAGGAATCGCTCTTGCGCGCGCGGTCGGACGCGCTGTCCGAACAGGTGCTGCGGAATGCCGAACGGCTGGCGGCGGCCAACCGCAAGCTGGCTGCGACCAACGCGGCCCTGTCCGAGGCGCAGCGCGTCCTGACCCGGACCGAGGCGCGCACCCGGCAGGTGACGGAAATGGTCCCCGCCCATATCGCGCATATGGATGCGGGATACCGCTACACCTTCTCGAACCGGCGGCTGCCGGTGGTCTTTCCGGGCGCTGCGGGCGACATCGTCGGGCTGACGCTGGACCAGGCCCTGGGGGCGGCCACGGCCGAGACGCTGCGCCCCTTCATGGACCGCGCCTTGGCGGGCGAGCCGCAGGTCTTCGAGATCACGCATCCCACATCCGGGCGGCGCATCCGCATCGCGCTGACGCCCGATCGCGACGGCCAGGGGGTCTATATCCTCTCCACCGATGTCAGCGCCGAGGTGCAGGCCCGCGAGGCCTTGGCCCATGCCGCGCGGCGCAACCTGGCGGCGCGGCTGACATCGGGCATGGCGCATGATTTCGGCAACCTGCTGACGATCATCCTGGGCCTGCAGGCGCGGCTGGCGGCGCGCGACCTGCCGCCCGACGCGGCCGAGGACGTGCATGGCACCCTGGCCGCCGCCCGTCGGGGGGCGGCGCTGCTGGACCGGCTGGCGCGGATCACCGGGGCGCGCGAACCCGCGCTGGAGCCCACGGATGTCGCGGCCCTGCTGGGCGATCTGGCGGCGCTGGCCCGGCCCTCGCTGGCCGAGGGCACGCGACTGGACCTGGCCCTGTCCCTGCCTGCGGGGCAGTTGCTGGTCGATCCGGGCGCGCTGCAGGATTCCGCGCTGAACCTGATCCTGAACGCCAATGCCGCGATCGCGCCGCCAGGCGTCATCACGCTGAAGGCCCGGCGCAACGGCGACTGGCTGGAGGTGACGGTGGGCGATACCGGCCCGGGCTTCACCCCCGAGGCGCTGACCCGCGCGACCGAGCCCTTCTTCACCACCAAGAAGGGCCAGGGATCGGGGCTGGGCCTGTCCATGGTCTATGACCAGACCAAGATGGTCGGCGGCACGATGCGCCTGTCGAACGGGCCGCGCGGCGCGCAGGTGATGCTGCGCCTGCCATGGCGGCCCGTGGCGCGACGCATGGTCCTGCTGGTCGAGGATGACGACCAGATCCGCGCCGAGGTCCGCGACCAGCTGACCGCGATCGGCCATGCGGTGATCGAGGCCGCGACCCTGACCGAGGCCCGCGCCCTGGCCGATCTGCCGGGGCTGGAGGTGATCCTGTCCGACCTGCAGCTGGGCGACGGGCTGGGCACCGATCTGGCGGATGCGCTGCCCGCCGGGGTGGCGCTGGTGCTGATGACCTCGCTGCCGCCGGGCGATCCGCTGCGGGCGGCGGCCAAGGGGCCGGTCCTGACCAAGCCCTTCACCCCGTCCCGGCTGGCCGCCATCCTGGCCGCCCCCGACCGTCCCGAACCGGAGGCCCCATGACCGATGCCCCGCTGATCGCCGTCCTGGATGACGAACCCGAGATCCGCCGGCTGCTGGCCGCGGCGCTGGAACAGGCCGGGTTCCGCACCCAGAGCTTCGGCCGCGCCACCGAGTTCGAGGCCGCCCTGCGGCGCATCACGCCCGATGCCTGCCTGATCGACCTGGGCCTGCCCGACCGCGACGGGCTGGCGCTGGTCCACCGGCTGGCGGCGGATAGCGGGGCGGCGATCATCATCGTCTCGGGGCGCGCGCAGGTCCAGGACCGGGTGACGGGGCTGGAGCTGGGGGCGGACGACTACATCACCAAGCCCTTCGAGCCGGCCGAGGTGGTGGCCCGCATCCGCGCCCGCCTACGCCGCCCGGCGCAAGGCGCGGCCAGCCGGCCCCAGACCCTGCGTTTCGCGGGCTGGACGGCGGATTTCGACCGTTACCTGCTGATCGCGCCGGACGGGGCCGAGACGCCGCTGAGCCATGCCGAGGCCGAGGTGCTGCGCATGTTCACCGACAATCCCCGGCGCCTGATCACCCGTTCGCAGATGCTGGAGACCTTGGGCGGCACCGCGGGCGACAGCTTCGACCGGGCGATGGATGTGCGCATCTCGCGGCTGCGGACCAAGCTGGGCGAGGACCCCAAGAACCCGCGCCTGATCAAGACGATCTATGGCGCGGGATACATCTTTCTGGCCGAGATCGGCTGAGACCCCCGCCACCGCTATGGGCTGCGAAAGCCGCCCCCCATCGAGGGGGGCGGCTTTCGCGCGTGGCACGGGTCGTGCCCCGCGGTCCCCATCCCCCGGGCGCGGGTTTCGGGCGGCGCGCTGGCAAGGGGGGTCCGGGGGGACGGGACGTCCCCCCGGCCTCCGCCTGCCCCAGGGGGCAGGCCGGGTCTCAGGCGTCGCGGTCCCACCCGCTGATGGCCTTGCTGTCCATGAACTCCTCCAGCCCCATCACGCCGCCCTCGCGGGCGCGGCCGGATTTCTTGACGCCGCCGAAGGCCGATCCGGCCCCGCGCGATTCGCCGTTCATCTCGACCATGCCCGACCGCAGCTGACGCGCCACCCGGTTGCGCCGGGCGCCGTCCTGGCTCTGGACATAGTTCGTCAGGCCGTAGGGCGTGTCATTGGCGATGGCCACGGCCTCCTCCTCGCTGTCGAAGGGGATGATAGACAGGACCGGGCCGAAGATCTCCTGCTGCGCGATGGTCATGTCGTTGGACACGTCGGCAAAGACCGTGGGCCGCACGAAATAGCCGCGATTGACGCCCTCGGGCAGGCCGGTGCCGCCCGCGACCAGGCGTGCGCCCTCGTCGATGCCCGCCTGGATCAGGTCCTGGATCTTGGACCACTGGTCCTTGCTGACCACCGGGCCGATATGACGCCCCGGCTGATGGGCCGATGCGACGCCCGTCTCCTCGGCCACGCGGGCCGCCACCTCGACCGCGCGGTCATAGGCCGAGCGTTCGACCAGCATCCGCGTCGGTGCGTTGCAGGACTGGCCCGTGTTGTAGAAGCAGTGCCGCGCGCCCCGCACCACCGCCTTGTCGTCGGCATCGGCGAAGACGATATTCGCCCCCTTGCCGCCCAGCTCCAGCACGACCTTCTTCAGGCTGTCGGCCGCCGCCTTGCTGATCGCGATGCCGGCGCGGGTCGATCCGGTGAAGCTGATCATCTCGACATCGGGATGCACGGTCAGCTGGCTGCCCACGCCCGCCCCGTCGCCGTTCACCAGGTTGAAGACGCCCGGCGGCACGCCCGCCTCGTCCAGCACCTCGGCAAAGACCAGCGAGGACAGGGGCGCGATCTCGGACGGTTTCAGCACGCAGGTATCGCCCGCCAGCAGCGCCGGGATGACCTTCAGCGTGACCTGGTTCATGGGCCAGTTCCAGGGCGTGATCAGCCCCACGACGCCCACCGGCTCCCATGCGACCATGCTGGTCGGGGCGTGATCCCCGAGCGGTCGGACGAACCGGAAATCCTTGAAGGCGGCGATGAAGTTGCGGATATGCGACGACCCGGCCTCGGCCTGGTCGGCCAAGGCCATGTCCTGCGGCGCGCCCATCTCCAGGCTGGTCGCGCGGGCGATGTCGGGCTTGCGCCGCTCATAGACCTCCAGGATCCGTTCGACGACGGCCAGGCGGTCCTCGGGCGGGGTCGCGGACCAGGACGGAAAGGCGCGTTTGGCCGCGGCCACCGCCCGGTCCGTATCCGCCTGATCGCCGAGCGAGATCACGGCCACGGCCTCCTCGGTCGAGGGGTCGATCACCTCCAGGTCGCGCGCCGCCGCAGGGTCGACCCAGGCCCCGTCGATGTAGAATTTCCGTTTGTCCAGCAGATCGGCCATGACATCCTCCTGTTCCTTGTCCCGGCAAAGCCTGTCACCCCGGCGCCGCATCCGCAAGGGCGCCGGGGCACTGGCAATCCGCGCCGCCTGACCTATGTTGAGCCGGAAGGACATCAACCGAAAGGACGCCACATGTCATTGCGCATCGGCGACACCGCCCCCGATTTCACCGCCGAATCCACCGAAGGCCAGATCCGGTTCCACGACTGGATCGGCGACAGCTATGCGATCGTCTTCAGCCATCCGCGCGACTTCACCCCGGTCTGCACGACGGAATTCGGCGCGGTGGCCCAGCTGGCCCCGGAATTCGAGAAGCGCGGCACCAAGGTGCTGGGCGTGTCCGTGGACAGCGTCGACGACCACCACAAATGGAAGGCCGATATCGGCAAGGTCGCGGGCGTGCCGGCGAATTTCGCCATCATCGACGACAGCGACCTGACCGTGGCCAAGGCCTATGACATGCTGCCCGCCGAATACTACCTGCCCTCCGAAGGCCGCACGCCCGCGCATTCGGCGACGGTCCGCACGGTCTTCATCATCGGGCCGGACAAAAAAGTCCGGCTGACCATGACCTATCCGATGTCCGTGGGCCGCAACTTCGCCGAGATCATGCGCGCGCTGGACGCGGTGCGAAAGACCGACGGCGTGCCGCTGGCCACCCCCGCCAACTGGGTGCCGGGCCAGGACGTGATCGTCGCCCTTTCGCTGGATGACAAGGCCGCCGAGGACCGATTCGGGCCGCTGGACATCAAGCTGCCCTATCTGCGCTATGCCAAGGATCCCGCCTGATCCATCGCGCTGGCCCGTGCCTTGGCGCGGGCCAGATAGGCGCGGGCGACCGTGCCGTTCATATGGGCCAGCATCCAGCGCCGCATCCGGTATTTGCGCCGCCGCATGGCCACCCCCAGATACATCTTGCGGTCCCGGTTCAGCAAGGACAGGCGCCGGCGCAGCGGCAGCTGGCGGCGCGGCGGCATCAGGTCCGCGATGCGGCGGGCGTGGAACTGCCAGATCGCGCCCAGGCTGGTCGGCAGGATCCAGGGCTTGTTGTTGACCACGTAATGCACGACCGCGGGCGCATCGGGAAAATCGGCCGCCTGCTTGTAGGATCCGGGATCGGAATAGGTGTTGAATCGCGCCTCCAGCGGCAGGATGCGCCCATGGGCCGCGATGTTGATCGCGGACTGATCCTCGCTCAGCAGCGGGCGCTCCGGGTCCGACAGCAGCTCCAGACAGCGGGCGGCCACGCCCTCGCGCCGCCAGACCGGCAGGTTCATGACCAAGAGCCCCGCATTGACATAGCTGCCGATGACATGGCCGGTGGCGGCGACCTCGACCGGGTCGGGGCTGGGGCAGGGCACGGCGGCGACCACCGCATCGCCCAGATCGACCCGCGCCAGCAGCGACAGGTCGTCCATCACCACCATGTCGCAATCCATGTAGATGGCGCGGTCCTCGGCCGGGAACAGGTCCGGGATCAGCAGACGCAGATAGGTGCTGCGCGTCAGATGCGACCGCGCGACCGCGATGTGGTCGAAGGCGTCGCGCGCCACCTCGACCCGGTCGATGGAAACCCCCAAGCGGTCGGCCAGCGCATCGATGCGGGCGCGGTTTTCCGGGCCGATCCCCATGTCCAGCACGGCAAAGCGCGCATCGGGGTTGTGAAAGGCCGCCGAGGCGATCAGCACCATCACGCCCGCGGCGTAATTGTCGTCCGATCCGGTCACGATGAACATGGCTGTGGTGTCCTCAATCGCGCTCATGGCCGCATCACCCGGCCATCCAGGCACGGCGTAGCCAGTCGATATTGCCGATGCGCCGATACCACCGGCCCCCGCGCCCGGCAAGCACGTCGGCCATCTTGGGCGCGCCCGCGAACAACACGATCCTGGCACCGGGCGGGCAGGCCGGGTCGCGCAGCCAGCTGGCCGGCCCGCGCCCGACGCAGTGGTTCTTGAAGCTGACGCACCAGTCGCGCGGCCAATAGGTCATCGCCCCCTGCCCGTCCAGGATGTCGCTGACCATCTGCTGTTCATGCTCGTATCGGTCGGCCGCGGCGCCGGGATCGGCCAGATAGCGGTCCAGCACCTCCGGATGGCTGCCGATGACGAAGCGGAAGACCGAGGTATTGCCGACCATGTGCAGGAACCGGTCGCGCGCGGGGTTGATCCGGCGCAGGGGCTTGGGGCGGAACAGGTCGTCGTCGCGGATGATGCAGACATCGCCCGGATGGTCCAGGAACGGCCCCAGATCGCCCAGCACCACCAGGTCCAGATCCAGAAACAGCGCCGTCCCCGACAGGGGCGCACCCGGTCCGCCCAGATCGCGCCGGAACAGCGCCAGCTTGCGCCAGCGCGTGTCGCCCCGCCCCGGCGGCAGGCCCAGTTCCGGCAGGGGCAGCGGCTCGACCCGCGCATCCAGCCCCGCGGGATCGTCGGTGAAGCAGATGAAGCGATGCGGCCGGTCCAGGTGCCGCGCCACCTGCGCGGCCAGCCGGTTCACGTCCTGCGCCGAATAGAGCGTGCCCCATTTCATCGTCAGGATCTTCAGACCATCGTCCATTGCCGGGCTTTCCCTTGGGGCTTCGGGTCAATCTGTCGCATGGCGCGGCCGGGGTAAAGCCGCCCGGAACGCGAAAGGCCCCCGCATGGGGGGCCTTTGCAACAGCGTGGAACGGGTCCGATCACTCGGCGGTCTGTTCCTGCTTCTCGTCGATCTCGGCACCGGTCTCCTGATCGACCATCTTCATGCCCAGACGGACCTTGCCGCGGTCGTCGAAGCCCAGCAGCTTGACCTTGACCTCCTGGCCCTCCTTCAGGATCTCGTTCGGGTGACCCAGACGGCGGTTGGCGATCTGGCTGACATGGACCAGCCCGTCGCGCTTGCCGAAGAAGTTCACGAAGGCGCCGAAATCGACCAGCTTGACCACCTTGCCGGTGTAGATCTTGCCTTCCTCCGGCTCGGCCACGATCGAATAGATCATGTCATAGGCCTTCTTGATCGAATCGGCATTGGCCGAGGCGATCTTGATCACGCCGTCGTCGTTGATGTCGACCTTGGCGCCCGAGACCTCGACGATCTCGCGGATGACCTTGCCGCCCGAGCCGATCACTTCGCGGATCTTGTCGGTCGGGATCTGCATCGTCTCGATGCGCGGCGCGTGCTCGCTGAACTCGCGACGGCCTTCGGTCAGGGCGTTGCCCATCTCGCGCAGGATGTGCAGACGGCCGTCCTTGGCCTGGGCCAGGGCCTGCTCCATGATCTGGGGCGTGATGCCCGCGACCTTGATGTCCATCTGCAGCGACGTGATCCCGTTCTCGGTCCCCGCCACCTTGAAGTCCATGTCGCCCAGGTGATCCTCGTCGCCCAGGATGTCGGTCAACACCGCGAAACGGCCGTCATCCTCCAGGATCAGGCCCATCGCGACGCCGGCGACCGGCGCCTTGAGCGGCACGCCCGCATCCATCATCGACAGCGAACCGCCGCAGACCGACGCCATCGAGCTGGAACCGTTCGATTCGGTGATCTCGGACACGACGCGGATGGTGTAGGGGAAGTCCGTCGCCGCGGGCAGAACCGCCTGCAGCGCGCGCCATGCCAGCTTGCCATGGCCGATCTCGCGGCGGCCGGGGCTGCCCACACGACCCACTTCACCGACCGAATAGGGCGGGAAGTTGTAATGCAGCAGGAAGTTCGAACGCGAATTGCCGTGCAGCGCGTCGATGATCTGCTCATCGTCGCCGGTGCCCAGCGTGGTCACGACCAGCGCCTGCGTCTCGCCGCGGGTGAACAGCGACGATCCGTGGGTGCGCGGCAGGATGCCGACTTCGGACACGATCGGACGGACGGTCTTGGTGTCGCGGCCGTCGATGCGGGCGCCGCCGCTGATGATGTCGCCGCGCAGGATGCCCGATTCCAGCTTTTTCAGCGCCGAACCCAGGTTGGCATCGGCCAGCTCGTCCTCGGTCAGACCGGCCTTCACCTTGTCCTTGGCGGCGGCGATTGCGTCCTGACGCTCGGACTTGTCGCGGATCGCGTAAGCCGCGCGCATGTCGGCCTCGCCCAGCGACTTCACGCGGTTGTAGAGCGCGCTGTAATCGGGCGACTGGAAGTCGAAGGGCTCCTTGGCGGCTTCCTCGGCCAGGTCGATGATCAGGTCGATCACCGGCTTGATCGCGTCATGGCCGAACTTGACCGCGCCCAGCATCTCTTCCTCGGTCAGCTCATAGGCTTCCGATTCGACCATCATCACCGCGTCGGCGGTGCCGGCGATGACCAGGTCCAGGCGCTGTTCGGGGTTGTTGCGCAGCTGGTCCATGTCCTGGACCTCGGGGTTCAGCACGTATTCGCCGTTCGAGAACCCGACCCGCGCACCCGCGATCGGACCCATGAAGGGCACGCCCGAGATGGTCAGCGCGGCACTGGCGGCGATCATCGCGACGATGTCGGGATCGTTGACCAGGTCGTGGCTCAGCACGGTGCACATCACCAGGACTTCATGCTTGAAGCCGGGGGCGAAGAGCGGGCGGATCGGCCGGTCGATCAGGCGCGCGGTCAGCGTCTCCTTCTCCGACGGACGCGCCTCGCGCTTGAAGAAGCCGCCCGGGACCTTGCCGGCGGCATAGTATTTTTCCTGGTAATGCACCGTCAGCGGAAAGAAGTCCTGACCGGGCTTCGGCGCCTTCGCGAAGGTGACGTTGGCCATGACGCTGGTCTCACCCAGGGTGGCGATGACGCTGCCGTCGGCCTGGCGGGCGACCTTGCCCGTTTCCAGCGTGAGCGTTTCCTGGCCCCACTGGATGGATTTCTTCACTTCATCAAACATCGGATGTCCTCTGGGGATGTGCCGGCCCTCCGGCCACCCCGTGTCATATGGCGGCCCCATTGCCGCCGACCCCAATCCTCTCGCGTCCGCCGGGGTCAGTGCGTCACGTCACAGATGTCTGCGGAATACAGGAAAATGGCGGCCTTGGAAAGTGCCCCCACCGGGGCGGACCCCGGGGGGCGGGCGGCGCGACCGCAGCCCCGCCGCCCGTCCGGCATCGGGTCAGGACGCGGTCAGGGACTGGCGCAGCGGCTGCAGGTTCCGTCCGGCCTCGCCCGGGGTGGTGGCGGGGGCGGCCAGGTCCTGGACGCGCTGCATCTTTTGGGTTTCCTGATAGGCGCGGGTCGCCAGTTCCAGCAGGCGGTCGCGCAGCAGCTGGCTTTCGGCAAAGGCGCGGGCCTGGCTCTCCTCGGCCTCGGCCGCGGGGGCTGTGGCATCGCGCACCCCCTCCGGCACCGCGCGCGAGGCCGCGGGCTCGACCGCCCCGGCCTGACCGGCAAAGGCGGGCGCGGCCCGGCCCGGCGCGGTGGCCGCAGCACCCGCCATGGTGATCGGCGCGATCAGCGCCGGCGTCACGGCAGGGGCCGCGATCACCGCCGGGGCCGAGGCCTCCAGCCGTGCGATCGCCTCGGGCGAGATGTCGAAGACCACGCCGGAATCCCCGGATGTCGGGGCGGCGGCAGGCTCGGTCTCGCGGGGCTTGTCATCCTCGGGCCGGGCCTGCTGGGCCTGGTGGGTCTGGGGCGCGCTGACAAGCGCGACGACACCCTTGTTCACGGTGTTCAGCAACATGATCGTTCTCCTTTGATGTTATTTTCCATCAAGGATTTGTTAAGCTTTCTCCACTTCGGGATCGGGACAGTTTTAATCGATTGCGTCCGATCGCCCGCCCGGGCGCGGACATATTCCGTTATCATATTGGTTTCAAATGATTATATCGACCGAAGTCCCTTGGCGCATATCCACGACCTGCCCCAAAGGACAGATGCCGCCCGCGCATGAAAAACGCCCGCGGCCGGGGGCTGCGGGCGTCGATCTGCGGTCGGTCGCGGGGCTTAGCGGCGCAGGCCCAGCTTGCCGATCAGGGCGGTATAGCGCGCCTCTTCCTTCTTCTTCAGATAGTCCAGCAGCTTGCGGCGCTGCGCGACCATCATCAGCAGACCACGGCGCGAGTGGTTGTCTTTCTTGTGCGACTTGAAGTGCTCGGTCAGGGTCGCGATGCGCGAGGTCAGGATCGCGACCTGCACCTCGGGCGAACCGGTATCGCCTTCCTTGGTGCCGAATTCCTTGATGACGCGGTTCTTTTCTTCGACGGTGATCGACATCGGGATCTCCTTTCGGATTGAGGTGATGGCGCAGGCCGGGATGTCGTCCAGCACAGGCCCGTGAACCACCGCACGGGGGCGGGCCCCGGCGGATGGGCGCGCATAGCCGATCCGCGCGGAATTGGCAACCGCCAAGGCGGGGTCAGGCGCCGACGGGCACCATGCGCACCGCATCCAGGGTCAGGCCGCCATGCTGCAGAAAGCGGCCAACGGCCTGGCCGTCCACCTCCAACAGCCAGCTGCCGTCGTCATCCTCGCGCAGTCCCAGCTGGGCGGTCTCGGCCAGGCGGTGATCCAGATGCAGCTCGACCCGGTCCTCGGCGGCATCGAAATCGGCGATGGTGGGCGCGCCGCCCTGGACCATGCGCAGCACGAACAGGTCGCGCCCCTCATTGCCCGAGGCGAAGTCATGGGCGCCGGGCATCAGCGTGTCGTCGCCCTCGCCGCCATTCATCCAGACGGTCTCGGGGCCGTCATGGCCGATCAGCACGTCATTGCCGCGACCGCCCTCCAGGTCGTCCGACCCCGCGGTCGAGACCAGCAGGTCGTCCCCGTCATTGCCCATCAAGATGTCGTTGCCCGGGCCGCCGAACAGCGTGTCATTGCCCTCGCCGCCCAGCAGGGTGTCGTCGCCCTCCTCGCCGAAGAGCATGTCGTCGCCCCCCTGCCCGGCCAGCAGGTCATCGCCCGGCCCGCCATAGAGGACATCGTTGCCGCCCGGACCAGAGGCCGCATCGCCCTGGATCCAGTCATCGCCTTCGCCGCCATGGATGGTGTCGTCACCCAGGCCGCCGCGCAGGTCGTCATCACCACCGCCGCCGCGAATCAGGTCATTGCCCGCGCCGCCCATCAGGATATCCAGATCCTCGGACCCCTCGATGATGCGGTCGATCATCGCCGTATCCGGTTCGGGCCCCGGTTCGGGCTGGTCAGGCAGGGGTTCGGGCAGCGGTTCGGGCAGGATCGAGGGCAGCGTCCCCTCGGACCCGCCATCGCTGTCGTCGCGGGGGATGTCGTCCTCATCGGGTTCGGCATCGCGCTGGCCGGCCGAAGACATGTCCAGCAGCAGGCCCGCCATCAGCACGCCCAGAAATCCGCCCAGAATCATCATGGGATCCGTTCCCGCCCAGACCGGCCCATCGCCGTCCCGGTCAGAATACCCCAGCCCGGCCCTCCGCAGAATGCAATTGTGAAGCAATCCTTAACGCACCCCCACCCGGGCGCGGGCATGAAAAAACCCGCCTTGCGGGGCGGGTGATTTCGTCTTCCGTGATCCGGCCGATCAGCCCTGGCGGGCCTTGAAGCGGCGGTTGGTCTTGTTGATCACGTAAATGCGGCCCTTGCGGCGCACGACCTGGCAGTCGCGGTGCCGGCTCTTGAGCGAGCGGAGCGAGTTGCGAACCTTCATCGGTCTTCTCCATCGTCGCGGCGCGTCGCAGCCGCATTGGAAAACGAAATGCCCCCGACGATTGGCCGGGGGCGGCGAAAGAATGGTGGGCGGTACTGGGATCGAACCAGTGGCCACTACGATGTCAACGTAGTGCTCTACCGCTGAGCTAACCGCCCGTTCCTCGGGTCCGGGGCATTCCTGCTCCATCGCCTTGGTCCGCGTGTCTATAACGGGCGTCCCGGGGGGATTCAAGGCCTATCGGCAGCGTATTTTTCAGGTTTATATGCGACCACGCCGGAAGCCGAGGTTGCCGTGTCACAGCCCGACCTGCCCTATGTCCTGAACCGTCCCGACCGATGGGCCGCGGGGGTGATCTTCGCGTCGCCCCATTCGGGCCATGCCTATCCCGACTGGTTCCTGCGCGGCACCCGCCTGCCCGTGCCCGTGCTGCGCTCGTCCGAGGATGCCTTCGTCGACCGGCTGATCGCGCCTGCGGTGGGGCATGGCGCGGTGACGCTGGCTGCGCGCGTGCCGCGCTGCATCGTCGATCTGAACCGCGGCCCGGACGAGATCGACCCCATGGTCGTGCGCGGCGTGCCCCGCCATCCGCTGAACCAGCGCACCATGGCCGGGCTGGGGGTGATTCCCCGCGTGGTCAGCCAAGGCCGCGTCATCCATGACCGCCCGATCGAGCGGGCCGAGGCCGAACGCCGCATCGACCTGTGCTGGCGCCCCTATCACCGCGCCCTGTCGGCCCTGATCGCCGAGGCCCGCGCCCGATTCGGCCAGGCGATCCTGATCGACATGCATTCCATGCCCCATGACGCCCTGCGCCATCTGCAGGGCGACCGCCCGGACATGGTTCTGGGCAACCGCCACGGGCTGTCCGCGGCGGCGCGGATCTCGGATGCGGTCTGCATGGCGGTGGAATCCGAGGGCTGGGTGATTCGCCGCAATTCGCCCTTCTCGGGGGCCTATATCTGTTCCGCCTATGGCCGCCCGGCCCAGAACGTCCATGTCATCCAGCTGGAGATCGACCGCTCGCTCTATATGGACGAGGCCGCCATCGCCCCCCTGCCCCGATTCGACGATTTCGCCGTCCGTCTGGAACGGGTGATCGCCCGCCTGGCCGATCCCGGCGCCGCGCAGGCGGGCGGGCGCATCGCCGCCGAATAGGGCCGGTGCCCCGCCCCCGCCCCTTCAACGGCGCCAAGCTGCTTCTGACCTGCGGCGACCGGATGCTGACACTGCTGCGCGACGACCGGCCGGACCTGCCCTTTCCCGGCCATTGGGACCTGCCCGGAGGCGGGCGCGAGGGGGCGGAATGGCCCGAGGCCTGCGCCCGGCGCGAACTGGCCGAGGAATTCGGCCTGACCCTGCCGCCTGGCGCGCTCAGGGGGCGGTCCTTCGCCTCAATCGCGGGGCCGGGGATGCGGTCTTGGCTGTTCCGGGGCCGGATCGGCCCCGACCAGATCGCCGCCACCCGATTCGGCCCCGAGGGTCAGGGCTGGCGCATGATGCCCCTGGCCGAATTCGTCACCCATCCCCGCGCGGTGCCGCATTTCCGGGACTGGGTGCGCGCGGCGGTCTAATGCGTGCGGATCTGGGACAGGATCGCCTCGGCCGCGGCGCGCGGATCGGGCGCCTGCCAGATCGGGCGGCCCACCACGATGTGATCGGCCCCGGCCTGCAGGGCGTCTGCGGGCGTCTCGACCCGCTTCTGATCGCCCAAGGCCGCGCCCGCGGGGCGCACGCCCGGCGTCACGATCAGCCGCGATCCCGGCAGGGCGCGGATATCGGCGGCCTCGCGCGGGGAACAGATGATACCGTCGGCGCCCGCCTCGAACGCCCGGGCCGCGCGTTCCACGGTGATCTGGTGCAGATTCCCCGCCTGGATCATCCCCGCATCCAGATCCGCCCGGTCCAGCGAGGTCAGGATGGTCACGCCCAGGATCTTCAGGTTCGACCCCGCCGCCCCCTGTTTCGCCGCCGCGACCACATGCGGGTCGCCATGCACGGTCAGGAAATCCAGATCGAACTGCGCCAGCCCGCGCACCGCGGCCTCGACCGTGGCACCGATATCGAACAGCTTCATGTCCAGAAAGATGCGCTTGCCGTGATCCTGCTTCAGCTCGTTGGCCAGGGCCAGACCGCCGCCGGTCAGCATCCCCAGCCCGATCTTGTAGAACCCCACGGCGTCGCCCAAACGCTCCGCCAAGGCCAGCCCGTCCAGTGCGTTCGACACGTCCATCGCCACGATCAGCCGGTCATCCATCGCCCGTTCCCCATCCATGATCCGCGGGCCTTATGACATGCTTGAAACCACCCTGCGACCCCCCCAAATTCCAATCATCGGACCCGGACCGGGGCGTGCCGCAACAGGGCGCCGCCAGCACGGGGGCTTAGCAAAAGGAGAAGACCGATGAACATGGACAAGTTCACGGAACGGTCGCGCGGGTTCCTGCAATCCGCCCAGACCATCGCGATCCGCGAGAATCAGCAGCGCGTGATGCCTGAACATCTGCTCAAGGCGCTGATGGATGACGACCAGGGGCTGGCCTCGAACCTGATCGCCCGCGCGGGCGGGGACGCGGTGCGCGTGCGCGAGGCGGTGGATGCCGCCGTGGCGAAACAGCCCAAGGTGACCGGCGGCAGCGGCCAGGTCTTCATCGACCCGTCGCTGGTGCGCGTGCTGGACGAGGCCGAGACGGTGGCAAAAAAGGCCGGCGACAGCTTCGTGCCCGCCGAGCGGGTGCTGATGGCGCTGGCCATGGTCAATACGAACGCCCGCGATGCTCTGGCGGCGGGCTCGGTCAACGCGCAGGCGCTGAATGCGGCGATCACGGACATCCGCAAGGGCCGCACCGCCGACACGGCATCCGCCGAGGACAGCTATGAGGCGCTGGAGAAATATGCCCGCGACCTGACGGCGGCGGCCCGCGACGGCAAGATCGACCCGATCATCGGCCGCGACGAGGAGATCCGTCGCGCCATGCAGGTCCTGTCGCGGCGCACCAAGAACAACCCCGTCCTGATCGGCGAACCCGGCGTCGGCAAGACCGCCATCGCCGAGGGGCTGGCCCTGCGCATCATCGATGGCGACGTGCCGGAATCCCTGCGCAACAAGCGGCTGATGGCGCTGGACATGGGCGCACTGATCGCGGGCGCCAAGTATCGCGGCGATTTCGAGGAGCGGCTGAAGGCCATTCTGAAGGAGATCGAGACCGCCGCGGGCGAGATCATCCTTTTCATCGACGAGCTGCACACGCTGGTCGGCGCGGGTAAGGGCGACGGCGCGATGGATGCCGCCAACCTGATCAAGCCCGCGCTCGCGCGGGGTGAATTGCATTGCGTCGGCGCGACCACCTTGGACGAATACCGCAAGTATATCGAAAAGGACGCGGCCTTGGCCCGGCGCTTCCAGCCCGTGCTGGTCGAGGAGCCGACGGTCGAGGACACGATCAGCATCCTGCGCGGCATCAAGGAGAAATACGAGCTGCACCACGGCGTGCGGATCAGCGACGCGGCCTTGGTCGCGGCGGCGACGCTGTCGCATCGCTACATCACCGACCGCTTCCTGCCCGACAAGGCCATCGACCTGATGGACGAGGCGGCCAGCCGCCTTCGGATGGAGGTCGACAGCAAGCCCGAGGAGCTGGACCAGCTGGATCGCCAGATCCTGCAGCTGCAGATCGAGGCCGAGGCGCTGAAGAAGGAGGACGACGCGGCCTCCAAGGACCGGCTGGACCGGCTGGAGAAGGACCTCTCCGCCCTGCAGGAGCGCAGCGCCGAGATGACCGCCCGCTGGCAGGCGGAACGCGACAAGCTGCAGGGGTCGCGCGACCTCAAGGAGCAGCTGGACCGCGCCCGCGCCGACCTGGACCAGGCCAAGCGCGAGGGGAACCTGGCGCGGGCGGGGGAGCTGTCCTATGGCATCATCCCCGGTCTGGAGAAACAGCTGGCCGAGGCCGAGCAGGGCGACGGGCTGATGGTCGAGGAGGCCGTCCGCCCCGAACAGATCGCCGAAGTCGTCGAACGCTGGACCGGCATTCCCACCGCCAAGATGCTGGAGGGGGAACGCGACAAGCTGTTGAAGATGGAGGAGCAGATCGGCAAGCGCGTGATCGGCCAGCAGGAGGCCGTGACCGCCGTCAGCAACGCCGTCCGCCGCGCCCGGGCGGGTCTGAACGACGAGAACCGGCCGCTCGGCAGCTTCCTGTTCCTTGGGCCCACCGGCGTCGGCAAGACGGAACTGACCAAGGCGCTGGCCGAATACATGTTCGACGATGACGGGGCGATGGTCCGCATCGACATGTCCGAGTTCATGGAAAAACATTCCGTGGCCCGGCTGATCGGCGCGCCTCCGGGCTATGTGGGTTACGACGAGGGCGGCGTGCTGACCGAGGCCGTCCGCCGCCGTCCCTATCAGGTGATCCTGTTCGACGAGGTCGAAAAGGCCCACCCGGACGTCTTCAACGTGCTGCTGCAGGTGCTGGATGACGGGGTGCTGACCGACGGCCAGGGCCGTACGGTGGATTTCAAGCAGACGTTGATCATCCTGACCTCGAACCTCGGCTCTCAGGCGCTGTCGCATCTCCCCGAGGAGGCGGATGCCTCGGATGCCCGCCATCAGGTGATGGAGGCGGTGCGCGGCCATTTCCGCCCCGAATTCCTGAACCGCCTGGACGAGATCATCATCTTCCGCCGCCTCTCGCGGTCGAACATGGACGGGATCGTCACGGTGCAGATGGCGCGGCTGGAGAAACGCCTGGCAGGTCGCAAGATCACGCTGGACATGGACGAGGCGGCGCGGATGTGGCTGGCCGATCAAGGCTATGACCCGATCTTCGGCGCGCGCCCGCTGAAGCGGGTGATCCAGCGTGCCCTCCAGGACCCGCTGGCCGAGCTGCTGCTGTCGGGCGAGGTGCTGGACGGATCGACGGTCCATGTCAGCGCCGGGCCGGACGGGTTGCTGGTCGGCAACCGCGTGGGCCAGGCGGGACCGCGGCTTGGCGCGGTGGGCGAAGGCCCCCGACCGCCCGCGATCCACTGACGCCATGACAAGGGCGTGGCCGCATCAGGGCGGCCACGCCGCAAACCGGACAGGACACCGATGGATGACGTGACGATCCGGCTGCTGCAGCCGCAGGACCTGCCGCTCTATCAGGCGATCCGGCTGGAATCGCTGATCGAGGAGCCGCAGGCCTTCGCCAACACCCATGCCGATTGGGCCGCCTTGTCCGAGGCCGAATGGCGCCAGCGCATGTCAGGCCCGATCATGCTGGCGATGCAGGGGAACAGCCCGGTCGGCATCATGGGCCTGATCCGACAGAACGGCGAGCGGCGGGCCCATCGCGCCAGCCTGATCATGGTCTATCTGCGCGCCGATTTGCGCGGGACGGGCCTTGCCGACCGGCTGCTGCGGGCGGTGATCGACCATGCGGCGCGGTCCGGCATCACCCAGATCGAACTGACCGTCTCGGCGGGCAATTCCCAGGCCACGGCCTTCTATCGCCGCCACGGCTTTCGGCAGACCGGCCTGATCCCAAACGCGCTGATTATCGACGGCATTTCCGTCGACGAGATCACGATGATCCGGACCTGACCAAGACGCCGCCCCCCAGCATCAGTGCTGCAGAAAGCGCAGCAGCGCCTCGTTGAACTCGCGCGCGTGGCTGACATTGCAGCCATGCGGCGCGCCGGGGATGACGACCAGTTCGCTGCCCGGGATGGCGCGATGGGTGCGTGCGCCCGACCCCTCCAGCGGCACGATCCCGTCCGCATCGCCATGCAGGACCAGCGTCGGGATGGTCACCTTTGTCAGGTCGTCGCGGAAATCGGTGGTGCCGAAGGCCTCCATGCAGGCCAGCAGCGCCGTCTGATCCGCTTGTCGGCACAATGCGACGGCCTTCCGGCGCTCCTCTTCTGACACCTTCAACTCACCGTTCGCAGTGAAAAAATCGCGGGTGAACTGGTCGAAGAAGGCCTCGCGGTCGCCCTTGGCGCCCTTCTCCATCTCCTCGGCCTTGTCCTCGGTCAGGGGGCCTTCGGGATTGTCGTCGGACTGCATCATGAAGGGCGGCACGGCGGAGGCGAAGACGACCGAGCGCAGCCGCCCCTCGCCGTGATTGGCGACATAGCGCGCGACCTCGCCCCCACCCATCGAAAAGCCCACCAGCGTCACGTCGCGCAGGTCGTGATTCTCGATCAGGCTGTCCAGATCCGCGGCCAGCCGGTCGTAGTCATAGCCGCCCTCGGGTTTGTCGGACCGACCGAAGCCGCGCCGGTCATAGGCGATGACACGGTGGCCGGCCTGCGACAAAGCGGGAATCTGGTGTTCCCAGGCCTCGGCGCTCAGCGGCCAGCCATGGATCAGGATGACGGGGCGGCCTTCGCCCTTGGTGTCCTCGACAAAGAGATTGACGGATTCGCTCATCTGAAAATGCCTTTCGTGACTGTCTGCGAAAAACGTGGGGGCTTCGGACGGGGTTCCTGCCGCCGCGTCACGATTGCCTGATCCGCCCCGCCGCCCGAAGATGCCCCCAACCGAAGGAGGAACCCCATGCTGCCCCCGATCCTGCAAGACCTGCGCATCCCCGTCATCGCCTCGCCCATGTTCATCGTCTCGGGGCCGGAACTGGTCATCGCGCAATGCAAGGCGGGCATCGTCGGCAGCTTTCCCGCCCTGAACGCGCGGGAAAAGGATGGCGAGCCGCCGCTGCTGGACGCCTGGCTGACCCGGATCGAGGAGGAGCTGGACCGCCACAACCAAGCCAATCCCGACCGCCCCGCCGCGCCCTTCGCGGTGAACCAGATCGTGCATCGCAGCAATGCCCGGCTGGAACGCGACATCGAGATCTGTCACCGCCACAAGGTGCCGATCTGGATCACCTCGCTTGGTGCGCGGGTCGAGGTGAACCAGGCCGCCCATGATTGCGGCGGCATCGCGCTGCATGACGTGATCAACAACACCTTCGCCCGCAAGGCGGTGGAAAAGGGCGCCGACGGGCTGATCGCGGTGGCCGCGGGCGCGGGCGGCCATGCGGGTCCGCAATCGCCTTTCGCCCTGATCCAGGAGATCCGCGACTGGTTCGACGGGCCGCTGCTGCTGTCGGGATCCATCGCCACGGGGCGCGCGGTCTTGGCGGCGCAGGTGATGGGCGCCGATCTGGCCTATATCGGCAGCCCCTTCATCGCGACCGAGGAGGCGAATGCCCAGCCCGACTACAAGCAGATGATCGTGGACAGCACGGCGGCCGACATCGTGACCTCGTCGCTGTTCACAGGCGTGTCGGGCAATTATCTGGCGCCGTCGATCCGCAAGGCGGGGCTGGACCCCGACAACCTGGAGGGCGCGGATGCCAGCGCGATGAATTTCGGCGCGGGATCCTCGAAGCCCAAGGCTTGGTCCTCGATCTGGGGCGCGGGACAGGGGATCGGCGCGGTGCGCGCGGTGGAACCGGCCGCCGCCCGGATCGACCGGCTGGCCCAGGAATATCATGCGGCAAAAGAGGCCGTCGCCCGGCTGTGATCCTTTTCCTTCGGATGGGGCGTTCCCATATCACTGGCAGAACGCCTCATCACCCCGGAGGAAGCCCTTGGCTTACGAAAAGACCCCCGATGCGATCGCCCGGCTGACGCCGGAGCAGTATCGCGTCACCCAGGAAAACGGCACCGAACGTGCCTTCACCGGCGAATATGACCACCATTTCGAACCGGGCCTCTATGTCGATGTCGTCTCGGGCGAGCCGCTGTTCGTCAGCGCCGCGAAATACGATTCCGGCTGCGGCTGGCCGGCCTTCACCAAGCCAGTCGAGGGCAACGTGACCGAGCATCGCGACACCAGCCACGGCATGGTCCGTGTCGAGGTGCGGTCGAAGCACGGCGACAGCCATCTGGGCCATGTCTTCCCCGACGGCCCGCGCGAGGCGGGGGGGCTGCGCTACTGCATCAATTCGGCCTCGCTGCGTTTCGTGCCCAAGGACCGGATGGAGGCCGAGGGCTATGGCGACTATCTGTCCCAGGTCGAGGAGGCGCATCATGGCTGAGCGCGCCGTCCTGGCCGGAGGCTGCTTCTGGGGCATGCAGGACCTGATCCGCAAGCTGCCCGGCGTGATCGACACGCGGGTGGGCTATTCCGGCGGCGATGTCCCCAACGCCACCTATCGCAACCACGGCACCCATGCCGAGGCGATCGAGATCACCTTCGATCCCGACCTGATCACCTATCGCCGCCTGCTGGAGTTCTTCTTCCAGATCCACGATCCCTCGACGCCGAACCGGCAGGGCAACGATATCGGGATGAGCTATCGCTCGGCGATCTATTACATCGACGAGGCGCAGAAGCAGGTCGCGCTGGACACGATCGCGGATGTGGATGCATCCGGCATCTGGCCCGGCAAGGTCGTGACCGGGGTCGAGCCGGTCGGCGCGTTTTGGGAGGCCGAGCCCGAGCATCAGGATTACCTAGAGCGCTTCCCCAACGGCTATACCTGCCATTTCCCGCGCCCGGACTGGGTCCTGCCCCGGCGCGAGGCTGCCGAATAGCGCCGGGCCGTTTCTGCGTCCCGCGACGTGCCGGGGGGCTGGCTGCCCCCCGGACCCCCCGCGCGCCGGTCCTGTCCCCTCAGGTCACCGCCGATTTGGCATGGTATTCCGGCCGGTCCCAGCTGCCATCGCGCAGGATGCGGGCCAGGACCGCCACCGCGCGCTCCACATCCTCCAGATCGTTGTAGAGCGGCGCGAAGCCGAAGCGCAGCACGTCGGGCGCACGGAAATCCCCCACCACACCTTCGGCGATCAGCGCCTGCATCACCGCATAGCCCTGCGGATGGCGAAAGCCCACCTGAGAGCCGCGCCGCGCCGGGTCGCGCGGGCTGTTCAGGACCAGATCGGGGCATTCGGCCTCGACGCCTACGATGAAGGCCTCGGTCAGTTCGATCGACCGGGCGCGCAGGGCCTTCATGTCGACCTGATCCCAGATGTCCAAGGCGGCCTCCAGCGCGGTCAGGGCGATGACCGGGGGCGTGCCCACGCGCATGCGTTCGATCCCCGCGGCGGGGCGGTATTCCTGGTCGAAGGCGAAGGGCGCGGCATGGCCCATCCAGCCCTGGAGGATCGGCTGTGCGGCCTCGGCATGGCGGGGATGGGTCCAGATGAAGGCCGGCGCCCCCGGCCCCCCGTTCAGGTATTTGTAGGTGCAGCCCACCGCGAAATCGGCATCCGCGCCCAGCAGGTTGACATCCACCGCCCCCGCCGAATGGGCCAGATCCCACAGCGCCAGCGCGCCCGCCTCATGCGCGCGGGCGGTTAGGGCGGGCATGTCATGGCGGCGGCCGGTGCGGTAATCGACCTCGGTCAGCATCAGGACGGCCAGATCGGGGGTGATGGCGGCCTCGACGGCCTCGGGCTCGACCACGCGCAGGGTGGCACCCAGGGCGCGGGCGATCCCCTCGGCCACATAGAGGTCCGAGGGGAAGTTGCCGCTGTCCGACAGGATCACCCGGCGGTCGGGGCGCAGGGCCAAGGCGGCGCTGAGCGCTTGGAACACCTTGATCGACAACGTGTCGCCCATGACCACCTGGCCATCCCCCGCGCCGATCAGCCGCGCGATGCGGTCGCCCACCTTGCGCGGCTGGACATACCATCCGGCCCTGTTCCAGCCGGTGATCAGCATGTCCGACCATTCGTCCTGCATCATGGTCGCGACCCGATCCGCGGCGGCGCGGGGCATCGGGCCCAGGGAATTGCCGTCCAGATAGGTCATGCCCTCGGGCAGGTGGAACGCGGCGCGGGTCTTGGTGAAATCGGTCATTCGGCTCTCCCTCTTGACGCGACGATAGCGCCGGGTTTCGCTGCCCGAAAGAGGGGGGAGCCATGCTCTATGAGATCACCGATTGGGACGCTGCCTATGCGAACGGCGCGCATATCCCGGGCGCCGACGGCTATGTGCCGCGCTGGACCGAGGACGCGGCGGCCTTTCGCGCGGCCCATCCGCCGCAGGATCTGGGGCGGGGGCATCTGTTCCTGCCGGATGGCGATCCGCGGGGGCTGATGGTGTTCATCCATGGCGGCTACTGGATGCGCTTCGACCCCTCGGTCTGGTCGCATCTGGCGGCGGGCGCGCTGGCGGCGGGTTGGTCCTGCCTGATGCCCGGATATCCGCTGGCGCCCGAGGCCCGCATCGCCGGAATGACGCGGATCGTCGCCGATCAGGTCGCGCAGGCGGCGTCGCAGGTGGCGGGGCCCATCGCGCTGAGCGGCCATTCGGCGGGCGGGCATCTGGCGGCGCGGCTGATCTGTCCGGATGTGCTGCCCGATGAGGTGGCGGGGCGGGTGACGGCCTGCCTGCCGATCTCGGCCCTGTCGGACCTGCGGCCGCTGATGCGCACCAAAATGAACGGCACGCTGCGCCTCGACGCCGACGAGGCCCGCGCCGAAAGCCCCGCCCTGCTGGAACCGCGCATGGGCATCCCCGTCACGGCCTGGGTCGGCGGGGCCGAGCGGCCGGAATTCATCCGCCAGTCGCGGCTGCTGGCGGATGCCTGGGCGGGGCTGGGGGCGGCCACGGACTGCGTGATCGACCCCGGCCGCCACCATTTCGACGTGATCGAGGCGCTGGCCGACCCGGCCAGCCCCCTGATGCGCCGCCTGCTGGATCAGAGCGGCTGGCGATAGTCGAACTCGTCCGGGTCCGGGCCGGTGCGATGGCCCCGGTCCAGCGCGTCGATGGCCGCCATCTCGTCGGGGGTCAGCTCCAGCTCCAGCGCGGCCAGGTTCTCGGCCAGCCGCTCGGGGTTCTCGGATTTCGGGATGACCGACAGGCCGTGCTGGATGTGCCAGCGCAGGATCACCTGCGCCACGCTGCACCCCATGCGCGCCGCCGCATCGCGGATCGCGGGGGCGTCGAAGCTGTCGCCGCGGCCCAAGGGGGTCCAGCTCTGGGTCACCACGCCCAGCTGTCGGTTGACGGCGCGCAGCCCCTCCTGCGTCAGCGAGGGATGCAGCTCGATCTGGTTCACGGCGGGGGCGATGCCGGTCTCGTCGATCAGGCGGCGCAGATGCGGCTCGTGGAAATTGGCGGTGCCGATGGATTTCACCCGCCCCTCGTCGCGCAGGCGGATCAGCGCCTTCCAAGTCTCGACATAGGCGTCCAGCGCGGGCAGTGGCCAATGGATCAGATAGAGGTCCAGATGATCCAGCCCGCAGCGATCCATCGTCGCGTCGAAGGCCCGCAGCGCGGCGTCAAAGCCCTGCGCGTCGTTCCACAGCTTCGAGGTCACGAAGACCTCGTCGCGGGCCACGCCGCTGTCGCGGATGCCGCGGCCCATCCCGGCCTCGTTCTTGTAGGCGGCGGCCCCGTCGATCAGGCGATAGCCGAGGCGCAGGGCCTGCGCGACGACATCGGCCGTCGCGTCATCGTCGATCTGCCAGATGCCGGCGCCCATCTGGGGCATGATCCGGCCGTCATTCAGGGTCAGGTTCGGTTGCGTGGTCATCGCGGAATCCTTGCAGGCTCGGCGGCACAACGCGGCCACGGCGCTGCGGTTCAGGGGCGCGCGGGAACCGCCCCGCCGAGCCGCCGTTGAGATGCGCGCCGAACCCATCGCGACACCCGTCGCGGCGCGATCATCCAAGGACGGACATGGACCCCCAGGTCATCCCCCTCGACCTTGCCCGGATGTTTCTGGGCGACCAGCCGCCGCTGTTCTATGCCGAGATCGTGATCCGCACGCTGATCATCTATGGCTATGCGCTGCTGATGATCCGCTGGATCGGCGGGCGCGGCATCGCGCAGCTGTCGATGGTGGAATTCCTGCTGGTCATCGCGCTCGGCTCGGCGGTGGGGGATGCGATGTTCTATCCCGACGTGCCGCTGCTGGCGGCGATGGCGGTGATCACCGTGGTCGTGGGGGTGAACAAGGTGCTGGACCGGCTGATCGTGCGGTCGGACCGGGCCAAGCGGGTGCTGGACGGACGCCCCGTGGCCTTGGTCCGCGACGGGCGCATCCTGCCCGACGCCGCCGCCCATCGCGACCTGGGCCGGGCCGAGATCAAGTCCATGCTGCGGCTTGCGGGCGTCGCCAATCTGGGCGAGCTGCGCGCCGCCTTCCTGGAGGCGGGGGGCGGGGTGTCGGTCTTTCGCAGGCCCCATCCGGTGCCGGGCCTGTCGCTGCTGCCGCCCGATCACCTGGTCAATCCCGGCCCCGAGGATGCGCGCACCCTTGCCGTGGACGGCCAGACATGCTGTGGCCTCTGCGGCGCGCTGGTCGGCGCGCAGATCATCGCCACCCGCGCGCCCTGCCCCGAATGCGGCGGGCGCGACTGGCTGGCCCCCGAATGGCCCGAGACGGCCCAACCGAACAGGTGATGCATGAAGGTTTATACGCTGGTGGTCGAACTGGGCAGGCGCACGGGCGACGGGCTGCCCAAGGGCGCCACGGGGGCGGGGCTGGTCTGTTATGCCGCAGGCCATGACGAGGCCGAGGCCGTGCGCGAGACGGTGGCGATCCTGAAACAGGCCGAGATGGCGCCCCTGGACGTCACCGGCTATGGCACGATCGAGGACCGGCTGGCCGAGGGCCACCAGATCGACGACGAGGAACGCGGCCTGATGGACCGCGCCTTGGCGGAAAACTCGGTCATCATCGCGCAGATGACGCCGTGGTTCGGCGACCGCCCTGACGAAGGAATGCCCCTGCAATAGGGGCCGTCCCGCCCTAGGCAGGTGGGGCATCATGGGCTAGGGTGGTCACAATCAAGAAACCAGGCAGTCACGAACAGGCGATCCACCCATGAGCATTTCCCGCGTTATCCTGTCCACCGCGCTGATCGGGGCCCTTGCGGCCTGCGCCTCGCCCGCGGCGCGCATGTCCGGGGCCACGCCCTCCTCGGCGCAATCCTTGATCACGCCCTCGCCCATCCCCGCCGCATCGCCGGGCGACGAGGCCGGGCTGCAGCGCTTCGTCCAGAACTTCCGCGCCCGCGCCGTGTCCTCGGGCGTGTCGCCCGCGACCTATGACCGCGCCATGGCGCTGGCCCGCTACAACCCCGAGGTGATCCGCCTGGACCGCCGCCAGGCCGAATTCTCGCGCCCGGTCTGGCTGTATCTGGACAGCGCGGTGTCGGATGTGCGCATCCAGACCGGCCGCCAGAAGAATGCCGAACTGTCGCGCACCCTGGCCGCGATCGAACAGCGCTATGGCGTCCCGCGCGAGATCGTGCTGTCGGTCTGGGGGATGGAATCCAATTTCGGCGCGAATCGCGGTCGGATGCAGATCATCCCCTCGCTGGCGACGCTGGCCTATGACGGCCGCCGGGGCGAGATGTTCCAGAACCAGCTGATCGCCGCCCTGCGCATCATCCAGGCGGGCGACATCGACCCGGCGGGCATGCTGGGCAGCTGGGCGGGCGCGATGGGCCATACCCAGTTCATGCCGACCTCCTATCTGGAATATGCGGTGGACTTCACCGGCGACGGGCGGCGCGACATCTGGTCGGACGACCCGACCGACGCGCTGGCATCCACGGCCGCCTATCTGCGCCGCAACGGCTGGCAGCCGGGCCAGGCCTGGGGCGCCGAGGTGCAGCTGCCCTCGGGATTCAACATGAACCTGATCGGCAAGGGCACGCGGCGGGCCGACTGGTCCGCGCTCGGGGTGCGCCGGATCGGCGGGGGCGCGATGCCCGCGGGCAACGGATCGATCATCATGCCGGCGGGGGCGCGGGGTCCCGCCTTCTTCATCGGCGACAACTTCCGGTCGATCCTGCGCTACAACAACTCGGACAACTATGCCTTGGGCGTGGCCTTCCTGGCCGAACGCATCGCGGGCCGTCCGGGCATCCAGGGATCCTGGCCGCGCAGCGACCGCCCGCTGTCGACCAGTGAACGCGAAGAAATCCAGCGTCGCCTGGCCCAACGCGGCTTCTATCAGGGCGAGATCGACGGGCTGTTCGGATCGGTCACGATGGAGGCCGTGTCGGCCTTCCAGCGGTCCATCGGCGCGACGCCGGACGGCTATCCTACCTCGATCCTGCTGGATCAGCTGCGCCGCTGACGGCGCCCATTGACAGGCGCGCGGCGCTGATTTCATGGCTGACGACGGGCAGGATTGCTGCCCGTCGTCCGGGGTCATGAATGTTTTCCCATCTGCCGCGCCCGTTTTCGGGGCGCATCCGGCCTGCCGACCGCGATCTGGTCGTGCTGGGCTCCTCCAGCAGCGAGGCGCTGGATTACGCCATCGGCCGCCACCCCTCCTATCACCCGTTCTGGGCCGGCGCCTGGAGCGCCCGCGGCCTGAACCGCCCGGCGATGCAGGACTATCTGGCCCGCATCCTGGACCCGTTCCGCCGCGACACGGTCGTGCTGCTGAATTTCGGGCTGGCCGACATCCTGTTCAACGCCCGCTACAAGGCCGTGAACGAGGGGTTCTATAATTTCCCCGGCCTGGTGCGCGAGGCCGCAGCCGCGATCCTGGCCACGCGCGCCGCGCTGGTGGGCCGGGGCTTCGCCACGGTGCTGCCGGTCTTTCTGGCCCCCGTGCCGCCGCTGCGCCAGGCCTATTGGCAGCGCACCGGCCCGGGGCGGCAATTGCCCAATGCGGTGATGGGGCGGATGTATCGCGACCTTCACGGGCTGATCGCGGCGGAATGCGACTGCCTCGATCTGTTCGACGCGCTGTCGGCGGGGGAACAGGGCGCCTGGCTGCTGCGCCCGGAATTCCTGCGCCAGGAGGTGGATCACCACCCCGATTACCGGCTGATGCACGAGGCGCTGCGCGACATGCTGTCGGGGATCGAGGGCATCGCGCCCTGCCGCGACGCGCCGCTGCGGGATCTCTATCCCTACAGCAACACCTTCATCAGCGCCCTGATGCCCGAGGGCAGGACCCGCCCCAGCACCTGCCGGCCCTAGCGCAGCCAGTCCCGGAATTCGTCCAGCACCTGGGCATAGACGGCGCGCTTGAAGGGCACGATGCTGTCCAGCAGATCCGCCGCCGTCATCCATTGCCAGCGGTCGAATTCGGGATGGTCCGTGTCCAGGCGCACCTCGTCATCGGTGCCGATGAAGCGCAGGCACAGCCATTTCTGGCGCTGTCCGCCAAAGCGGCCCTGCCAGATGCGGCCCAGCATGTCGGGCGGCAGGTCGTATTGGACCCAATCCGCGGTCTCGGCCAGGATCTCGACGCGGTCGGCGGCGATGCTGGTCTCCTCGGTCAGCTCGCGCAGGGCGGCCTGGCGGGGCGTTTCGCCCGCGTCGATGCCGCCCTGCGGCATCTGCCAGGCGCCGGGGCGGTCGCGCCGCTCGCCGGCCCAGATCAGCCCGCGCGCATCCAGCAGCACCACCCCCGCGCAGGGCCGGTAGGGCAGGCCCCCCGGCCCCGTCCCGTCCGCCCGCATCACCCCTGATCCGCGCCCGTCGTCCCCGATCCCGCGCCCTCGCCGGTGACGGCGGGGGTGGCGGCGGCGGGCACCTGATCGGCGCGGAAGTTCACCGCGGCCAGACCCTTCAGGATGTCGACCGCATAGGCCAGCTGGTAATCCTCCTCGCGCAGGGCGGCGGTGGCGGCCAGTTCGGCGGCCTCGGTCTCCATCTGCTGGCGGTCGTCGTCGCTGACCTCGTTGCCCAAGGCACCGCGCAGATCCGCCTCGGACCGGCGGAAGCTGGAGGCGCTGCGGGCCTCGTCCTCCTCCTCGGCGCGGGGCGCGGGGCGGGGCTGGGCGACCAGGATGTCGGGCTGCACGCCCAAGGCCTGGATCGACCGGCCCGAGGGCGTGTAGTAGCGCGCCGTGGTCAGCCGGATCGCGCTGTCCGAGGTGACGGGCATCACCGTCTGGACGCTGCCCTTGCCAAAGGATTTCTCGCCCACGACGATGGCGCGGCGGTGATCCTGCAACGCGCCCGCGACGATTTCCGACGCGCTGGCCGAGCCGCCGTTGATCAGCACGACCATCGGCTTGCCTTGGGCCAGATCGCCGGCCTCGGCATTCCAGCGTTCGGATTCCTCGGGGTTGCGGCCGCGTGTGCTGACGATCTCGCCCGCGTCCAGGAAGGCGTCGCTGACATTGATGGCCTGGTTCAGCAGCCCGCCCGGATTGTTGCGCAGGTCCAGCACGAAGCCGGTCACCCGGTCGATGCCGCCCGCCTCCTCGACGGCCTTGTCCAGTTCCGTGCGCAGCGTGTCATAGGTCTCGTCGTTGAAGGTCGAGACGCGCAGGATCACCGCATGGCCCTCGACACGTGACCGCACCACGGTCAGGCGGATCGTGTCGCGGGTCATGGTCAGATCGAAGGGCTCGCTCTCGCCCTCGCGCAGGATGGTGACGGTGATTTCCGACCCGACGGGGCCGCGCATCATGTCCACCGCCTGGTCCAGCGTCAGGCCCAGCAGCGATTCGCCGTTCACATGGGTGATGAAATCGCCCGGCTCGACCCCCGCATTGGCGGCGGGGGTGTCGTCGATGGGCGCCACGACCTTGACCAGCCCGTCCTCCTGGCTGACCTCGATGCCCAGGCCGCCGAAGCTGCCGCGGGTCTGGGTCTGCATGTCGGAATAGTCGTTGGCCGACAGGAAACCCGAATGCGGGTCCAGCGATGTCAGCATGCCGTTGATCGCGGCTTCGATCAGCTCGCGGTCGTCGGGCGCCTCGACATAGTCGCTGCGGATGCGTTCGAAGATGTTCCCGAACAGTTCCAGCTGCTGATAGACCGAGGCGTTGCCGCGCGTCTCCTGCGCCAGCAGGGGTCCGGCGATCTGCGTGGTGACCAGCGCCCCGGCCAGCACCCCGCCCAGTCCTGCGATCAGATATTGTCTCATCTCGGCCTTTCCTGTCTCAGTCCTGTTGCGGGTCCGTGACGGGATTCAGCACGAACCAGTCCGCGGGGTCCAGCGTTTCATTGCCGCGGCGCAGTTCCAGATACAGCGATTCGCTGCGTCCGGCCTCGGCCCCGCGGACGGCATCGGCCACGAAGCGGGACCCGAATTCCTGGGCGGGGGCCTCGGCGCCGCCCATCAGGCCGACCGGATCGCCGCCATTGAGGACATCGCCCACCTCGCCGAAGACCTGCGACAGCCCCGCGAAGATGATAAGATAGCCGCGCGACGGCTCGACGATCATCACATTGCCGTAATCCAGGAAGGGCCCGCGATAGCGGATCGTCGCAGGCCAGGGGGTCTGGACGAGGGCTGCGGGCGCGGTGGCGATCACCCAGCCCGGCCGGCGAACGCCCGCGGCATCCGGTTCGTCATAGGGCCGCAGGATCGCGCCCTCGACCGGCAGGCGCAGGCTGCCCTGCGCGCCCTCGAAATCCTCCATCGGCGCGCCGACATCCTTTTCCATCCGGGCGATGCCGGTGGCGAAATCCGACAGGCTCTGGGCGGCGTCGCGCAGGGCCTGCAATTCGGCCGGATCCTCGTCATAGCGCAGCGGCATCGAGCTGCGGTCGGTGACCGCGCTGGCCAGCAGGCGCCGCGCCTCCTGGACGCTGTCCAGCCCGCTGCCCAGCATGGCGGCGGCATTGGCCTGCAGCTGGCGCACGGTCGCGATCTCGTCCAGATCAGCCTGCAGCGCCTCGGCCTGGGCGCGCAGGCCCGGGGTCACGCCCGACAGGATCATCCCCGACCGCGCATTGGCCAAGGCCCCGGCCGGATGCAGCAGCATGGTCGATTCGGGGCTCTGCTGCATGGCGGTCATGGCGCCCAGCACGCGGGCCAGCTGGTGGCGCTGCGTCTCGAAGCGGGCGCGCAGCTCGGTCTCGCGCGCGGCGGCCTGGCGCAGGCCCTCGCGCAGGGATGACAGGCCCAGCTCATAGCCGCGGATCACCTCGGTCAGGGCGGTCACCTGATCGTCGGCGCTGACGGCGGCGGCCAGCTGGCCCAAGGCGGCGCGCAGGATGGCGGCGGCGGCCTCGGCATCGGCGACGGCCTGGTTGGCGGGGCTGGGCGTGGCGGTCATCGCCTCGGTCAGCGCGCCGGTCACCGCATCCGACAGCGCCCCGTCGATCAGCGGGTCGTCGGATTGGGCGAGAGCCGGGGGCGCGGCCAGCGCGATCAGCGCGGCCAGGGTCAGGCTGCGGAGGGGGGCGATACGGGTCATCGGGCGATCAGGCTTTCTCCGGTCATCTCGGGCGGGGGTTCCAGCCCCATCAGCGCCAGCACGGTCGGCGCCAGATCGGCCAGCCGCCCGTCGCGCAGCCGCGCGCCCGCAGGCCCGCCATGCAGGATCACCGGCACCGGGTTCAGCGTATGCGCCGTATGCGGGCCGCCGGTCTCGGGGTCGATCATCTGTTCGCAATTGCCGTGATCGGCGCAGATCACCGCCGCGCCGCCGACCGCGTCCAGCGCCTCGATCATCCGGCCCAGCCCGGCATCCACCGCCTCGCAGGCGCGGGCCGCGGCCTCCAGGCTGCCGGTATGGCCGACCATGTCGGGATTGGCATAATTCACCACGATCAGGTCATAGCCCTGCCCGATCGCCTGGACCAGCCGGTCGGTCACCTCGGCCGAGGCCATCTCGGGGGCCAGGTCATAGGTGGCGACCTTGGGGCTCTGGGGCATGTGACGATCCTCGCCCTCCTCGGGGGCCTCGCGGCCGCCGTTCAGGAAGAAGGTGACATGGGGGTATTTCTCGGTCTCGGCCAGGCGGAACTGGCGCAGGCCATGGGCCGCGACCCAGGCCCCCAGGGTGTTGACGACCTGGCGCTTGGGAAAGACCGCCTGCATGAAGCCGTCATGGCGGGCGCTGTAATCGACCATGCCCAGCATCGCCGCCCAGGCCGGGCGCGCGCCGGCGTCGAAGCCGTCAAAGCCCGGATCGCCCAAGGCCGACAGGATCTCGCGCGCGCGGTCGGCGCGGAAGTTCAGGCAGAAGACCCCGTCCCCGTCCCGCGCGCCCGCATAGCCGTCGATGACGAAGGGCGGCACGAATTCATCCGTCTCCTGCCGCGCATGGGCGGTGGCGATGGCGGATGCGGCATCGGGCGCGGCCTCGCCCCGGCCCGCCACGATGGCGTCAAAGGCCCGCCGGACCCGGTCCCACCGGTTGTCGCGGTCCATGGCGTAATAGCGCCCGATCACCGTGCCGATCCGCGCCCCCGCAGGCAGCCCCGCCTGCAGCGCGTCCAGAAAGCCCGGCGCGGAATCGGGGGCCACGTCGCGCCCGTCGGTGATGGCATGGATGACGACCGGCACGCCCGCCCCCGCCACGGCCCGCGCGGCGGCCAGCACATGGGACAGATGCCCGTGCACGCCGCCATCCGAGACGACGCCCATCAGATGCGCCGTCCCGCCGCTGGCCCGCAGCGTCCGGGTGAAGGCCTCCAGCGCGGGGGCCTGGGCAAAGCTGCCATCCTCGATCGCCAGGTCGATCTGGCCCAGATCCATGGCGACCACGCGGCCCGCGCCGATATTGGTGTGGCCGACCTCGGAATTGCCCATCTGGCCGCGCGGCAGGCCGACATCGGGACCATAGGTGATCAGCCGGGCATTGGGGTCCGCGGCCATCAGGCGGTCGAAATGGGGGGTGCGGGCGCGGTCGGGCGCGCTCTGCTCGGGGCGGTCGGACAGGCCCCAGCCATCGAGGATGCACAGGATCACGGGTTTGGTCATCGGGCCCTTCGCGGGTTGTCGGGGATCTGGCCCCTGTCTACGCGGCGCGGGCGGCGCCGACAACCGCGCGCCATGGCCCCCCCGGGATTCGGGCCCCCGGATTCAGGCCCGGTGATAGGGCGACCCCGCCAGGATCGTCGCCGCGCGATAGAGCTGTTCGGCCAGCATCACCCGCACCAGCAGATGCGGCCAGACCATGCGGCCCAGGCTGATCTGCCAGTCGGCCCGCGCCCGCAGGCCCGGATCCAGCCCGTCCGCGCCGCCGATCACGAAGCAGACATCGCGCGCCTGATCGCGCCAGCCCGCCAGACGCGCGGCGAAATCCGGCGATCCCGGCTGATCGCCGCGTTCGTCCATCGCCACCAGCACCGCGCCCGCGGGGATCGCGCGCGACAGCAGCTCGGCCTCGGCCGCCGTACCCACGGCGCGGCGGTCGTCGATCTCGGTCATGGACACGGCCGGCAGCCCAAGGCTGCGGCCGGTCCGTGCGAAACGCTGCAGGTAATCGGCGACCAGCGCCGCCTCCGGGCCGGTCTTCAGCCGCCCGACGGCGGCGATGTCGATGCGCATCGCGCCCGGTCAGCCCTGGGGCTGATAGCCCGAAGCCGGGGCGGGCTCGCGCACGCGGGCCAAGGCATCGGCGGGCATCCACATCTTTTCCAGCTGATAGAAGTCGCGGACCTCGGGGCGGAAGACATGCACGATCACGTCATCGGTGTCGATCAGCACCCAATCGCCGGCATCCTTGCCCTCGATCCGGGGGCTGCGGCCGGTGACCTGCTTCACGCGCTCGGCCAGCTTTTCGGCGATGGCACCCACCTGGCGCGAGCTGCGGCCCGATGCGATCACCATGTGATCGGCGATGGCCGTGCGGCCGCGCAGGTCGATGGTCACGACATCCTCGGCCTTGTCGTCGTCCAGGGATGTCAGCACCAGCTGCAGCATGTCGTCGCTGCTGTGGCCTGCGGCCGGGGTGGTGTCGGGTGCGGTCGAAGTCGGCCGACCGGCCGACGGGGCGTCTTGTGACAGGGTTATATCCTCCGGTCCTCGCGCCGATCACCCCCGGCGCAGGGGTTCCCCCAACATAGCATCTTTTCGCCCCATCTCAATTGCCCGGCGGCACATCATTTCCCTATCGCCGTTTCTTGCCATGACGCGCGCGAGGTCCTAATGTCGGGGCCATGATGCGTTACTTCGACATCCATGACCGCGCCCGCCTGCCGGGCCGCTTCTACGGCGAGATGCTGGGCGTGACCGCGCAGGGCTGAGGGCTGTCCGCCCATCGCCCCATCCGCATCACAGCCGAAAGACATCAGCCATGACCGCACGCACGCTTTACGACAAGATCTGGGACGCCCATGTGGTGGATCGCCTGGAGGACGGCACCTGCCTTCTCTATATCGACCGCCACCTGGTCCATGAGGTGACCAGCCCGCAGGCCTTCGAGGGGCTGCGCATGACCGGCCGCACGGTCCGCGCCCCCGAACGCACCATCGCCGTGCCCGATCACAACGTGCCCACCACGCTGGACCGCCAGCAGGGCATCGACAACGAGGAAAGCCGCATCCAGGTCGATGCGCTGGACCGCAATGCCCGCGAATTCGGGGTGCATTACTATCCGGTGACCGACATCCGCCAGGGCATCGTGCATATCGTCGGCCCCGAACAGGGCTGGACCCTGCCCGGCATGACGGTCGTCTGCGGCGACAGCCATACCGCGACGCATGGCGCCTTCGGGGCGCTGGCCCACGGCATCGGCACGTCGGAGGTCGAGCATGTCCTGGCCACCCAGACCCTGATCCAGGGCAAGTCCAGGAACATGAAGGTGGAAATCACCGGCCGCCTGGCCCCGGGCGTGACCGCCAAGGACATCGTGCTGCGCATCATCGCCGAGACCGGCACGGCGGGCGGCACCGGCCATGTCATCGAATATTGCGGCGAGGCGATCCGCAACCTGTCGATGGAAGGCCGCATGACCATCTGCAACATGGCGATCGAGGGCGGGGCCCGCGCCGGCCTGATCGCGCCGGACGAGGTCACGTTCAACTACGTCAAGGGCCGCCCCCATGCGCCCAAGGGCGCGCAATGGGAGGCCGCCGTCGCCTGGTGGAAGACGCTGTTCTCCGACGAGGGCGCGCATTTCGACAAGGTCCTGACCATCCGCGCCGAGGACATCGCGCCCACCGTCACCTGGGGCACATCCCCCGAGGACGCGCTGCCCATCACCGCATCGGTCCCCGCCCCCGAAAGCTTTACCGGCGGCAAGGTCGATGCCGCGCGCCGGTCGCTGGACTATATGGGCCTGACCGCCGGGACGCCGCTGACCGAGATCGCCATCGACGCGGTCTTCATCGGATCCTGCACCAATGGCCGGATCGAGGATCTGCGCGCCGCCGCCGAGGTGCTGCGCGGCCGCACTCTGGCGCCCGGCGTGCGCGGCATGGTCGTTCCCGGATCGGGCTTGGTGCGCGCCCAGGCCGAGGAGGAGGGGCTGGACGTCATCTTCACCAATGCCGGGTTCGAATGGCGTCTGGCGGGGTGTTCGATGTGCCTGGGCATGAATCCCGACCAGCTGAAGCCGGGCGAGCGTTGCGCCGCGACCTCGAACCGCAACTTCGAGGGGCGTCAGGGCTACAAGGGCCGCACCCATCTGATGTCGCCTGCCATGGCGGCGGCGGCGGGGGTCACCGGACGCCTGACCGACATCCGCGAATTCGCAGCCCAGCCGGCATGAGCAAGATGGTCCATGCCGGCGGGGGCTCAGGGCCTGTTGGCGCCCGGGCCCGGCCCGCGGTAACGGCGCAGCAGCAGGACCGCGTTCAGGGCAATGAGCAGCAGACCGGCATTTTCGAACAGGAAATTATTCGACACGCCAAGGCTCTGCGCCCCGATCAGGTTGTCGAAACGATGGATGCTGACCGCCCGGCCCATGACAAAGGCCAGCACAATGGCCAGTCCCAGCAGCGCCAGAAAATCGCGGCCCAGGCTGTTCCGCAGCATCAGCATCGCGGCGACCAGACCCAGCACCACGATGGCCAGAAGCGTCGCGATGAAACCCGCCTGGACGGATCTGCGCTCGGCATACCAGCCTTGCGCGGTGGCCAGGCATTTTCCTGCAGCGGTCAGCGCGCTTTGCAGATCCAACTGCTTGTTGACGGCCAGAAAGGCCAGCAGGACGACCAGAACGGCCCAGAAGACCCGACCGGCGCGCCCCGCCAGCCTGCGCCACACCGCAATCGACAGGATGGCGGTCAGCACATAGGCCATTACAGTCAACCAGCCCGTCACATCCGGATCACCGATCTGCGGCGACCAGCGGCCGGCCACGCATCCTTGCAGTTCCATCAGCCTCAAAACATCACTCCGCGCAAAGGTCAGGTCGCATCCTAGACCGCCCGGCGCCAGACCTGAAGGCATCGACACCTATGGACAAGTTCACAACTCTGACCGGCATCGCGGCCCCCATGCCCTTGGTCAATATCGACACCGACATGATCATCCCCAAGCAGTTCCTGAAGACCATCAAGCGGTCCGGCCTGGGCGTGAACCTCTTCGACGAGCTGCGCTATGACCGCGAGGGACGCGAAATCCCCGATTTCGTCCTGAACCAGCCCGCCTGGCGCGACGCGCAGATCCTGGTGGCGGGGGATAATTTCGGCTGCGGATCGTCACGCGAGCACGCGCCCTGGGCGCTTTTGGATTTTGGCATCCGCTGCGTGATCTCGACCAGCTTCGCCGACATCTTCTTCAACAACTGCTTCAAGAACGGCATCCTGCCCGTGGTCCTGCCGCAGGAGGCCGTGGACGCGCTGATGGACGATGCCCGCAACGGCGCGAATGCCCGCCTGACCGTCGATCTGGACAGCCAGACCGTCACCGGTGCGGATGGCACGGCCTATGGCTTCGAGATCGACCCCTTCCGCAAGCACTGCCTGATGAACGGGTTGGACGATATCGGCCTGACCATGGAGAAGGCCCCCGCCATCGACAGCTTCGAAAGCGCCATGGCGCAGGCCCGCCCCTGGATCTGACGTTCGTGGATCTAAGGGCGCTGGCCCTTCTGGTCCTCGCCACGCCGGCGGGGGCCGAGACCCTGCGCATCGCCACCTGGAACCCCGGCCTGACGCGCGACGGGCCGGGTCTCTTGCTGCGCGATATCGGGCGCGACGATCCGCAGGTGCTGGCCGCCGCGCAGGTCATCGCCCATGCGGCCCCCGACGCGATCCTGCTGACCGGGCTGGACTGGGACCTGGAGGGGCGCGCGCTGACGGCCTTCGCAGACCTGCTGGAGGCTGCGGGCCACCCGATGCCCCACCGCCATGCCGGCCCGCCCAATACCGGCCTGCCCACCGGGCGCGACATGGATGGCGACGGGCGCTTGGGCCGGGCGCGCGACGCGCAGGGCTATGGCGCCTTTCGGGGCCAAGGCGGCATGGCGGTCCTGTCGCGCCTGCCCATCGCCGGGGTCACCGACCATACCGAGACGCTCTGGCGCGACATGCCGGGGCACCGCATGCCCGACAGCCCCCATGCCGATATCGCGCGCCTGTCCACCACCGCGCATTGGGACGTGGCGCTGACCACGCCTGCGGGGCCGCTGCATCTGCTGGCCTTTTCCGCCACCCCCCCGGCCTTCGAGCCGCGAAACATCCCCCGCAACCATGACGAGGCCGCCTTCTGGCTGGACCACCTGCCCGACGCGCCCTTTGCGATCATCGGGAACCTGAACCTGGACCCCGCCGATGGCGACGGCGATCCGGCGGCGCTGACCGCGCTGCTGGCCGTCACGCAGGACCCCCGGCCCCGCGGCGCATGGCAGCCGCCCCAGACCGGGCCGAATGCCGATCACCGCGGCGATCCGGCGCTGGACACGGCGGAATATGCGCGCGCGCCGGGGAACCTGCGGCTGGATTACGTGCTGCCCGCGCAGGGGCTGCGGGTGCTGGATGCGGGCGTGATCTGGCCCGCGCCCGGTGATCCCTTGGCGGAATCCGTGGCGCTGGCCTCGCATCGCAGGCTGGTCTGGGTCGATCTAGACCTGAAATGAGGTGACCGCCCCCCAGGCCGCGTCCAGATCGGCGCCCGTCACGCAATAGGGCGGCAGGACATAGACCGTGTTCCCCAAGGGCCGCAGCAGCACGCCGCGCGCCATGCAATGCGCCCGCATCCGCGGCCCGACCTCGGACAGGTATCCTCCCTCGGGGACGACCAGATCCGCCGCCGCGATGGTCCCGCATTGGCGGATATTGGTGAACCGCCCGTCCAGCCGCGCCAGCCGGTCCGCCTGCATCGCGGCCAGCGCATCCAGCCGCGCCTGCATGGGCCTGGCCTGCCACAACCGCACCTGCGCCAGCGCCGCCGCGCAGGCGATCGGGTTCGCGGTGTAGCTGCTGGAGTGATAGAATGTCCGCCGCCGATCCGTGGACCGATGCGCGTCGAAGATCCGCCCGCTGGCCAGCGTCGCCGCCAGCGGCACCACGCCCCCCGTCAACCCCTTGGAGGTGCAAAGGATATCCGGCGCCACCCCCGCATGATCACAGGCCCAGAGCCGCCCCGTGCGGCCCCAACCCGTCATCACCTCATCCGCGATCATCAGCACGTCATGCCGGTCGCAGATCGCCCGCAGCCCGGCCAGCACGTCGGCGGAATACATCCGCATTCCCCCCGCGCCCAGCACCAGCGGCTCCAGAATGATCGCCGCCATCCGCCCGCTGGCCGCCAGCGCCTCGAGGGCCGCCAGCGTCGCCCCCCCGTCGCCTTCGGGAAAGGGCAGCCGGTCCACGCCGAACATCAGCGGGTCATAGGCGGCGTTGAACACGCCGCGCTCGCCCACGCTCATCGTGCCGATCGTGTCGCCGTGATAGCTGTCCTCGATCACCGCGATCCGGTGGCGCCCGTCGCCCTCGTGGCGCCAATATCCCAAGGCCATCTTCAGCGCGACCTCGACCGCGGTGGACCCGCTGTCGCTGTAGAAGACGTGGTCCAGCCCCGCGGGCGTCATCGCCACCAGCGCCTCGGCCAGCTCCTCCGCGGGGGCGTGCGTCAGGCCCGCAAAGATCACCTGGTCCAGCCGCCCGGCGGTCTCGCGGATCGCCTCGACGATCTCGGGCTGGTTGTGGCCATGCGTGACCACCCACCAGCTGCTGATCCCGTCCAGCAGCGGCCCGCGATCCGTCTGGATGAAGGCCCCCGCGCTGGAGATCGCACGCGGCGGCGCAGGCTCGGTCCCGTGCTGAAAGAAGGGATGCCAGACGGCGCTCATGCGAAATCCTCCGCCCGGAAGGCCGCGCGCATCGCCGCAGTCAGGCTGTCCCGGTCCAGCCGATCCAGCAAAGGCAGCCGCCCCAGCACCCTGACCCCTCCGATCTGCCCGATCGTCGCCATGTTGTCGTCATTCGCAGGGCCGACAAAGGCCACCCCATGCAGCCGCACGCCCCGCGCGCGCAGGCTCTCCAGCGCGGTCAGGCTGTGGCTGATCGTGCCCAGCCCGGTGGCGCAGACCACGATCACCGGCAGCTGCCAGCGCGCGAACAGATCCGCGAAGAGCAGATCCCGCGTCACCGGCACCAGCGCCCCGCCCGCCCCCTCGATGACCAGCCGATCCGCTGGCGGCGGCGCCCAGGACCCGGGATCCAGCGCGACGCCCTGCAGCTCCGCCGCGCGATGGGGGGACAAGGGCTCGCGCAGCAGCGCGGCCTCCGGATGGGTGGGGACGCCCGACAGGCGCGCGACCTCGGCCCGGTCGGTGCCGGCCAGAGGTTCGGGCGCAGGCGCGGCATCCCCCGGCATGGGCACGTTGCCGGCCAGCCCGGACTGCACCGGCTTCCAGTATTCCGCACCGATCAGCCCGCACAGACCAGCCGCAAAGACCGTCTTGCCGACATCCGTCCCGGTGCTGGTGATCACGTATCGGGCCATAGCTCCTCCAGCGTCTCGGCAAGTCGGATGACATCCCCGCGCGTGGCATTCAGCGTCAGCGACACGCGCAACCGCGCGGTCCCCTCGGGCACGGTCGGGGGGCGGATGCCCCGCACGTCGAAACCGCGCGCCTGCACGGCTGAGGCCAACGCCATCGCCCCGGCATCGGGCCCGACGATCAGCGGCACGATCTGGCTGCCGCTGACCGGGACCTGCGGCAGGCGCCGCGCCATCTCGGCCCCGAAGGCCGCGACATGCCCGGCAAGGCTGGCCTGCCGCCATGGCTCGTCGCGCAGGATCGCCAGCGATTCCAGCCCCGCCACCGCCATCAGGGGCGATGGCGCGGTGGCAAAGATGAAGGGCCGACAGCGGTTCACCAGGAAATTCACCAGAACCCGCGCCCCGCAGATCAGCGCCCCCGACCCGCCCAAGGCCTTGCCCAGGGTGTGCAGGGTCACGACATTGTGCCGCCCCTCCAGATGATGCGCCAAGCCCCGCCCCTGCGGCCCGAAGACGCCCGTCGCATGCGCCTCGTCCACCATCAGAAAGCCATGCTCATCCGCCAGCACCATCAGGTCGTCCAAGGGCGCGCGGTCCCCGTCCATGCTGTAGAGGCTCTCGACCGCGATCCAGACGGCCCCGCGCCCCCCTTGCGCGCGCCAGGCCGCGATCACGTCCCGCGCATGATCCACATCGCCATGGCGAAAACGCGCCACCTCGGCCCGCCCGGCCCGGGCGCCCTCATGTGTGCTGGCATGGGACAGCGCATCCATCAGCAACAGGTCCCCCCGCTGCGGCAGGGTCGTCAGAACGGCGAAATTCGCGACATAGCCGCCGCCGAAACCCAAACCCGCCTCGGCCCCGAAGAACCGCGCGGCCTCCGCCTCGAACCGCGCCTGCGCCTCGGTCTCGCCCCGCAGCAGGCGCGACCCCGCCGCCCCGATCGGCACATCCCCCAAGGCCCGCCGCACCGCCGCCACCATCCGCGGCGCCGTGGCCAGCCCGATATAATCGTTGGACGAGAAGTCGACCCCGCGCCGCCCCGTCAGGGACCGCAGACGCGACCCTGCCTCCAGCGCCTCCAGATCCCGCCGATAGAACGCCAACCGATCCACGCCAGCCTCTCCGTTGTCGAAATACCCTGGGGGTCCGGGGGTGAAACCCCCGGTCCTCAGCGCAGGATCGGGATCGCCGGATCCGCGGCCAGCAACTCGGCCCGCCGCGCCTCGTCGGGGGCATGCTCATGCGCGACCATCGGCGTCAGGCCCAGCTTGGCGAACAGGCGCATGTCGGCCTCCTCCTCGGGATTGTCCTTGGTCAGCAGCGTGTCGCCCACAAAGATCGAATTGGCCCCGGCAAAGAAGCACATGGCCTGCAGCTCGTCGGTCATCGCGGTGCGGCCGGCCGACAGGCGCACATGGGCCCGCGGCATCATGATACGCGCCGTGGCGATCATGCGCACGAAATCGATCGGATCGACCGGGGCCGCATCCTCCAGCGGCGTGCCCGCGACGGGGATCAGCATGTTGATCGGCACGCTGTCAGGGGGCGAGGGCAGGTTCGCCAGGGTCACCAGCATGTCGACCCGGTCCTGCGACCCCTCGCCCAGGCCCAGGATGCCGCCCGAACAGACCTTGATGCCCGCTTGGCGCACCGCCTCCAGCGTATCCAAGCGCTCGGCAAAGGTGCGGGTGGTGATGACATTGGCGTAATGCGCCTCCGAGGTGTCGATATTGTGGTTGTAGTAATCCAGCCCCGCCTCGGCCAGCTGCGCGGACTGATCGGCATCCAGCATCCCCAAGGTCATGCAGGTCTCCATGCCCAAGGCCTTCACGCCCTCGATCATGGCGACGATCTGGGGCATGTCGCGGGCCTTGGGGCTGCGCCATGCGGCCCCCATGCAGTATCGCGTGGCGCCCGCGTCGCGGGCGCGGCGGGCCTCGGCGATGACGCGCTGGACCTCCATCAGCTTGGATGCCGACAGGCCCGAATTGTGGCGCGACGACTGGCTGCAATAGCTGCAATCCTCGGGGCAGCCGCCGGTCTTGATGGACAGAAGGCGGCTCAGCTGCACGCGGTTGGGGTCGAAATGCCGGCGATGCACGGTCTGGGCCCGGAACAGCAGGTCCATCAGCGGCTGGTCGAACACGGCCCTCGCGGCATCGGAGGTCCAGATCGTGCGGTGGTCGTCGGTATTCGGATCGCTGTGCAGCATGGCTTCCCCCGTGGCTCGCGCGCCCGCGCGCGCCCCGTGCCTAGCATCCCTCCGCCTGCCTGTCCAATTCGCAGCGCCGATCAGAGCCGTTCCTTGCGCGCGGCCCGTTCCGCGTCACGCCCCAGGCTCAGCAGCACCTCGGCCCGGCCGAATTCGCGGGCGGCCTGCTGGCGGGCGACCTCGAATCGCGGGGTCATGCGCTGCAGGTCCTGATCGGCCTGGCGCAGCTCGCGCGCGGCGCGGCCGGCCTGGGCATTGGCGACCCGTGCCTCGGGCAGGGTCAGGGGGGCGGCGCTGTCATAGCTCTGCTCCAGGCTGGTGTGCAGGGCGCCGACGCGGTTGCGCGCGGCGGTCATATGCGCGTTGAAGGCGGCAAAGCTCTTCAGCTGGCGCTCGGCCTTCAGCCGGGCGATGCGTTCGAGCTGCTTCAGCTGGGCGATCTTGTCTACCATCCGGCGCGGGCCTTCTGGCGCATCTTCTCGGCAAAGCGGATGGCGGCGGCGACGGCGGCGAAATGGTCGCGGTGGATCTCGTCCCCGATGCGGACCTGGGCATGGATCGCGCGGGCGCAGGGCGGGTCGGACCAGATCGGCACCCCGGCCTCGGTCGCCTTGGCGCGGATGCGGGCGGCGATCTCGTCCGTGCCCTTGGCCACGCAGACCGGGGCGCGGCCCGATCCGCGGGTCCATTTCAGCGCCACCGCGTAATGGGTCGGGTTCACGATGATCACGTCGGCGCCCGGCACGTCGGCCAGCATGCTCTGCATGGCGATGTCCACGGCGCGCTGGCGGCGGGCGGCCTTCAGATGGGGATCGCCCTCGGACTGCTTGAATTCGTCCTGCATCTCCTTGCGGCTCATGCGGTTCTTGCGGCGGTGGCTGAACCATTTCCACAGCATGTCCGGCACCGTGAACGCGACCGAGACCAGCAGCCCCAGGATCAGCACCTGCATCAGGATCGTGCCGATCGCGGGGATCCACTGACCCCCCGCCAAAGACAGCGCGGCGATCCGGTCCAGCAGCGAGGCGAACATGAACCAGCCCCCCAGGCAGACCAGCGACGCCTTGCCCACCGACATGGCGAAGGTCATCAGCCCGTCGCCGCCGAATTTCTGCTTGGCGTTCTTCATCGGGTTCACGCGCTTGAAGTCGGGGGCCAGCTTCTCGGGGGAAAAGATCAGGCTGCGCGTGGCGATCAGGCCCAGCAGGATGGTCACGATCAGCACCGCCGCCAGCCCCACCGTCGCCGCCCCCGCAAAGATCCCCAGATCGCGCGCGATGGCCGCGGGCGCGCCGGGGGCCCAGCCCTCGGATCCCATCGCGCGGCTGGCCATGCCCAGCCAGTGCCGCACCGCCACCGCCGCCCCCAGGCCGAAGGCCAGGAAGGCGCCCAGATACATCATCGTCACGTTCAGCTCGGTCGATCGGGGGATGTCGCCCTTCTCGCGTGCCCGTTGCAGCTTCTGCTCGGTCGCCTCGAACTGCTTGTCGTCGTCCTGCTCGCTCATCGGGGGGTCCTCAGGGGATCGGGGGCAGCATGAAGCCCAGCACGGCATCGGCCCAGATGCCGACCAGCAAGGGCGCCATCACCGCCAGCCCCAGCAGCGCCAGCATGATCGAGGCCGGGGCCCCAATGAAGACCACGGGCAGGTTCGGCATCACCCGGTTGATCACCCCAGACAGCGCCTGATAGAGGAACCCGCCCAAGGTGAAGGGCGCCGCCAGCATCAGCGCCAGCCAGAAGCTGTCCGAGACGATGCCCACGACCGCCATGGCCAACCCCTCGGCCCGGGGCAGCGATGCGGGCGGCCAGAGCGTCAGGCTGTCGGCGATCAGCTCGACCAGCATCACCGGCAGGCCCAGTGCCATCAGGATCGCCAGCCCCCCCAGATGCAGCATGTTGCCGATCGGATGGGGCGACATCTCGTTCTGGACGCCCATGATCTGGGACAGCGATGCGGTGGCGGCGATGGCCGTCGTGGCCAGGTTGATCGACAGGGCCAGCAGGCGCAGCATCGTGCCGGTGGCAAAGCCCAAGAGCATCTCGGCCCCGATCTGGGCGCCCATGCCCAAGGGATCGGCGGGCATGGCGGTGCCGGGCGCGATGCCCGACAGCAGGGGGGTCATCGCCATGGCCAGCGCGACCTTGACGCGGGCGCCGATCACCCGCTCGCCCAAGGCGGGCAGCATCAGGATGCAGGCCTGGACCCGCGCATAGACCAGCACCAGCGACCAGTCCAGGCCGGGAAACAGGGCCTGAAGCTGGTCCCACATCACGCGGCCTCGACCGTGCCCAGCAGGCGCAGCTCGGCCAAGGGGTCGACCTCCTCCAGGCCCAGGACGGGGATCGACATGCCGTTCGCGCCCAGGACCGCGCGGATCATCCGGCGGCGGTGGTCGGGGGCCACCACGACGGTGCGGGCCACCGGCTCGGCCTGGGCCAGGGCCTTGCGCACCGCATCGGTCAGCTTGCGCGACAGGGCCGGGGTCATCGCCCCCCCGCCGGGCCGGCCGGTCTCGGCGTCCGAGCGCACGAATTCCGCCTCCCACGAGGGGTGCAGCTGCAGGGCGGCGATGCGGCCGGCCTCGTCGGTATATTGCTGGGTGATCTGGCCGCGCAGGCGCTTGCGCACCAGTTCATAGATCATCTCGGGCTGCTCGACGCCGCGGAATTCGCAGATCGCGTCCACGATCAGCGGCAGGTTGCGGATCGAGATGCGTTCCTCCAGCAGCGCCCGCAGGATCGCCAGCAGCGTCTCGGGGCTGACCTTGTCGGGCATCATGCTGTCGAAATACTTGCGGTTGCGTTCGGCGCGGCCGGTATCGGACAGGGTGCGCAGCTCCTCGATCTGGCGCTGCATCGCGCCCAGGGTCAGCAGCGCCGGCAGGTTGCCCTTGACCACCTCCATCAGATGGGTCGACAGGACCTCCATCGGGGTGACGATGGTGGCACCCAGGACGGCCGCGTCCTCCTGCCCCGAGGGATGGATCCAGCGGGCGGGGCTGTTATAGACCGGCTCGCGCACGGCGATCCCACCCAGCTGGGCCAGCAGCGTGTCGGGGCCCAGGGCCAGGATCTCGGTCGGGCGCAGCGTGCCGCGGCCACGGATGACGCCCTGGATGCGGATCTGGTAGTCGCCGGGCGGCAGGTCATCGGTATCGGTGATGCGCACATCGGGCAGGATCAGGCCGAAGCTTCGCGCGATATGGATGCGCAGGTTGCTGATCCGGCTGCCCAGTCCGCGCGCCTGATCCAGCGCGGTGACGATCAGGTCCGACCCGATCTCGACCGCGATATCGTCGGTGTCCAGCACATCGCCCATGCGCGCGGCGGGCTTGGCACCGGTCTCGGCCGGCAGGTCGGGCAGTTCCGCCTCAGCCCTTCGGTTCCGGGCATGGATGCGCCAAGCGATCAGCGCCATCGCAGCCGCGATGGCCAGAAACAGCGGCTTGGGCATGCCCGGCACCAGCGAGATCACCGCCATCGCCGCCGCCACCATGGCCGCGGGCTGCCAGCTGCGGGCGAATTCCGACGACATCAGGCTGGCCGTGGTCTCGGTCGCGCCGCCGCGCGACAGCAGCAGCGCCGCCGCCATCGAGGTGATCAGCGCCGGGATCTGGCTGACCAGCCCGTCGCCGATCGTCAGGTGGGAATAGGTCGACACGGCCTCGCCCATCGGCATGCCGTGGACGGTGATGCCCACCGCCAGGCCGATGCACAGGTTGATCAGCGTGATCACGATCCCCGCGATCGCGTCGCCCTTGACGAATTTCGACGCGCCGTCCAGCGATCCGAAGAAGCTGATCTCGCGCTGTTCCTGGATGCGGCGGCGCTTGGCCTCCTGATGGTCGATGGCGCCGGCATTCAGGTCGCCGTCGATGGCAAGCTGCTTGCCGGGCAGCGAATCCAGCGCGAAGCGGGCCGCGACCTCGGCCATGCGGCCCGAGCCCTTGGTGATGACCATGAAATTGACGACCGAGATCACCGCGAAGACCGTGATCCCTACCAGGATCGAGCCGCCCGCCACGAAATCGGCGAAACCGTTGATGACCTGGCCCGCCGCCTGCTTGCCGGTCTGGCCCTCGGTCAGGATCAGCCGGGTCGAGGACACGTTCAGCGACAGCCGGATCACCAGGCTGATCAGCAGCATCACCGGAAAGGCCTGGAAATCCGTGGGCTTATCCACCAGCGACGCCATGACCAGCACCAGCGTCGCCATCGCGATCGAGATGGCGATGCCGAAATCCAGAACCCCCGCCGGCAGGGGGATCACCAGCGAGATCACCACGAGGACCAGCCCCCCGGTGACCAGCAGGGGGGCGTCCAGCAGCTTGTGGGATTTTCCCGACAGGGCGGCGATGGGGGTCATTCTTCGGGCTCCGTTCTGGTCACCGCGGGTCTGAGAAGGTCGTCCAGCGTCCAGGGCCGGTCGGTCAGCAGGCCGATCCGGCGCAGATAGGCGATGGCCTGCAGGCGGTCGGCGCTGTCCATGCGCATCAGCTCGACCCGGTAGTCGCGCGGCAGCCCCCGCCCCGACAGCAGCCAGTCATTCGCGACCTGCCGGAACTCCTCGATCCGTTCGGCGCCGGCCGGGGCCGCGGCCAGGGCAAGGGCCAGGATCAGCGTCAGGCGGGACCGGGGGCGCAGGGGCATCAGGCGGCCTTCTTCAGCTCGCGCAGCGCGCCTTCCAGCGTGTCGAAGCTGGGCCGGACATGTTCGGGGACCGTCTGCCGCCCGACCTCCACGCAGAGCGTCGTGGCGTGCTGGTGCAGGCCCGCGACCAGGACCGACTTGACGACATCGTAGAAGCCCAGGTCCTGCTTGACCACCGCGCCCAGCCTGTTGGCCAGGGGCGCCACGAAGCCGTAGGACAGAAACACCCCCAGGAAGGTGCCCACCAGCGCGCCGCCGATCATCTTGCCCAGCACCGAGGGCGGCTGGTCGATCGAGCTCATGGTCTTGATGATGCCCAGCACCGCCGCGACGATGCCCAGGGCGGGCAGCGCGTCGGCCATGTTCTGCAGCGCGTGGGGGACGTGCATCTCCTCCTCGCGCAGGACGGCGATGCGTTTGGACAGCATGTCCTCGACCTGGTAGGGATCGTCGTAGTTCAGGCTGGCGGAACGCAGCGTGTCCGCGATCAGCGAGACGACGTTGTGATCGGCCGCAAGGCGCGGATAGGCGGTGAAGATCGGCGATTCGCCGGGATTCTCGATATGCTGTTCCAGCGCGACCGGGTTCTCCTTGGCGATGCGCAGCAGCTGGAACATCAGGCACAGCACGTCCTGATGGTCCTGGGCGGTCCATTTTGGACCCTTGAAGGCGCGCACCAGGCCGCTGACCGTGTGCTTGACGACATGGGTGTCGTTGCCCAGCAGATAGGCGCCGATGGCGGCGCCCATGATCATCATCATCTCGAATGGCAAGGCGTGCAGGATCACCCCCATCTTGCCACCGGCCAGAAGATAGCCGCCGAAGACCATGGCCAAGGTCACGAAAATGCCGACGAATCCGAACATTGGGAGAGGTCCTTTACGGGTTGCGGACGCTGCGCGCGCCCATCTGGGCGGTCAGCAGCGCGGCTTGGCGGGGCTCGACGGCGGCGATGATGCGGGCGCCGGTCTCGGGCTGGACGCGCATCAGGATCTCGGCCGCGAAATCGGCGGGAAGGTTCGTCAGGATCGCGGCCGCCTCGGCAGGCTTCATCTGGTCATAGACGGCGATCAGGCGGTCGATGTCGTTGCGCACCGCCTCGGTCGCGCCGTCGCGGCGGGCGGTGACGCTGCCCTTCTGGGCGCGCAGCTCGGTCAGGCGCTCGCGCAGGGTGCTGTCGGCCTGGACCAGGTCGGCCTTGCGCAGGTCCAGCGCCTCCATGTAGCGCTCGATGCGCAGCGCGCGGTCGCGCAGCTCCTCGGCCAGGGCGACGGCCTCGGGGACGTCGCCGCAGCCCTGCAGCAGGTCCGAGGGCGCCGCCACCGCCGCGAAGATGCGGGTGAAATCCTTGCCCTGCCACAGCATCGCGGCGGCGGGCAGCGCGAACATCACCGTCAGGGCGGGCAGCATGAGCCTAGCCATGATGCACCTCGCGCTTGCGCAGGCGGCGGCCGGTGGCGGCGGCCGGGGCCTCGGATGCGGCGGCGCCGATGCGCTGGCGCAGGTCCCAGATCGCGCGTTCGCGGCGCGCGGTCTCGATCTCCTCGGCCAGACGCTCGCTGGCGGTCATCGCCTCGTCGCGGGCCTGGCGGATGGCGCGTTCCAGTCGGTCCACCTCGGCCGCCATGACGGCGATGGCGCCGCCCAGCCCGCTTTCCAGGTCGTTCAGCTTGCGCAGGCGGCGCGTCAGGGTCAGGCAGAACACCCCGAGGCCCAGACAGGCGGCCAGCAGCAGGCCCTGCATCAGATGTTCGAGGGTCATTTGAAACGAAACTCCGTGATCAGAAGGTCCTTGACCGGCTCCTCGCCCAGGACGAAGCGGGTGCGGGTGACCAGTTCGGCGCGGATCACCTCCAGCACGCCGCGCTTGTCATAGGCGGCGGGGTCGACATTCGACAGAAACGTCGTGAAGGCGTCCAGGACGCGCGGCATCAGATGGGTGACGGTGGCCTTGTGCGCGGCATCCGTCTCGATCGTGGCGGTCAGGACCAGGGTGCGCGCCCGCCCGCCGGGCAGGGCGACCTCGATCGTGGGGACGTCGATGAATTCCACCGCCATCTGTTCGCCCGACGCCGCCTGCGGTGCAGCGGGCGAGGACAGCAGCGCCGAGGGCGACCACAGCCCCAGATAGGTCGAGGCGAATCCCGCCCCGGCCAGCCCCAGGACGACGATCAGCGGGATCAGTCTGCGCTTCTTCGCGGGGGCCTGATCCTCGGGGGCGGCAACAAGTTCGGTCATCGTGATTCTCCGTCCTGACGATCCGGAAATAACAGGTCGCGACTAACCAATTCTTAATTCGGGCCATGTCATTTCAGGGTCAGACGACCGATAGGCGATGATTCGAAAGGAACGGTTTTGCAAAAACTGCAGGACTACTGGAACGAGCGAAGCTCGCAGCAGCGGATGATCCTGGGGGCTGCCTTCCTGGGGACCTTCCTGGTGATCGCGGGGTTCGGCTGGCTGGCCAGCCGCCCCAGCATGGCACTGATCTATGGCGGGCTAGACAGCGCCCAGGCCGGCGAGGTGATCGGCGGCATCGAACGCGCCGGCGTCCCCTACGAGGTGCGCGGCGATTCGATCTGGGTCGCCGCCGACCAGCGCGACCGGCTGCGCATGGAACTGGCCGCGCAGGGCCTGCCCGCGGCATCCTCGACCGGCTACGAGCTGCTGGACGGGATGTCGGGCTTCGGCACCACCTCGCAGATGTTCGACGCCGCCTATTGGCGCGCCAAGGAGGGCGAGCTGGCGCGCACCATCCTGGCCCTGCCCAATGTTCAGACCGCCCGCGTCCACTTGGCGATCGAGACCGGGCGCGGCTATCGCCGCGACCAGAACGGCAGCGCCTCGGTGACGCTGACGACGAACGGCCAGGCGATCAACCGCGACCAGGCGGCGGCGCTGAAATACCTGGTCTCGTCCGGGGTGCCGGGGATGCATCCCGACCGGGTGACGGTGATCGATTCGCAGCGCGGCATCATCGCCGCGTCCGAGGATCAGACCGGCGCCGACCGCGCGGCCGAGATGAAGCGCAACGTCGAGCGCATCCTCGAGCCGCATGTCGGCATCGGCAACGCCATCGTCGAGCTGAATCTGGACCTGATGACCGAGACCGAGCTGCTGACCGAACAGCGCTTCGACCCCGATCAGCGGGCGCTGATCTCGACCGTGGTCGAGGAGACGACGGATCAGTCGAACACCACCGGGTCGGGCGCGGTGACCGCCGCATCGAACCTGCCCGACGCCCAGCAGCAGCCCGGCGACAGCAGCCAGAGCAACCGCGCCGAGAACCGCAGCCAGTCGAATTTCGAGGTCAGCCGCGTCACCCGCGAGGTCCAGCGCCAGCCCGGATCGACCCGCCGCATGACCGTGGCCGTGCTGGTCAACGGCACCGTCCAGGCCGATGCCCAAGGCCAGACCAGCCTGGTCCCCCGCCCGGAGGCCGAACTGCAGACCCTGCGCGAGCTGGTGGCCTCGGCGGTCGGCTATGACGAGGCGCGGGGCGACCAGATCACGGTAAAGTCCCTGCCCTTCGCCACCTTGGGCGAAAGCGGCACCCTGGCCGCGCCGGGCTTCCTGGACCGGCTGGCACTGAACGACCTGGCGCGGATCGCGCTGATCGGGGCCTTTGCACTGGCCATCGCGCTGATGGTCCTGCGGCCCGTGCTACGCAACCGCGCCGCAGCCCAACAGCCGCCCCAGCTGGATAACAGCCTGCCGCCGATGCCCCCGATGATGGGCGGGCTGAACGGCTCGATCCAGGACGATTTCGAACCCTCGCCCGACAATCCGCGGGTGGTCCCGATCGAGTTCCCGGGCGTCGAGACGCTGTCCCTGCCCCCCGCCGATCCCGTCGCCCGCCTGAAGGCCCTGATGAAGGAACGCCATGACGAAAGCGTCAAGATCCTGTCGGGCTGGATCGACAACAAGGAGAAAGTGAATTGAGCCTGGCCCTGTTCAAACTCGAATCCTTCTCCAGCCCCACGGCGATCCGGCCGCCCGAGCCGACCTTCAGCCGCGACGACCTGGACCAGGCCTTCGCCGACGGCATGGCCCAGGCCCGGGCGGAGGCCGCCGATGCCCAGGCCGCCGCCCTGCGCGACGAGCTGGCCCGGCTGGCCGCCAGCCTGTCGGATGATGCCGACCGCCGCCGCGCCCTGCGGCAGGAGGCGGTCGAGGCGCTGACCCCGGTCCTGCACCAGATCCTGGACCTGACCGCCCCCGCCTTCGCCTCCCGCCGGCTGGAGGAGGCGCTGCGCGACGAGCTGTCAGACCTCGCCCGCCGGGCTGCCGCACCCACCGCGCGCATCGCCTGCCCCGAACCGCTGCACCCGCTGGTCGCATCCTGCATCGCCGATGCCGGGCTGGAGGGGATCGAGCTGATCCCCGCCGCCGACGACCGCATCACCATCACCCTGCAGGGCGGCCGGATCGAATTCGACCCCGCCCGCACCGTCGCGGAGATCCGCGCGCTCATCCTGGAAATCACCGAGGACACGAACCCATGGACGCATTGAAGCATCTGATCGACACCGACACGATCCAGGTCGAGGTCACGATCCGCCTCGGCCGCACCCGCCAGACGGTGTCGCAGCTGGCTGCGCTGCGGGCCGATGACGTCCTGGTCCTGGACCAGGCGATCGAGGACGGGGTCGAGATCTGCGTGGGCGACAAGGTCATCGCCCGCGGCGAGCTGACCGGCGACGGCACGACCGAGGACCGCCTCTGCGTCCGGGTCCTGGGGGCCGTGGGGACGCCGTGAACCGAAGCGCGATCTGGGCGGCGGGGCTGATCCTGCTGCCGACCTCCGTCATGGCCCAGGGCCTGGGCGACGCCTTGGGCGCGGGCCTGGGCGAAAACGCGGTGCTGCTGGTCCTGCTGCTGACGGCGCTGTCTTTGGCGCCGGGCATCGCCATCATGGTGACGGCCTTTCCGTTCATCGTGACGGTGCTGTCGATCCTGCGCCAGTCGATCGGCCTGCAACAGGCGCCGCCGAACATGCTGATCGTCAGCCTGTCGATCTTTCTAGCCTGGTTCATCATGGACCCTGTCCTGCGCGAGGCCTGGCAGGTCGCGGGGCTGCCCCTGCAACAGGGCCAGATCGGCATCGCCGAGGCGTTCCAGCGCGGCATCGTGCCCTTTCAGGGCTTCATGGAGGCCCGCACCGACCCCGACACGCTGGCCAACCTGGCCGAGATCGCCCCCGGCACCGGCCCCGAGAACCGGCTGTCGGTCCTGATCCCGTCCTTCATGCTGTCCGAGATCCAGCGCGCCTTCGAGATCGGCTTCCTGATCGCCCTGCCCTTCCTGATCATCGACCTGGTTGTGGCGGCGGTGCTGATGTCGATGGGCATGATGATGCTGCCACCGGTGGTGGTCTCGCTGCCCTTCAAGCTGGCATTCTTCGTGGTGGTCGACGGGTGGGGGATGATCGCCGGTGCGCTGGTGCGCAGCTACGGCCTGGGCTGACGGGAATACCCCCGGACCCGACGGGCCCGGGGGCGCAGGCGTCATTCCTGCGGCATTGCCTCGACCGAGATCATCACTTCGACCTCGTCCGACACGGCGGGGGCGAACATGCCCAGGTTGAATTCGCTGCGCACCAAGGTGGTGGTCGCGTCAAAGCCCAGCCAGGGCTTGTTCTCCATCGGATGGGTGCCCTGCTGGTTCAGCGTGGTGTCCAGCACGACCTCGCGCGTGACGCCGTTCAGCGTCAGATCGCCGGTGATCAGCGCGGTGTCGTCGCCCGTCACCTCGATCGAGGTCGAGGTGAAGGTCACCTCCGGGGCGGCACCTTCGCCGCCGAAGAAGTCGTCCGACAGGAAATGCTGGTCGCGGCCGGCAAAGCCGGTCATCAGCGAGGCGACGGGAAAGGTCGCCTCGACCGAGGATGCGGCCGGGTCCTCGGCGTCGAAGGTGATCGTGCCGGTGATGTCGCCGAACATGCCGGTCGTGGTGGAAAAGCCCAGGTGATCATAGGTGAAGACGATCTGGCTGTGCGAGGTGTCCAGCTGATAGGTCTCGGGGGCGGCCATCGCGGCCCCGGCGGTCAGGGCGAGGGCGGCGGTCAGTGCGGTGGTCTTCAGCATCGGAATCTCCGTTTGTTGTGGCACCAAGGTCGCGCGTCCGGGGCCCGGGGGCAACTGGCGATGACCGAACAGGGCCTGTCATCCTGCGCACATCACCGTTGCGCGCGCAGCTCCACCACCAGGTCGACCGCGAATCCGACCGTGGATTCATCGCCATAGCCCTGCCCGATCTGCCAGTCGCGCCGGTCCAGAACCGTGGCGCCCTGCATCCGCGCCACCCCGTCCGGGTCGATCTGCAGATCGAAAGGCAGCGAAACCGGCATCGAGGCGCCGCGCAGTTCCAACACACCCTCGGCCAGATGAGCCGCGCCATCGGGGCGGATCTCGCCTTGGAAACGGGCAACCGGATGGGCGTCCACGTCGAAGAAATCGGCGCCCTTGGCCTGCTGGGTGACGGTGCCGATGGTCACGCTGTCCATGTTGATCGCCACATCCACCCGGCCCGTGCCGCTGTCGGGATCGAAGGTGATGGCGGCGGTCCAGTCCTCGAACCCGCCTTGGACCTCGGACCCCATCTGGCGCACGGAAAAGGCCAGCCGCCCGTCGATCACCTGCCAGTCCGACACGGCCTGGGCCAGCCGGTCCGAGGGCGCCGCGTCGCCCGGCCGCGTCGCCCAACCTAACCCTCCCGCCGCGGCGATCACCAGAACCGCGACCAAGGCCGGCCCCGCATGGCCCGCAGCCACGCCCGGCCCCGCGGGCCGGCCCCGCGTCATCCGCGCCAGCACCCCGTCGCGGTCGATCAGCGCATGTTTCAGCGCCCCCGCCACATGCAGCAGGATCGACCCGATCAGCAGGAAGGCCAGCGCCGTATGGACCGAGGCCATGGTCATCGCCAGCGCCGGCGATTTCGGCACCAAGGGCAGGCCCTGCCCCAAGGGCCAGAGGATCGGCGCATAGCCCTCGGTCGCGGCATGTTCGACCCAGCCCGTCACCGGCACCAGCACCATCGCGGCATAGAGCGTCCAATGCACCGCCTCGGCGGCCAAGGTCTCGGCCCGGCGGTCGGGATGGACCGGCGCGGGGCGCGTCTGGCCGAAGGCCCAGAGGATCCGAACCAGCGCCACGGCCAGCGCGGTGATCCCCAAGGTCTTGTGCAGGGAAAAGACCTGCACCTTCAGCGCCATCGCATCCAGCGGCAGATAGACGGCCCACAGACCCAGCCCGATATTGGCGATGATCAGCAGGGCGGTCAGCCAGTGCAGCGTGCGGGCGACGCTGCCATAGCAGGTGGCGGTGTTGTGGCGCATGGGAACCTCGGGCTTTTGCGCCACCACCCTAGCGCGATCGCGCGGCTCTGGGCAGGGCCGCCCGCGCACAGCCCCTGTGCGGCGATCAGAGCGTGACCGCGCGCCCCTCGGTCATGGATTGCTGGGCGGCCAGCCCCATCAGCACGGCCCAACGCCCGTCCGTGATCCCCACCTCGGGGCGGCCCTGACCGCTGCGGACCAGGTCCAGGAAGCGCTGATGCTGATAGAAGGTCGACCCGTTATGGTCGCCCGCCTCCAGCAGGGTCGGATCGACCGGGATCTCGTGGACCTGCGGACCCTTGGGATCGCGGGGCGAGACGACGACCTGCGCGATGGGCGGGGTGCCCAGATGGTCGGGCCAGAACCGGGTCGGGCCGGGGACGAAGGCCTCGATCTTGCCCTTGGGTCCGACGGCGCTGATCTCCTCCTGCCAGCGGGCGCCCTCGGCGAACATGCACAGCTCCAGCATGGCGCGGATGCCGCCCTCGAATTCGACCGCGACATAGCCGTGATCGAAGATGTCGGGCGTGCGGTCCTGATAGCGTTCGCCCAGATGGTTCACCGCCTGCCCGCCCATGGCCATGATCCTGACCGGATCGGCGCCCACGGCCAGCCGCATCAGGTCAAAGAAATGGCAGCATTTCTCGACGAAGGTGCCGCCGGTCTGGCTGTTGAAGCGGTTCCAGGCACCGACCTTGTCCAGGAACGGAAAGCGGTGTTCGCGGATGGTCAGCATGCGGATGCCGCCGGTGGCCTCGGGCGCCATCTCCAGCAGCCGCGCGACGGGGGGCATGTAGCGGTATTCCATCGCCACCCAGACCGGCGCGGGATAGTCGCGCGCGAAGGCATCCACTGCCGCCAGGTCCGCCGCATCGGTGAACAGAGGCTTTTCCACCAGCACCGGCAGCGGGCGGCGCAGGGCGGCCTGCAATTGGGCGACATGGCGGTGATTCGGGCTGGCTATCAGCAGGCAGTCGAGGTCCGGATGGGCCAGCAGCGCCTCGACGCTGTCCACCATCGCGGCGCCCGGCGCCAAGGCCTGGGCCGCGGCGCGCATCCCCGCATCCGGTTCGAAGATCGCACCGATCGCCGTGCCGGGCAGCAGCGCGATGTTGCGCAGGTGTTCCTGGCCCATCATGCCGCAGCCGATCACGCCATAGGTGATCGTCCGGGTCCGGGTGGACAGCGGGGTCTGGATCGTCATCGGGGTCTCCTCAGATGAGGCGCTGCACATAGAGCGCCCGTTCATGGTCATACCAGGTGCGTGAAAACTCGACCGCGCGGGGGCCTTGGGCCCAGGACAGCCGCTCGATATAGGCGCAGGTCGCGCCGGGGCGGGGGGCGAAGGCCTCGGGCGCCCAATCGGGGACCACGCCCAGGCCCACGCGGTCCTCGGCCCGGGTGATCCACAGCTTCAGCGACCGCTTGTAGGTCAGATAGAGCGAATCCTGCACCTGATCGCGCGGGATGGCGCCCGCGCCGGCATCCAGCCAGATTTCCTCGACCGCGATCGGGGTGCGGTCCAGGAATCGCAGGCGGCGGAACCGGGTGCCCTGCGCGCTGGTGCCGTAATCGGGCTGGCCCGCATCCTTGTCGGTCAGGTCCACCGACAGGATGCGCGCATTGGGCAGACCGCCGCCGCCTTGGGCATGTTCCAGCCGGAACATCGAATAGACCGAGACCGGCTGCCCGCCCGCGCGGACATAGTTCCCCGACCCCTGCCGCCGTTCCAGCAGGCCCTGCAGTTCCAGCACCGCCAGCGCCTTGCGCAGCGTGCGCACGGTGGTGCCATGCGCCTCGGCCAGCTGGCGTTCGGGGGGCAGGCGCTGGCCGTCGACCAGCCGGCCCGCGGCGATGTCGCGGATCATCAACTCGCTGATCTGCATATGCAGCGGCAGGGCGTCGGCGCGCGTGCTGTCGGTCATCCGCCCCCCTCCCGCGGAAAATTGATGCCCCATTGATCTACATCAAGGACGCCGCTATGCAAGAGTGAATCGAAGGCGACTCACGGAGGAGAGCATGTCCGTCGTTCCCGTCACATCCGCCGATCTGAAGGCGGTCGAGGTCGCCTGGTTCTCGGCGCTCTGTTCGGACGATTACCGCCATCTGGGCGTGCCCGAGGGCGATCTGCGATCGTCCTGGTCCCATTGCAGCGACATCGTGAAGACTGCCGAGGCGCAGGGCTTCGGCAACATCCTCTGCCCGTCCAGCTATCAGGTGGGTCAGGACACGCTGTCCTTCGTGGCGGGCTGCGCGCCCATCACCGACCGCATCAACCTGCTGGCCGCCGTCCGCTGCGGCGAGATGCAGCCGATCATGCTGGCCCGCACCATCGCCACGCTGGACCACATGCTGGAGGGCCGGCTGACGGTCAACATCATCTCGAGCGACTTCCCCGGCCAGCAGGAGCCCAGCCCCTTCCGCTATCAACGCAGTCGCGAGGTGGTCGAGATCCTGAAGCAGGCCTGGACCCGCGACCAGATCGACTATCAGGGCGAGGTCTATAATTTCACCGGCCTGACGACGGACCCCGCGCGCCCCTATCAGCAGGGCGGGCCGATGCTCTATTTCGGCGGCTATTCCCCCGATGCGCTGGATCTCTGCGGTCAGCATTGCGACGTCTATCTGATGTGGCCCGAAAAGACCGAGGATATCGCCGACCGGATGCGCGCCGCCCATGCGGCGGCCGAGAAATACGGCCGCACGCTGGATTACGGCTTCCGCGCCCATGTCATCGTCCGCGACACCGAGGCCGAGGCCCGCGAATATGCCCGCGAGCTGGTCAGCCAGCTGGATGACGAACAGGGCCGCGCGATCCGCGAACGGGCGCTGGATGCGGGATCGCTCGGCGTCAGCCGCCAGGCCCGCAACCGGGAAATGGCGGATCTGGAGGGCTATATCGAACCGAACCTGTGGACCGGCGTGGGCCGGGCGCGGTCGGGCTGCGGCGCGGCCATCGTCGGATCGACCGACCAGGTCCTGACCAAGCTGGAGGAGTTGCGGAATATGGGCATCCGCGCCTTCATCTTGTCAGGCTATCCCCACAAGGAGGAGGCCTGCCATTTCGGCAGCCGCGTCCTGCCGCAGATGAACACCTGCCAGCTGAACCGGGTCTGGGGCCGCGTGCCCGACCGGGCCCCGGCGACCCCGCTGGCCGCAGGCGAAAGGCGCTGATGATGGATCGTGTTGAACTGAAGGGCGGCGTCAGCCTGTCGCGGCTGGTCTATGGCATGTGGCGGATCGGCGACGATGCCGACACCTCGCCCGCCCATGTGCAGGCCAAGATCGAGGCCTGCCTGGCCCAAGGCATCACCACGATGGACCAGGCCGACATCTATGGCGGCTATACCGCCGAGGCGATCCTGGGCGAGGCCCTGCGCGCCAGCCCCGGCCTGCGCGACCGGATCGAGATCGTGACGAAATGCGGCATCGTGGCCCCCATGGGTCGCCACGCATCCGCGCCCTGCAAGCATTACGACACCTCGGATGCACATATCCGCGCCTCGGTCGAGGCCAGCTTGCGCGACATGGGCACCGATCACGTCGATCTGCTGCTGATCCACCGCCCCGATCCGATGATGGACCATGACGAGACCGGCCGCACGCTGGACGCGCTGGTCGCCGAGGGCAAGGTGCGCGCGGTCGGCGTGTCGAATTTCCGCCCCTGGGACGTGGAGCTGCTGGAATCGGCGATGACGAATCCCCTGGCGACGAACCAGATCGAGATCTCGCTGGCGCGGGTCGATCCGTTCACCGACGGCGATCTGGCCTTTCATCAGCGCCGCCGCGACCCGGTCATGGCCTGGTCGCCCCTGGGCGGCGGCAGCCTGATGACCGGGACCGGCCCGGTGGCCGACATCCTGGACGCGATTGCCCGCGAACAGGGCACCGACCGGTCGGCTGTCGCGGTGGCGTTTCTTCTGCGTCATCCGGCCGTCATCATGCCGGTCCTGGGCACCAATTCGCTTGAACGCATCGCGCGCATCGCCGAAGCTGGCCGGGTCGATCTGTCCAGGACCGACTGGTTCCGGCTTTATGAGGCCGCCCTCGGGCGGGAGGTTGCATGATGCAGATGTCGGGGTCCTCCAGCTTCGTGCCCGATCCCGGGAACGGGCGGCTGCTGCGCGACGCCTTCGGGCGTTTCGCCACCGGGGTGACCGTCGTCACCGCCATGGCCCCCGAGGGCTGCGTGGCGATCACCGCCAACAGCTTCTCCTCGGTCTCGATGGAGCCGCCGCTGGTCCTGTGGTCGCCGGCCCGCGCCAGCGCCCGCTATCCGGCCTTTGCCGAGGCACGCCATTTCGCCATCCATGTCCTGGCCGAGGATCAGGCGAACCTGGCATGGTCCGTGGCGCGCAACCGCGACGCGCTCGGCGATCTGACGGGGCGCAACGCCGAGGGCGTGCCGGTGCTGGACCATTGCCTGGCGCGGTTCGACTGCGCGCGCTTTGCCCTGCACGAGGCGGGCGACCATGCCATCGTCGTGGGCCGCGTCCTGCGCGCCACCTTGGCCGAGGGCCAGCCGCTGGCCTTCTTCGGCGGCCAGATCGCCCAGGTGAAAATCAACTGATACCGGCAGGACCGGACGAAACGCGGCCCGCGTCGGGAGGACGGCACGGCACCGCTGTTGGGGGGAGAATCTGAAATGCGCCTGATCGCCGCCGTGATCCGGCCCCTGTCGCGGGTCAACGAGGCCGTGCTGACCGCCGGCCGCGCCATCGGCATCGCCGCCATCGCCATCATGGTCGCGGTGACGATCGTGCAGGTCTTTCAGCGCTATGTGATGAACAGCGCGCTGGCCTGGCCCGACGAGGCCGCGCGGTTCTGCATGTTGTGGATGACCGCGCTGATGGCGCCGACCGCGTTCCGGCGCGGCGGCTTCGTGGCCATCGATTTCCTGCCCGGCATCCTGCCCGCGACCGGGGTCCGCATCCTGAACCTGATCCTGCTGTCGCTGTCCATGCTGGTCCTGGTCGTGGCCGTCCAGATCGGCTGGCGCGAGGTCACCGGCCTTGGCGGCCGCTTCGCCAGCGCGTCGCTGTTCATCCCGACCTCGTGGGACCTGTCCAGCTGGTACCGGGTGCCGCGGTCCTGGATGATGGCATCCCTGCCCGTCGGCCTGGGCATGCTGATCGCGGTCAATATCGAATTGTGGCTGCGCAACCTGGCCGAGATGCTGGGCACGCGCGACCTGCCCCCCATACCCGGCGGCGACGGCATGGATACCGGCGCGAGAGGAGTCGACTGATGGCCCTGATCTGGTTCCTGCCGCTGTTCCTGCTGTTCCTGATGGCCAGCCTGCCGGTCTTCTTTGGCATGCTGGCGGCCCCCGGCATCCTGCTGTGGCTCAATGGCCAGGAACGCGACCTGACGCTGCTCTATCGCAACCTCTATAACGGCATCGACAGCTTTCCGCTGATGGCAATCCCGTTCTTCATGCTGGCGGGCGAATTGATGAACCGCGGCGGCATCACGCTGCGGCTGGTGGAGTTCGCCCAGGCCCTGATGGGCCATTTCCGGGGCGGGCTGGCCCATGTGAACGTGCTGTCCTCGATGCTGTTCGCGGGCCTGTCGGGATCGGCTGTGGCCGATACCAGCGCCCTGGGATCGATGCTGATCCCGGCGATGGAAAAGCAGGGCTATACCCGCAAGTTCGCCGCCGCCATCACCGCGGCCAGCTCGGTCATCGGGCCGATCATCCCGCCATCGGGGATCATGATCATCTATGCCTATGTCATGGGTGAAAGCGTCGCCGCGCTGTTTCTGGCGGGCATCGTGCCGGGCATCCTGGTGGGCGTGGGCCTGATGATCGCGGTCAAGGTCATGGCCGACAAATACGACTTTCCCATCGCCGCGCCGCGCCAGAGCTGGGGCCAGCGCGGCCAGGCCAGCCTGAAGGCCTTCTTTCCGCTGATGACCCCGGTCATCATCCTGGGCGGCATCCTGGCGGGCGTCTTCACGCCGACCGAGGCCGCCGCCGTCGCCGTCCTCTATGCGCTGGTCATCAGCCTGTTCGTGCTGCGCACGATGCGGGTGTCGGAACTGCCCGACGTGCTGGGCCGGGCGGCGCTGACCTCGGCGGTGGTGCTGCTGCTGGTGGGGGCGGCCATGTCCTTCAAGACGGTGGTGTCGCTGTCCCAGACCCCGCAGCTGATGGCGGATTGGGTGCTGACGCTGACGGCCAACCCGCTGATCCTGCTGCTGCTGATCAACCTGCTGCTGTTCGTGGTGGGGATGTTCCTGGATGCGGGGCCCGCGATCATCATCCTGGCGCCGATCCTGGGCCCGGTCTTCACCGGCATGGGGGTGGACAGCCTGCATTTCGCCATCATCATGTGCGTCAACCTGACGGTGGGCCTGGCCACGCCGCCCATGGGGCTGGTCCTGTTCGTCGCCGCCGCCGTATCGAGGGAACGGGTCATGACCATCGCCCGTGCCATCGTCCCGTTCCTGCTGGTCGAGATCGCGGTGATCCTGCTGATCACCTTCGTCCCGGCCATCTCGATGACCGTTCCGCGCCTGACCGGCTTTGCGGACTGAACCTGACCTTGAGGGAGGACAGAATGCTGAAACAGACGACCCTGGCGCTTGGCGCCGCGCTGGCCATGGCCATCGCCCTGCCCGCCGCCGCGCAGGACTGGACCCTGCGCGCCGTCGCCAATTCCAACGAGGATGACGAGGATTACGACGGCCTGCAGGTCTTCAAGTCCCATGTCGAGGCCGCCTCGAACGGCGCCATCGCGGTGGACATCTACATGGGCACCCAGCTGTGTTCGAACGGGGCGGAATGCCTGCAGGGCGTGGCCGACGGCTCGATCGACGTCTATATCTCGACGCTGGACGGGGCGGCGGGGCTGTTCCCCTATTTCCAGGTGCTGGACCTGCCCTATATCATGGCCGATGACCGGGTGGCGGAGCGCGTGCTGTCGGGCGATTTCATGCGCGATCTGCGCGACCGCGCCCTGGCCGACAGCGGCGACACGCTGCGCCTGATGACCATCGGCAATACCGGCGGCTGGCGCAACTTCGCCAACACGCAGCGCCGCGTGCAGACCCCCGCCGACCTGCAGGGGCTGAAGCTGCGCACCGTGGTGGCCGACCTGCCGCAGGAGCTGGCCCGCGCCATGGGCGCATCCCCCACCCCGATCCCCTGGCCGGAACTCTTCACCTCGCTGCAGACCAATGTGGTCGAGGGCACCGCGAACGGCATCACCGACATCATGTCGATGCGCTTTCCCGATGCCGGGCTGCGCCATCTGACGCTGGACGGCCATGCCTATATGGGCGCCTATTGGTGGATGTCGAACGAACGCTTCATGGACATGCCCGAAGACATGCGCCGCATCGTCGTGGACGGCTTCTATCAGCTGCAGCAGGCGACCTTCGCCTCGCCCAAGCGCAAGTCGATCGCCGCCTACGAGGCCTTCGCCGCCGCAGGGGGCGAGGTCTATGTCCCCACGCCCGAGGAAAAGGCCGCCTTCACCGAGGCCGCGGCCCCGGTCTATGACTGGTTCACCGGCACCGTCGATGGCGGGGACGAGATCCTGGCCGCCTTCCGCGAGGCGGTGGCCGAGGCCGAGGAAGGATTGGCCGCGGAACGCGACCGCGACATCCAGTAACACCGCCCGGGGGCGCGCGGGGCTGCGGCCCCGCCCCCCATTCATCACGGTTTCCCCCATGTCCCTTGCCCTTCCCGATCCGGCCCGCCTGCGTGCGCTGGCCCCCGGCCTGATGCTGGCCGTCACCGTCGCCATGGCCGCCCAGTTCCTGTCGGGCCATTACGGCGCGCCGGTCATGCTGATGGCGATCCTTCTGGGCATGCCGCTGCATTTCATGGCCGAGGACGACCGCGCGGGCCCGGGCATCGACCTGGCCGCGCGGGGCCTTCTCAGGGCGGGTGTGGCCCTGCTGGGGCTGCGGGTGTCGCTGGACATGGTCTCGGCCATCGGCTGGCCCTTCGTGGCGCTGGTGGCGGGATCGGTGGCGGCGCTGATCCTGGGGTCGGTCGCCTTGGCGCGCAGGCTGGGGCGGGACCGGGCCTTCGGGCTGCTGACCGGGGGCTCGGTGGCGATCTGCGGCGCCTCGGCGGCCATGGCGCTGTCGTCGATCCTGCCGCGCGGCGCGGACCGGGATGCGGCGGAACGCGACCTGTCCTTCACCGTCATCACCGTCACCGCCCTGTCGACGGTGGCGATGATCCTCTATCCGATGCTGGCCTCGGGGCTGGGGCTGGACGGGCACCGCACCGGCCTGTTTTTGGGCGCCACCATCCATGACGTGGCCCAGGTCGTCGGCGCCGGCTATTCCGTGTCCGAGGAGACGGGCGACATCGCCACCGTCGTCAAGCTGATCCGCGTGACCCTGCTGGCGCCGGTCGTGCTGATCGCGGCGGTGGTGCTGCGCCAGGCGGGCCGGGGCGGGGGCGCGCGTCCGCCGCTGCTGCCGGGCTTCGTGGTGGTCTTCCTGATCCTGGCCGCGGCCAATTCCGCGCATCTGGTCCCCGGCCCGGTCCTGTCCTTGGCCGACACGCTGTCGCGCGCCCTGCTGGTGGCGGCGGTGGCGGCGGTCGGCATGAAGACATCCTTGGCGCGCATGGCGCAGGTGGGGCCGGGCTCGGTCGTGCTGCTGCTGGGCCAGACGATCATGCTGGCGCTGCTAATCGCGGTGCCGCTGCTGCTGGGCTGGGTCTGACGCTTGCCAAGCCCGTGCTTTTTGTGCAGATCCCGCGGCTGAAGGACGCGAGGGGGGCCATGGCGTTTCATCTGGACGAATTCCTGCCCTACCGCCTGTCGGTGGCGGCCCAGCAGGTCAGCCGCCGCTTCGCTGCGCTCTATGCGGCCGAGGCCGGGCTGTCGGTCGCGGAATGGCGGGTGCTGGCGCATCTGGACCATTCCGGCACGGTCAGCATCCGCGACATCCATGCCCGCGTGAACCTGGACAAATCCGTGGTCAGCCGCGCCGCCACGCGGCTGGAGGCCGAGGGCCATCTGCACAAGACCGGCAGCAGCGCCGACCGCCGCCTGATCGAGCTGCGCCTGACCCCCAAGGGCCGTTCGCTGATGGGCCGGCTGCGCCCCATGGCGCGGGATTTCAACGCCGCCCTGATGGCCGAGCTGGGCCCCGACGGCCCCGGCCTGATTGCGGCGCTGGACCGGCTGACCCGGCCATGAAAAAGGCCGGGCACCCGGCCCGGCCTTTTACCTTGATGGGGAACCGATTAGTCGGTTTCCGCCGCGCCTTCGACCCCTTGATCGGGATCGGCCACGGGGGCCGTCGCATCGGCGGGGATCGTCTCGGCGACGGGGTCGGTCTCGTCGCCTTCGATGGATGCGGTGGGCGTATCCAGAGGAACCTGATCCTGGCCGCTGAAATTCGTGCCCTGACCCGGCTCGGGCGGCGTGTCGCGCGCGCTGGTCGATGCGGCGGCGGGGGCGGTGCCATCCAAGACCGTATCCTCGACCGGGGCGGCATCAGCATCGGCCGGAGCCACGCCATCGGCCAGCAGCAGCACGCCCGTCTCGCTGTCAAAGACCAGCTCGGTCGGCAGGCCGCCGCGTTCGCCGGTCACGGTCAGCGCATCGTCGCCGCGCAGCACGACCACGTTCTCGTAGCCTTGGGCCGACAGGCTGTCGATGACCTGCTGATCGGTCTCCCATGCCTCCAAGGCCGGGAATTGGACCTCGTCCATGGTGGTCACGGCCTCGGCGGGGGCGTCGGCCGGGGCGGTCTGGGCAAAGGATGCGGTCGCCATCAGCGTGGCGATGACGGCGGCCTTGCCACCCAGTTTCAGGCGTTCGATCGGATTGGTCGTCATGACGTCTTTCCTTTCAGATGCTCGCTGCGGCCTCTGCCGCGCTTGCCGGATCAACGACCGCCCCCGGCAGGGGTTCAATCACAGAGCCGTCACCGATCGTGTCCGCGCTCCCGGCCGATGGGCTGGAACATGCCGACCCGCCCCCCGCCCCGGCGCGATTCCGGCAGGGATATGCCGGTCGCAGGCCCCGGGGTCGACAGGGTCGGGCCATTCGGGCGCCCAGCCCCTAGATCGGGGTCGACGCGGGCCCGCAGAGCCGGTGCCGCGCCATGACGCAAAGGAGACGACATGATCCGCAAGATCGCATTCGCCCTGGGCCTCGGCCTTGTTCCCGCCGCCGCCTTGGCGCAGGACGCGGCGCAGCCCGCCGATGCCGAAGCCACCTACGAGGCCGCCCGCAACCAGCTGGGCATCCTGCAATACTGCAACGACCAAGGGTTCAGCGGCACCGAGGCCGTCGAGACCCAGGCCCAGCTGATCGCCCTGCTGCCCGGCGGCGATGCCGCCGCGGGCGACGCCGCCGAAAGCAAGGGGGCCGAGGGCACCGTGGCCATCTCGGGGACCGAGATCGCCCTGTCCGAGGCCGCCGAAAATCAGGGCAGCACGGTGGAAAGCACCTGCCAGCAGATCGAGGCCGCGGTGAACCAGATCGCCGACAGCCTGCCGCCCGCTGGCTGATCCGGGCTGTGACCGCTCAGGCCGGTGACGGCGGGTCCACAAGGCCCGCCGTCGCGGCGCGGGCGGTCTCGCCATCCTCGGCCTCGGCCCCCGCCTCGACCAGGTCGCGGGCCTCGTCCTCGTCCTCGTCGGTCAGGGCGGGGGGCGTGTCGCCGGCCAGGAAATTGCCGAACTTCTCCCATCCCGGGACATGTTCGGCCAGAACGCGCATCACCACCAGGACCGGCACGGCGATCACCATGCCCAGGACCGACCACAGCCAAGCCCAGAGCGCCACGGCCAGAAACACGACGACCGTGTTCATCTGCAACCGCCGGGACACGAAATAGGGGGTGATGAGCTGCCCCTCCAGCGAGGTCAGGCCCAGATAGGTCAGCATGACCATGGCCGGCCAGAACAGCCCCGGCATCACCACCAGCGCGACCAGCCCCGCGATGATCACCCCGGTGATCGCCCCCAGATAGGGGATGAAGTTCAGAACGAATGCCCCCAGCCCGAAGAGCAGCGGCGCCGGCATCCCCCAAGCCCACATCGCCAGACCCACGGCCAGCCCCAGCCCGGCATTGATGATGGTGATCGCGCCCAGATAATTGCCGAGCGAATCCTCGATCTCGCGCAGGGCCAGATAGGCGGCGCGCTTGTCGCGCATCCGGTCGAAGCTCTGCACGATCTTCAGATAGAGCAGATCCCCCGAGGCGATCATGAAGAACAGCAGGATCAGCGTGAAGACGACCTGACCCAGCAGCAGCGGCGCATAGCGCGCGACGCTGGCCAGGGTGGTCTCGCCCTCGGTCTCCACGCGAATGGCGGGCAGGGCAGCGTCCTCGCCCCTGTCGCCGGACTGCACCTCGTCGATGCGGCGGGCGGCGTCGCGCAGGTCGGCCACGCTGTCGCGCACATTCTCGAATTTCTGTTCCAGCTGAGTGCTGATCAGCGGCATGTTGGTCATGGTGCGGCTGATCGGCCCGCTGGCCGCATAGGCCAGGACCGCCACCGCGAACAGGATCGACAGGGTGATCCCCGCCGCCGTCAGCGCATCGGGCACGCCCCGCCTTTCGGCAAAACGGCGCAGCGGCGTGAAGACGAAGAACAGCAGGATCGCCATGGTGACCGGCATCAGGAAATCGCGCCCCGCCGCGACCGCCGCAAAGCCCATGATCAGGAAGATGCCGATGACTGCCCAATTCGCCAAGCGCGGCACCGAGCTGTCCGGCCGCGACGCGGCCTTCGGAAAAAGATGTCCCTCCGGACCCGGCATGTCTGGTTGTCCCCCGATTGGCTGCGCCGCGTTCCCCAACGCATCCGGCGCATGAATTGAACGCTGCCGAACGCAGGCGGCGGCCCGGTTGTTCCGGGCCGCCGCGCAGGTCACGTCGGAATTCGCACAGGGGCGTTCAGATGGCGCGATCGCCCTCGGCGTCGATGACGCGGGTGGGCAGGCCCATCTGGCCCAGCAGCTCCAGGAAGGGGCGCGCGGGCAGGTCCTCGACATTGGCCATGGCCTTCACGTCCCAAGGCCCGCGGGCGATCAGGATGGCGGCGGCGACCGGGGGCACGCCCGCGGTATAGCTGATGCCTTGGCTGCCGACCTCCTCGAAGGCCTCCTTGTGATCGGCGACGTTGTAGATGAAGACCTCGCCCTCCTTGCCGTCGCGGGTGCCGCGGACCAGATCGCCGATGCAGGTCTTGCCCTCGTAATCGGGCGCCAGGCTGGCCGGGTCGGGCAGCACCGCCTTGACCACCTTCAGCGGCACGACATCGGTGCCATCGGCCAGCGTCACCGGCTGTTCGGACAGCAGGCCCAGCTTCTGCAGGACGGTGAAGACGTTGATGTAATGCTCGCCAAAGCCCATCCAGAACCGCACGTCAGCCTGCGGGTAGCGGGCCGACAGGCTGTGGACCTCGTCATGGCCCGACAGATAGGCGGTGCGCTTGCCGACCACGGGCAGGTCCCATTCGCGGCCCACCTCGAACATGCGGTTTTCCTGCCAGGCGCCCTTCTGCCAGGAATAGACCGTGCCGGTGAATTCGCGAAAGTTGATCTCGGGGTCGAAATTCGTGGCGAACCAGCGGCCATGGGACCCGGCATTGATGTCCACGATGTCGATGCTGGTGATCTGGTCGAAATACTCGTCCTCGGCCAGGCGCGCATAGGCGTTCACGACGCCCGGATCGAAGCCCGCGCCCAGCACGGCGGTGATGCCCGCCTTGGCCACATCCTCGCGGCGCTTCCATTCGTAATTGCCGTACCAGGGGGGCGTCTCGCAGACCTTGGACGGGTCCTCGTGGATCGCCGTGTCGATATAGGCGGCGCCCGCGCGGATGCAGCCCTCCAGCACGGTCATGTTGATGAAGGCCGTGCCCACATTGATGACGATGCCCGCATCCACCTGCCGGATCAGCGCCTCGACCGCGTCCGCGTCCATCGCGTCCAGTGCATGGCTGGTGAAGGGCATGTCGTGGCCCTTGTCGCGCAGCGTCCGGATGATGTCATCCGCCTTGGACTGGGTGCGGTTGGCGATATGCAGATCGCCGAATTCCGCCGCCCATTGCGCGACCTTGTGGGCCGTGACCTGCGCCACGCCGCCCGCACCGATGATGAGCACGTTCTTCTTCGCCAATTCTGTCTCCTTCAGGTGGCAGAGGATGGGTCGCCTTCAGGAAAGGCTGGCCTTGTAGTCGTCGTAACCGAAGCTGCGGACGGTGCGGATCGTTCCGTCCTCCTCGCGGCGCGCGATGGCGGGCATGGCCACGCCGTTGAACCAGTTCTTCTTGACCATCGTATAGCCCGCCGCATCCTGGATGCTGATGCGGTCGCCGATGGACAGGGGCGCATCCAGCCGCGCGGTGCCGAAGATGTCGCCCGCAAGGCAGGTCTTGCCGGCGATCTGGTATTCATGCGGCCCCGTATCGGGCAGCTTGGCATCCTGGCGATAGATCAGCAGGTCCAGCATATGCGCCTCGGTGCTGCTGTCCACGATCGCGACCGGGCGGCCGGTGTCGATGATGTCGAGGACGCTGACCTCCAGCGTGGTGGTGTTGGTGATGCTGGCCTCGCCCGGTTCCAGATAGGCCTGCACACCGAAGCGGTCCTGGAACGCCTTCAGACGGTCGGCCAGCCGGTCCAGCGGATAGCCCTCGCCGGTGAAATGGATGCCGCCACCCAAGGACACCCAGTCCAAGCGCTTCAGGATGGCGCCGAATTCATCCTCGATCCGGGTCAGCTGGCGGTCGAAGAGGTCGAAATCGCCGTTCTCGCAATTGTAGTGGATCATCACGCCACTGATCCGGTCCAGCGCGGATTCCAGACGCTCCACGTCGCCCTCGCCAAGGCGCGAGAAGGGCCGCGCCGGATCGGCCAGATCGAAGCCGCTGGTCGAAAAGCGCGGGTTCAGCCGCAGCCCGGTCGCGATGCCCTGCGCCTTGGCGCCGAAGCGGTCCAGCTGGGACAGGCTGTTGAAGATGATCTTGTCGGCATAGCCCACCGCCTCGTCGATCTCGTGATCGGCCCAGGCCACGGAATAGGCGTGCGTTTCCTTGCCGAAGGTCTCGTGCCCCAGGCGCAGCTCATAGAGCGATGAGGACGTGGTCCCGTCCATGTAGTCGCGCATCAGATCGAAGACCGACCAGGTGGCAAAGCATTTCAGCGCCAGCAGCGCCTTGGCCCCCGACGCCTCGCGCAGCCGGGCCACCTTTTCCATGTTCGCGCGCAGGCGGGCCATGTCGATCAGGTAATGGGGCGTCTGCGGCAGGGTCATGGGCAAGCCTTCTTGCGATGCGGTGCGGATGCGGCCATCCCGTGCGGGGCGGGGATGCGGGAAACCGGCGATATAGCTGTCCGCCCCGATTTTCGCAAGGAATCATGACGGCAGGGTGACGGTCAGCGGCCCGTCTGTTCGGCGGCGAAACGGCGCAGTTCGCGCTTCACCAGCTCCAGTTCCGCGCGCAGGGCGGCGATCTCGGATGCCAGGTCGTCGTCCAGGACCCGCCCCGCCATGACCGAGATCCGCGCCAGCAGCACGCCTTCGGGGCGCGAGCCCTCCTCGCCCTCGGCATCGTCGGCCTTCAGCAGCAGGGTCTGCAGCCCCTCGGTCAGGACCTGGCCCGGCAGGTCCACCTCGACCAGCCAGGCATCGTCGCCATCGGCGGCCAGCCGGGCCTGGGACAGGACCTCGCCGTGATGGATCAGCACGACCCGGCCGGGGGCCGCGGCCAGCCCGGTGATGCGGCCGCGCCAGATGCCGCCGCGCAGCCCGTGATTGTCGAATTGCGGCATGGCGGTCTCCTTCACATCTGGGCGCGGGGATGGCGGGACAGGATCACGTCGCGCGCAGCGACCGCGTTCATGAACGGCGCCTCGAAGATCAGGTCCAGCCAGGCCTTGTCGACGGACCGCGCCGACAGGTCGGCATAGCCCAGGTCGAATTCCACCAGTCGGTGGCAGTGGCGCCCGGCGATGTCGTCGCCCAGCTTGCGCAGGATGGTTTCGGTATTGGGCCCCTGCTGGACGTTCAGGCGGGCATAGACGGCGATGGGCCGTTCCGCCTGCAGTGTGGTCTCCAGCCGGATGATGTGATGGCCGCCCAGATCCTGCAGCGCCTCGGCCGGCAGGGACAGGGAAAAGGACAGGAAGCTGCCGCCGAAGCCCATCACCTCCAGCGCCAGGCCGTAATCGGCCAGGTCCGTGGCGCCGCGGTTGCGGACCTGGCGCAGGATGACGGCGCGCTGCGGGCAGTCGTGAAACAGCGCCACCTCCTCGGACAGCCAGCGGCCGTCGGGGGGCGCGATCAGCGCCGCGGGCGAGATCCGCCCCTGCAGCACATGCGGCCGCCAGCGCCAATCCGTGCCCGCGGGCAGCACCATGCGGCGCAGCGAATCGCGGGCGCTGGTCACGCGCGCATCGGCCACCTGCAGCAGGCGCGACAGGACCTGGTGCAGGTCGCGGGCCTCGTCGCGGATATCCTCGTCGACGGGGGCGGGGCGGCGCAGGGCGCGGTCCAGGATGCGGTGCCAATGGCGCGCCGCACGGGCGCGGATGCGCCGGGACAGCCAGCTGTGATCCTGCCGCGCCATGCCAAGCCCCCCGAACCCTTCGCCCGCCCTCGCGCGGGATGCCTTCCGATCCCTTGCCGGGATAGACCGGGACGGCGCGCGGAACAAGCCCGCAGCCGCCCCTCAGGCCAGCAGCGCGTCCAGCCGCGCCGCGCAGACGGCGTCGTTGCGCGTCAGGCCGCCCGCCGCGTGGGTGGTGAAGCTGACCGTGCAATATCCCCACCCGAAGGCCACATCGGGGTGATGCCCCTGCCGGTTGCCCAGCCAGGCGGCCAGGTTCGCCATCTCGACCGCAGGGGCGAAGCCGCGCAGATCGAAGCGCCGGACCAGCGCGCGCCCATCCCCGCTCAGCCGCCATGCGGGCAGATCGGCCAGCAGCGCGCCGATCTCGGCCTCGGTCAGAAGGGGCGTGTCCTTGCCGCAGGGGCGGCAGCTTTGGCGGGACAGGTCGGTCATGGCGGTCCTTTCACAGCAGCGGCGATGCCAGCGCCAGCAGGTTGTTGCGCAGCCGCCGCCACGCGCTCCAGCCGCGGACCTCGTCCAGGGTGATCTGGCGGGCGCGGGACAGATAGCTGGCTTGGCGGCGGTCCAGCATGCCCACGAATTCGTCGTCGAAGACCGCCATGTTGACCTCGTAATTCAGCTCGAAGCTGCGGCGGTCCAGGTTGGCGCTGCCGATCATGGCCATGCGCCCGTCCACGGTCATGATCTTGGAATGCAGCAGCCCATGTTCGAACAGCATGACCCGCACCCCCGCCGCCAGCAGGCCGTAATAGAAGCCTTGGCTGGTGGCACCCACGATCAGGCTGTCATTGCGGGCGGGCAGGATCATGGTGACCTGCACGCCCCGGCGCGCGGCGGCGCGGATCGCCGCATCCAGCGCGGCATCGGGCACGTAATAGGGCGTGGTGATCACCACCCGGTCGCGCGCCGCATGCAGCATCCCCGCAAGGCAATCCGACACGCTGCCCGCGCGCAGATCCGGCCCCGTGGCCACGACCTGCGCCGCCAGGCCCGGATCGGCGACCGGCGCAACGGGCTGCAGCATGTCGCCCAGGTCGCGGCCGGTATAGCTCATCCAGTCGCCCAGAAAGACCGCCTGCAGCTGGCGCACCGCCGGCCCCTCGACCGATACCAGGATATCGACCCATGGGCCGAAGCGCGCCTTGACCGCGAAGGCCATGTCCGCGCAGTTGCGGCTGCCGGTGAAGGCCAGGCGGTTGTCGATCACCAGGATCTTGCGGTGGTTGCGCAGGTCCAGCCGCTGGAACAGCACGCTGATGAAGGGCAGGCCCCAGGGAAAGGCGGTGACGCATTCCGCCCCGGCCTGGGACATCCGGTCCCACAGCTCGGACCGCACCAGCGCGCGCGAGCCCAAGGCATCGACGATCACCCGGCACTGCACGCCGCGCGCCTCGGCGCGGATGATCGCCTCGGCGATCTTGGTGCCGCTGGCATCGGGCAGCCAGATATAGAACAGCACATGGACATGATCGCGGGCCGCGTCGATCGCCTCGACCAGCCGGTCGATGGCACAGTCACCCTCCTCCAGCAGGGCCAGGCGGTTGCCAGACAGGGCCTGCATGCCGCCCACCGCCTCGTTCGCGGCGATGACGGGGCCCGCGGGATCGGCGGGCAGCGCGCGCACCGCGGGCGTGGCCATGCGCAGGCCCGTCAGCCGGTCGCGCACATCGGCCATGCGCTGCACCTCGGCCTGGTTCATCCGGACCTCGCCGAACAGCAGATAGGCCAGGATGCCGACCAGGGGCACGGCCTCGATGATCATGATCCAGGCCAGCCGGACCGAGGGTTCGACCCGCGGACGCAGCAGCACGCGGGCGACGATCACCAGCGACACCGTCGTATGCATCAGGAAGAACAGGCTGGCCCACATGGGCCGCACTATCCGCCGCCCCCCCGGCAATTGCAATTCCCCGCTTGGGGGCCTATCTGGGGGCCTGAAACAGCCAAGGCCCTTCGCGATGAACTGGATCACGAACTACGTCCGCCCGCGCATCAATTCGCTCTTCTCCCGGCGCGAGGTCCCCGAGAACCTGTGGACCAAATGCCCCGAATGCGGGACGATGCTGTTTCACCGCGAATTGTCGGACAACCTGAACGTCTGCACGAATTGCGACCACCACATGGCGATCACGCCGCGCGACCGCTTCGCTGCGCTGTTCGACGGCGGCGCCTTCGTCGAGGTGAAGGTCCCCGAACCCATCGCCGACCCGCTGCATTTCCGCGACCAGAAGAAATATCCCGACCGGATGAAGGCCGCGCAGAAATCCACCGGCGAAAAGGAGGCGATGCTGGTCGCCGAGGGCGAGATGGGCCGCACCCCCCTGATCGCCGTCGCCCAGGATTTCAGCTTCATGGGCGGCTCGATGGGCATGTATGTGGGCAATGCCATCGTCGCCGCCGCCGAACGCGCGGTCCAGACGGGCAAGCCCCTGGTCCTCTTCTCCGCCGCCGGCGGCGCCCGGATGCAGGAGGGGATCCTGTCCCTGATGCAGATGCCGCGCACCACGGTCGCGGTCCAGATGCTCAAGGATGCGGGCATCCCCTATATCGTCGTGCTCACCCACCCGACCACGGGCGGCGTCACGGCCAGCTATGCGATGCTGGGCGACATCCAGATCGCCGAACCCAATGCCCTGATCTGCTTCGCGGGCCCCCGCGTCATCGAACAGACCATCCGCGAAAAGCTGCCCGAGGGCTTCCAGCGCGCCGAATACCTGCTGGAACACGGCATGCTGGACCGGGTGACCCATCGCGGCCGCCTCCGGGACGAGCTGATCTCGATCCTGCGGATGCTGGGCGGCATGACCGCCCCCACCCGCGCCGACCTGCCCGCACCCGAACCCGCGGCCGAACCGGCCCCCGCCGAATAGGCTTTCTCCGTTGTCGAAATACCCCGGGGGTCCGGGGGCTGGCCCCCGGTGCATGACATGACGACTTCCGACGCGATCCTGTCACGCCTGATGGCGCTGCATCCCAAGGTGATCGACCTGTCGCTGGACCGGATGCACCGCCTGCTGGCCGCGCTCGGCCACCCCGAACGGCGCATCCCCCCGGTCATCCACATCGCGGGCACCAATGGCAAGGGCAGCACCCAGGCCATGATCCGCGCGGGGCTTCAGGCCGGGGGCGCGCGCGTCCATGCCTATACCTCGCCGCATCTGGCCTGGTTCCACGAACGCATCCGCCTGGCGGGCGACCTGATCCCCGAGGCGGATCTGGCCGCCACCCTGCGCGATTGCGAGGACGCCAATGACGGCCAGCCCATCACCTTCTTCGAGATCACGACCGCAGCCGCCTTCCTGGCCTTTTCCCGCAGCGCCGCCGACTACACCCTGCTGGAGGTGGGCCTGGGCGGCCGTCTGGACGCCACCAATGTCATCGATGCCCCGCATCTGACGGTCATCACCCCGGTCAGCATCGACCACACCCAGTATCTGGGCGAGACCCTGCCCCTGATCGCCGCCGAAAAGGCCGGGATCATCAAGCCGCGCGTCCCCGTCATCATCGGCCCCCAGCAGGACGACGCCCTGCGGGTGATCGAGGCCCGCGCCATGGGTCTCTCGGCCCCGATCCTGGCGCATGGCCAGCATTGGACGGTCCAGCCCGAACGCGACGGCATCGTGTTCCAGGACGATCACGGGCTGTGGGACCTGCCGCGCCCCGCGCTGATCGGCCCGCATCAGATCCAGAACGCGGGCACCGCGCTGGCCGCGCTGCGTGCGCTCGGCGCGGCCGAAGCGCAGGCCCGCGCCGCGATGACCGACACCCATTGGCCCGCCCGGATGCAGCGCCTGACGCGCGGTCCGCTGGTCGATCTGGCCCAAGGCGCCGAATTGTGGCTCGATGGCGGCCACAACCCCGCGGGTGGCCAGGCCATCGCCGCCACGCTGCAGGGCCTGCCCGACCGGCCCACACATCTGGTCTGCGGAATGCTGAACACCAAGGATGTCGCGGGCTATCTGCGCCCCTTGGCCGCCCATGCGGCCAGCCTGACCGCCGTCGACATCCCGGGCGAGCCGAACACCCTGCCCGCCCGCGACACCGCCGATGCCGCCCGCGCCTGCGGGATGGAGGCCCGCACCGCCCCCGACGCGGCCGCGGCCATCGCCGATATCCTGACCCGCGCGCCCCATGCGCGCATCCTGATCTGCGGCTCGCTCTATCTGGCGGGCCGCATCCTGCGCGAGAACGGCTGAGGCCCGCGCCCATCCGACCGGCGCGCCCGCGCGCCCTGCCGAAAGGACCGCCCATGACCGAGATCCGAGACAGCCGCCAAGCCATCGCCCGGGGCCTGCGCAACCGCTGCCCCGCCTGCGGCGAGGGCCAGCTGATGCAGGGCTTTCTGGGGCTGAACGCGGAATGCGCCCATTGCGGCGCGCCGCTCGGCCGCTATCCGGCGGCGGACGGGCCGGCCTTCTTCGCGATGACGGCGGCGCTTTTGCTGCTGATCCCGGTGATCGGCTTCATCTGGGCGATCTGGCGGCCGGAGCCGGTGACCCTGCTGATCGTGACCAGCGTCATCATGACGGTGGCCACGCTGGTGATGCTGCGCCTGATCAAGGGCGCCTTCATCGGCTATCTCTGGGCCAAGGACGAACAGGACCGGGGCGCCTGACGCCCCGGACCGAACCTCAGTTCAGGTCCCAGGGCGTGGTGAACTGGCCGAGGCGCGATCTCACCTCGGCCTCGTCCACCTTGCCCTCATGGGTCAGATGGGCGACCAACCCGCGCTTCTTGTCCTCGCGCACCTCGGCCACGCGGGCGCCGGTGCCCTTCAGCACCGCGTCATAGACGCGGGTGATGGCCATCTTGCGCAGATCCGGCTTGAAGATCTTGCCGACCGCGGTCTTGGGCAGCTCGGGCATGATCTCGATATGCTTGGGGATTGCCGCGCGTTCGTGGATATGCGTCTTTGCATGCGCCGCCAGCTCCTCGACCGTGACCGAGGCGCCGCCGACCAGCTCGACATAGACGCAGGGCAGTTCGCCCGCAAAGGCGTCGGGCTGGCCGATCGCGCCGGCAAAGGCCACGGCGGGGTGGGACAGCAGGCCCTCCTCGATCTCGGCCGGGTCGATATTGTGGCCGCCTCGGATGATCAGGTCCTTGGCGCGGCCGGTGATCCACAGATAGCCGTCGGCGTCGATCCGGCCCAGATCGCCGGTGCGCAGATAGATCTCCTCGGCGAACAGCTTCTGGTTCTTGTCGGCCTCGGTATAGGTCGAGCCGGGAAAGACGCCGGGATTGGCGACGCAGATCTCGCCCACCACATCGACCGGGCATTCCTGGACCTGCCCCGAGGCGTCGTGATGCAGGATGCGGACATGGCAATGCGGCAGCGGGATGCCGACCGATCCGACCTTCTTCAGCCCGTCCACCGGGTTGCAGCTGACCAGGCAGGTCGCCTCGGTCAGGCCATAGCCCTCGGCGATCTCGACCCCGGTGGCGGCCTTGAAGCGGTTGTAGAGCTCGATCGGCAGGGGCGCGGATCCCGAGATCGCGGTCTTCAGGCTGCTGACATCGGCATTGACCGGGCGCTGCATCAGGGCGGCGATGGCGGTGGGCACGGTGATCAGGAAGGTGGCGTTCCACCGTTCGATCAGCTTCCAGAAATTGTCGAAGACCCCGTCGCCCCGGTATCCCGCGGGGGTGGGCATGACCACATGCGCGCCAGACGCGATGCAGGACATCAGCACCGGATAGGCCGCAAAGACGTGGAACATCGGCAGCGGGCACATCAGCACGTCGGTCTCGTCGAACAGCAGCGTGCCCCCCAGCCAGCCGTTATAGATCATGCCGCTGTACTTGTGCTGCGCGACCTTGGGCGTGCCGGTGGTGCCTCCGGTGTGGAAATAGGCGGCGACGCGGTCCTGCTTGGGGTCGTCGAATTCCAGGCGGGTATGGGTGCGCCCGCTGGTCGCGGCCTCGAAATCCAGGACCTTGGCCTTGTGGGTGACCTTCACCTTGGGCCGGATCAGCGGCACGATGAAGCGCTTGACGCCGCGCAGGTGGCGGTTCAGGTCGATTTCCACCACATGGGTGACGCCGGGGGCCTGGGCCACGGCCTCGGCGGCCTTCTGGGCCACGTCGGTCTTGGGGAAGGCCTTCAGCGTCACCAGCACCTTGGCCTTCGTCTCGCGCAGGATGCCGGCGATCTGGGTCGCGTCCAGCAGCGGGTTGATCGGGTTCACGATGCCCGCCGTGGCGCCCGCCAGCAGGACGACCGGCGTCTCGATGCTGTTGGGCAGCAGATAGGCCACGGTGTCGTTCGGCCCCACGCCCAGGCTGCGGAACAAGTTCGCAGTCTCGGTCACGCGTTCCAGCAGGTCCTTCCAGGTCAGGGTGGTCGCGGGATCGGTCGGCCCCGACAGCAGCTGGAACGAGATGGCGGGCCGCTGCGGGAACCGCTCGGCCGTGCGCGCCAGGAAATCGTAGATCGTCACCGGCAGGTCGCGCGCGGCGTAATCGCATTCCTGTTCGACCCGGTCGCGATCCTCGTAGGTGCTGAACTTGCCCATCTTTCCTCCCCTGCTGTCCGGGCCGTCGCGCGGCCTCTCCCGGGGCGAGGATGGGCCATGAGGGATCGGCGGCGCAAGTCCCGCGCCCCGCGCCATGCGTAAAAACGCCGCGTCACCCGGGCGGGACGCGGCGTCAGGCGCGCGGGGATCGGCGGTGTTTCGCGCCCGGCGCCGCTCACGGCTTGTTAAGCTTTGGCTGTTAGGCCAGTTCCACGACCCCGTATGGACCGAGGGAAGGACATGACCCGACACCACCGCGACCGGGCGCTGCGATGCGGCGCCATGCTGGGGCTGGCCCTGCTGGCCGGATGCGGCGCGCGCCCCGATGCCGCCCCCACCGCCACCGACCCCCATGCCGTCCAGGTGGGCGCGCCGGGACGCGCCGCCTGCATCGCCACGGCCGAGGCGCAGAACGCCGCAGGCGCCGCCGCCACCAACCGCGCGCGGGCGCGGGCGGGCCTGCCGCCGGTGCGGCCCAGCCCGGATCTAGCGCGCGTGGCCGCCGAACATGCCTGCGACATGGCCCGCCGGGGCCGGATGACGCATCTGGGCAGCAAAACGACCGGGCCGGGCATGCGCCTGCGCGAGGCGGGCTATCGCCCCGCCATCTCGGCCGAGAACATCGCCGCGGGGCCATTCTCGCTTGGCCGGGTGCTGGACGAATGGGACCGCTCGGCCGGGCACAAGGCCAATATCCTGCTGCCGCAGATCAGCGATTTCGGCCTGGGCCAGGCCCTGGCCGAGGATGGGCGCACGGTCTATTGGGCCGCCGTCTATGCCGCGCCCAGCACCCAGGGCGCCACTCGCCCCAGGGTTGAGCGACGGGCCGGATCGCGCTAGGCTCAGTTGATGCCCCGGAGGACCCAGCCATGACGCTGCGCATCGCCGCCCTGATCCTTTCCCTTGCCGCCGCCGGCCCCGCCGCGGCGGCGGATTGCCCCGCCCCCTCGGCCCTGGACAGCCAGGCCGCCGCCGACCGGATCAGCCGGCTGCGCGCCCAGGCCGGGCTGGGCCCGGTCGGGGCCGATCCGGCGCTGACCGCCGCCGCGGCCCGTCAGGCCTGCGCGATGGCCCGGCGCGGCCAGCTGACCCATGCGGGCGGGGGCGGCGTCGGCGCGCGGGCGCGGCAGGCGGGCTATCCGGCATCGCTGGCGGCCGAGAATATCGGCGCGGGCCAGCGCGATCTGGGCGCTGCAATGGACAGCTGGGTCGCATCGGCGCCCCATCGCGCGAACCTGCTGAACGGGCGCATCCGCCATGTGGGCGTGGCGCAGGCCATCGCCGCCGACGGGCGGACCCGGTTCTGGTCGCTGGTGATGGCCGCCCCGCGCTGAACGCTAGAGCGCGCGGGCCAGCGGCGCGGCCGCCTGCGGGCCGTCGGTGAACTGCATCCGCGCCAGCCGGGCATAAAGGCCCCCCTGCGCGACCAGCTGGTCATGACTGCCCTGAGCGACAATGCGGCCCTGATCCAGCACCACGATCCGGTCGGCCTGCTTCACCGTGGCCAGGCGATGGGCCACGACGATGGTCGTGCGGCCCTCGGCCAAGCGGCCCACGGCGGCCTGGACCAGCGCCTCGGATTCCGCGTCCAGCGCGCTGGTCGCCTCGTCCAGCAGCAGGATCGGCGCGTCGCGCAGCATGGCGCGGGCGATGGCGATGCGCTGGCGCTGACCGCCCGACAGCATCACCCCGCGTTCCCCCAGGGGCGTGTCATAGCCCTGCGGCAGGGCGGCGATGAAGTCATGCGCATGGGCGTCGCGCGCGGCTTGGGCTATCTCGGCATCCGAGGCCTCGGGCCGGCCGATGCGGATGTTCTCGGCCGCCGAGGCGGCGAAGATCACCGGGTCCTGCGGCACCAGCGCGATCCGGCCGCGCAGGTCCGTCCGCGCCAGGTCGCGCAGGTCGATCCCATCCAGCGTCACGCGCCCCTGCTGGGGGTCCCAGAAGCGCTGGACCAGCTGGATCACCGTGGTCTTGCCCGCGCCCGACGGCCCGACCAAGGCCACCGTCTCGCCCGGCTGGATGGTCAGGTCGATCCCGTCCAGCGCCGGCAGGTCCGGGCGCGTGGGAAAGCGGAAACCCACCCCCTCCAGCGCCAGCCGCCCGCGCAGCGGCACGGGCAGCGGCAGCGGGGTCGCCGGATCGGTCAGCGTATCCTCTGCCGAAAGCAGCTCGGCCAGGCGTTCGGTGGCGCCCGCGGCGCGCTGCAATTCGCCCCAGATCTCGGACAGGGCACCGGCGGCGCTGGCCACAAGGATGGCATAGATCACGAACTGGACCAGCTGACCCGCCGTCATGACCCCGGCCTGCACGTCGCGCGCGCCGATCCACAGCACCCCGATCACGCCCGCGAAGATCAGGAAGATCACAATCGCCGTCATCACCGCCCGCGTGACGATGCGGGTGCGCGCGACGATATAGGATTGCTCGGTCACATCGTCGAACCGCGCGATGCTGCGGGATTCGGCGGTATAGGCCTGCACGGTCTGGGCGGCCAGCAGCGTCTCGGAGGCGGTGCCCGAGGATGCGGCGATCCAGTCCTGGTTCTGGCGCGACAGGCCCCGCAGGCGGCGGCCCAGCACGATGATCGGGATCAGGATGGCGGGGACGATCAGCAGGACCAGCCCCATCAGCTTGATCGAGGTCCAGGCCAGCATCGCCAGCCCCCCCGTCAGGATCAGCAGGTTGCGCAGTGCGATGGACAGCGACGACCCCACGACCGACTGGATCAGCGTGGTGTCGGTGGTGATGCGCGACAGGATCTCGCCCGTCATCACGCGTTCGAAGAAGGCGGGCGACAGGGTGATGACGCGGGCATAGACCGCCTTGCGGATATCGGCCACGACCCGTTCGCCCAGCCGGGTGACGAAGAAATACCGCGCCGCCGTGCCCAGGGCCAGCGCCGCCACGATCAGCAGCGCCGCCCCGAAATAGCGGTCCAGCAGCCCCGCCCCGTCGTCGAAATTGTCCACCACCCGGCGCGCGGCCAAAGGCAGGATCAGGCTGATGGCCGATGTCGCCACCAATGCCACGATCGCCAGCGCCACCTGCCCGCGATAGGGCCGCACGAAGGGCCAGAGCGCCCCCAGCGCCCCTACCCTACGCGAGGTGGGACGGTCGGGTCGGGGGGTGGTGCCGCGTGCCATGGGTGCCTGTGTCTCGACTGGTTGCGCCGTCCGGTTTAGGCCGCGCGGGCCGCAAGGACAAGCGCACGCCCTGTCACAGGTCCAGCCCCAAGGCCGGGTCGCGCCGCGCCAGCGCCTGTTCCAGCAGGTCCAGCGCATCGGCCAGCCGCCCGTCGATCAGGTCCAGATGGCGGGTCCAGTCGGCCATGCCGGTCAGCGCCTCGGCCCCGTCCGATATGCCGCGCAGCGCGATCAGCGGCAGGCCGAAGGCTGTGGTCGCGCGCAGATGGGCGAAGGTCTCCATGTCGACCATGTCCTCGGGGATGGCGTCATAGGCGGGGCCGCTGACGATGGTCGCGCCGGTGGACAGGCTGGCCTGGGGCAGGCCGGGGATGCGATGGGGCAGCGGCACCAGCCGCGGCAGGTCCAGAAGCGGCGTGCGCCCGCGTTCGAAGCCCAGGGCCGAGGCGTCCATGTCGCGCCACGCCACGCCCGATGCCTGATAGACCCGCGTCTGCGTCAGCCGCGCCGATCCCGCCGATCCCAGCGACACGACCAGCCGGGGCAGCGGGTCCATCCGCGCCAGCGCGGCGGTCAGCTGGACGGCGGCCTCGATCGGGCCGATGCCGGTCATCAGGGGGCGGATGCGCGACCGCAGCACCGGTCCGTATTCGGGGTCGGCGGCCATGACGAACAGGACCGGGATGCCGGCGATCAGGTCGGGGACGGGGATGGCAGGTGTCATGTCCCATCCGATGGCATGCCGCCCCCGCCCCGGTCAAGCACCGCCGCCCCTTGCGGGCCGGGCGCGCGCTGTGGCAGGGGTCGGGCGGTCAGCGGAAGGGGCAGCCATGGGCAAGGTCACCGATCTCTACAACCGGCGGGTTCAGGCGGGGCAGCTGCGCGCCGATCCGGCCCAGACGGCGGTGCTGCCGCATCTGGACCGGGTGCTGGACCAGCTGGGCCAGGCGCCCGCGCCGCGCCGTTCGGCCTGGCGCGCGCTGCTGGGGGTGGGCAATCCCGAGCCCGCGCCGGGGGTGCAGGGCCTCTATCTGTGGGGCGGCGTCGGGCGCGGCAAATCCATGCTGATGGAGCTGATGGCCGAGGCCGCGGACGACATTCCCTGCCGCCGCGTACATTTCCACGAATTCATGCAGGAGATCCAGGCCGGGCTGAACGCCGCCCGCCAGCGCGGCGAACAGGACACCGTGCGCCCCGTGGCCGAGGCCGTGGCCGCCTCCGTCCGCCTGCTGTGCTTTGACGAGATGCAGATCACCGACATCGCCGATGCGATGATCGTGGGCCGGCTGTTCCAGGTGCTGTTCGAACGCGGCGTGACGGTGGTCACGACCTCGAACCGGGTGCCCGAGGATCTCTACAAGCACGGGCTGAACCGGCAGCTGTTCCTGCCCTTCATCGACCTGATCCGGGCGCGGATGCAGGTCGTCTGCCTGGACAGCGAGACCGATTACCGCCAGAACCGCGATGGCGGCCAGGTCTGGTTCACCCCCGCCGATGCCCGCGCGAAATCGGCGCTGGACGCGGAATGGCAGGCGCTGACCGGCGATGCCGAGGCGCAGCCGCTGGTCCTGACGGTGCAGGGGCGGCAGGTCACCCTGCCCGCCCATGCGGGCAGGGTCGCGCGGTCAGGCTTCTGGGATCTCTGCGGCCGGCCGCTCGGCGCGGCGGATTACCTGGCCGTGGCGCGGGCGGTGGATGTCCTGCTGATCGACGGGGTGCCGCGGCTCTCGGCCTCGAACTACAACGAGGCGCGGCGCTTCGTGACGCTGATCGACGCGCTTTACGAGGCGCGGGTGCGGCTGATCGCCAGCGCCGCGGACGAACCCGAACAGCTCTATAACGAGGGCGAGGGCAGCTTCGAATTCGAACGCACCGCATCCCGCCTGCGCGAGATGCAGGACGCCGATTGGGGCCGCCGCCCCTAGGCTCCAGACCCATTGATCTTACGGTCTTTGCATGATTCAGGCTCCGCAAGGAGACCTGATCGATGAGTAATCTTTACTGGCTGAGCGACGCCCAAATGGAGCGTCTGAAACCGTTCTTTCCCAAGAGCCATGGCAAGCCCCGGGTCGATGATCGTCGCGTCCTCAGCGGCATAATTTTCATCAATCGTAATGGGTTGCGGTGGTGTGACGCGCCGAAGGAATACGGCCCGGCCAAAACCCTCTACAACCGCTGGAAGCGCTGGAGCGATAACGGGGTTTTTGCCCGGATCATGGTCGGCCTTGCCGCCGAGAGCGCCGAGCACAAGACGATCATGAATGACGCGACCTATCTCAAGGCACACCGCACGGCCTCGAGCCTTGGGGTGAAAAAGGGGGGCGCGGGCGCCAGATCGGGCGCACCAAAGGCGGTATGAACACCAAGTTGCACGCTGTCGCCGATGCGAAGGGGCGGCCGATCGGGTTCTTCATGTCGGCCGGCCAGGTTAGCGATTACACCGGCGCGGCGGCGCTGCTGGGCAGCCTGCCGAAGGCTGAGTGGCTTCTGGCCGACAGGGGCTACGACGCTGACTGGTTCAGAGACGCTTTGAAAGACAAGGGGATAAAGGTTTGCATCCCCGGACGGAGGTCCCGCAAGAAGGCCGTCAAATACGACAAGCGGCGTTACAAAAGGCGTAACCGCATCGAAATCATGTTCGGACGTCTGAAGGACTGGAGGCGCGTCGCAACCCGTTATGACCGCTGCCCGGAAACGTTCTTCTCAGCGATCATGCTCGCCGCAACCGTCTTGTTCTGGCTGTGAAACTTAATGAGTCTGGAGCCTAGGAGGCGGTGCCCATCGTGGCGCGGCCCCGCGCGACCAGGGCGCGCAGCTCGGCAATGGTCATGGCGCCGAAGACGGCCTCGTCCCCGCAGATGAAGGTGGGCGTGCCCGCCAGGCCCATATGTTCGGCCAGCATGTGGCTCATGGTGATGTGGCGTTCGATATCCGCGCCCTCCATCCCGGTGCGCAGCGCCTCCTCGTCCAGGCCGACCTCGCGGGCGACGCGCATGACGCTGGCCTGTTCGACCCGGCCCCTGAGGCCCAGAAGCCCGGCATGGAACTGCCAGTATTTTCCGGTTGGCAGCGCCGCCAGCGAGGCGCGGGCCGCGAAATCCGATCCGGGACCGAAGACCGGCCATTCGCGATAGACGACGCGCAGCTGCGGGTCCGATCGCACCAGCTCCGAGATGCGGGGCAGCATCGTGCGGCAATGCCCGCAATTATAGTCGAAGAATTCCGTCAGGGTGACATTGCCCTGGGGGTTGCCCAGCACGGGCGCGGTGCGGTCGCGTTCCAAGGCGCGGCGCAGATCCTCGGGCATGGGGTTGGGGCGGTCCTGGGCCAGCCCCGCCAGCGGCAGCACAGCGGCGGCCCCGGCAAGGGACAAAAGGGCGCGGCGGGTCGGCATGGCTTGTCCTTTCGGGTGGGCTTTGGTCTGATCGGGGCCTAGGCGAGGCTGTCCCATGCGTAAACCGAGACCTGACCCCGACCGGGTCACGATGCCGTCAGAGACCGACCCGATCTGCCCGCTCTGCCTGCGGCCGATCCCGCCCGACGTGCCCCAGAGCCGCCATCACCTGATCCCCAAGCTGCGCGGCGGCAAGGGCGGTCCGACGGTGCTGCTGCACCATATCTGCCACAAGACGATCCACAAGACCCTGCGCGAGACGGAGCTGGCGCGCAACGTCAACACCGTCGAGGCGCTGCGCGCCCATCCCGACCTGGTCCGGTTCTGGGACTGGGTGGCCAAGCGCCCGCCCGGGTTTTCGGGCCGCGCGCGCTGAGCGGCCCCGCCTTCAGTCGCGGGGGTGGAAGTGGTCATGGACCTTCTGGGCCATGGCGGCGGATATCCCCTCGACCGCCTGCAGGTCGGGCAGGCCCGCGCGGGCGACCGCCTTGGCGCTGCCGAAATGGGCCAGCAGGGCGCGCTTGCGGGCGGCGCCGATGCCCGCGATCTCGTCCAGGGGGTTGGCCATCTGCGATTTGGCGCGGCGCGCCCGGTGGGTGCCGATGGCCCAGCGATGCGCCTCGTCCCGCAGGCGCTGCACGAAATAGAGAACCGGGTCGTTCATCCGCAGCGCGAAGGGGCGCGCGCCGGGGCGGTGGAACTCCTCCTTGCCGTGGTCGCGGTCCTGGCCCTTGGCGACGCCGATCATGGGGATGTCCTCGACGCCCAGCTCGGCCATGATCTCATGCACCGCCGAGACCTGCCCCGCGCCGCCGTCGATCAGCAGAAGGTCCGGCCAGGCCTCGGTCTGGCGGTCGGGATCGTCCTTCAGCAGGCGGGTGAAGCGGCGCGTCAGCACCTCCTTCATCATGCCGAAATCGTCGCCCGGCGTGATCTCGGTCCCCTTGATGTTGAACTTGCGATACTGGTTCTTGATCCAGCCCTCGGCCCCCGCCACGATCATGCCGCCCACCGCGTTGGTGCCCATGATGTGGCTGTTGTCATAGACCTCGATCCGGCGCGGGGGGGCGGGCAGATCGAAGGCCTCGGCCAGGCCCTCCAGCAGGCGCAGCTGGGTCGCGCTTTCGGACATGCGGCGCGCCAGGCTCTCGCGCGCATTGCGCAGGGCGTTGGTGACCAGATCGGATTTCTCGCCGCGCAGGGGGACGGCCACCTCGACCTTGCGGCGCGCGCGTTCGGACAGGACCTCGGCGGTCAGGTCCGGGTCCTCGGGCGGGTGGGACAGCAGGATCTGGCGCGGCGGCGGCTTGTCGTCGTAGAATTGCAGCAGGAAGGCCTGCATCACCTCCTCCGGGCTCTCGGCCCCGCCAAGGCGCGGATAGAAATCACGGTTCCCCCAGCTCTGATTGCCGCGGATGAAGAAGACCTGCACGCAGGCCTGGCCGCTTTCCATATGCAGGGCGACGATATCGGCCTCGGCCACGCCCTTGGGGTTGATGGCCTGCACCGACTGCACCGCGGTCAGCGCCTTGATGCGGTCGCGGAGCGCCGCGGCGCGTTCATATTCCATGTTCTCGGCCGCCTGCGCCATCTCGGTGGCCAGGTCGGACTGGATGGTCGTGGTCTTGCCCTGCAGGAAGCGTTCCGCATCATTGACCAGCGCGCGGTAATCCGGCGCGCTGATCCGGCCCACGCAGGGCGCGCTGCAGCGCTTGATCTGGAACAGCAGGCAGGGGCGGGTGCGGGACTCGAACACGCTGTCGGTGCAGTTCCGCAGCAGGAACACCCGCTGCAGTTGGGTCAGGGTGCGGTTCACCGCCCCCGCGCTGGCGAAGGGGCCGTAGTAATCGCCTTTTTCGGTCTTGGCGCCGCGATGCTTCTTGATCTGGGGATAATCGTGGGACTTGGCCACCAGGATGTTCGGGAATGACTTGTCGTCGCGCAGCAGCACGTTGTAGCGCGGCTTCAGCTGCTTGATCAGGTTCTGCTCCAAGAGCAGCGCCTCGGTTTCCGTGTTCGTGGTCAGGAACATCATCGAGGCGGTTTCGCGGATCATCCGCGCGATGCGCGCCGAATGGCCCGAGGGCCGGGCATAGTTCGACACCCGCGCCCGCAGGTCGCGCGCCTTGCCGACATAGAGCACCGCTTGGGCGGCATCCAGCATGCGATAGACGCCGGGACTGCCGTCCAGCGTGCGAAGATAGTCCTGGATCAGGGCGTGGCCGGTTTTCTGGGTCATGGGGTCAAGGTGGTGATTCTGCCCGGCGCTGCAAGTTCCAGCGCCCGAGTGCAACCGTTAAGCTTTCCACGGAATCTGTGGATAAATCTGTGGGCGGCCTGTGAGGATGACCCCCCCGGGCCAGCAATCGTTACATTCCGGTGATGTTGCCCGGTTTTTAGGCAGGATCCAAGGCCATTGTTTTTCATGGATAAATTTCTGGATATCTTCCTGTGGATGGAAAAAACCTGTTGAATCCGCAGCTTGGCGCGACGCGGGAATCGATGGTGGACAAAGCATGGGAACAGGCCGGGAACAACCCTCAGTCGTGACCGATGATGTCGGGCGTGCGCCATCCCAGATGCTGGCCGCCATCGACGCAGATCAGCTGTCCGGTGACGGCGCGGGCCTCCAGGAAATAGCCCAGGGCCTGGGTGATCCCCTGTGGATCGGCGCCGCGTTCCAGGATGGTGCCGGCACGTTGGGCGGCGAAATGCGCGGCGCTCTGGCGGCTGCCCTGCATGGTGGGGCCGGGGCCGATGGCGTTCACGCGGATGTCGGGGGCCAGAGCCTGGGCGGCGGTGCGGGTCAGCGACCACAGCGCCGCCTTGGCGATGGAATAGGTCATGAAGGCCGGGGTCGGCTTCAGCACCCGCTGATCGACCATGTTGATGACCAGGGCGCGGGCCTGCGGCTCGCCGTTCTCGTCCGGGCAGGCCTTGGGGGCCTGGGCCGCGAAGGCCTGGATCAGCTGGAAGGGCGCGCGCAGGTTCGATCCCAGATGGCGGTCCCAGCCGTCCATCGTCGCGCTGTGGATCGTGTCGTGATCGAAGATCGAGGCGTTGTTCACCAGCACCTCCAGCCGGCCCATCCGGTCGGCCACCCGGCCGACCAGCGCGGCCGTCGCATCCGCATCCAGCAGGTCGGCCTGAAAGGTCGCCGCCGCGACGCCCAAGGCGCGGGCCTCGGCGGCGGTGGCCTCGGCATCCTCGGCGGATCGGTCGTAATGGATCGCCACGTCATGGCCGCGCCGCGCCAGCTCCAGCACCATCGCCCGGCCCAGGCGGCGCGCGCCCCCGGTGACCAGCGTCACGCCGCTCACAGCAGCACCCAGACATAGCCCGCATAGAACAGCACGAAGCCCGCGCCCACGGCCCGCGTCAGGCTGACCGCGCGCAGCAGGAACGGCGCCAGCAGCAGCGAGGTGCCCAGCATCACCCACAGGTCCAGGCGCAGCATCTCGGGCGGGACCGGCAGGGGGGCGACCACGGCGGTGATCCCCAGGATGGCCAGCAGGTTGAAGATGTTGGACCCCACGACATTGCCCAGCGCCATGTCCGCCCGCCCCCGCATGGCCGAGGCGACCGATGCCGCCAGTTCGGGAAGGGACGTGCCCACGGCGACCAGCGTCAGGCCGATGACCGCGTCGCTGATGCCGAATGTGCGCGCGATGTCCGACGCCCCGGTGACCAGCAGGTTCGCGCCCAAGGGCAGCAGGACCAGCCCCAGCCCCAGCCAGATCGCGATGCGGGTCCAGTTGGCGCCCAGCTCGGCGCCCTCCAGCTCCTCGGCATCGGCCTTGCCGGTGCTCAGCTGGCGCCACAGGACCAAGGCCAGGGCGGCCAGCAGGATCGCGCCCTCGATGCGGCCGATCTCGCCGGTGAAGGCCAAGGCGATGACCAGGACCGAGGCGCCGATCATCATCGCCCAGCTTTCGCGCAGGTCGTGGCCGCGCGTCACGATGGTCGATATGACCGCCGTCACCCCCAGGATCAGCACCACATTGGCGATGTTCGAACCCACGACATTGCCCATCGCGATCCCCGACGAGCCCTGCAGCGCCGCCGAGATCGACACCAGCAGCTCGGGCGCCGAGGTGCCGAAGGCCACCACGGTCAGGCCCACGACCAAGGGGGTCATGCCCAGCTTCAGCGCCAGGTTCACGGCACCCTTGACCAGCAGGTCGCCCCCGAAAACCAGCAGGGCAAGCCCACCCAGCACCAGCATCATGTCAACGATCACGTCGGTTGATCCCCAGAATGGTCCGAATGGCGCGCCGGACACCGGGACCGCCCATCAGGGCGATGACGATCATGACCAGCAGGAACAGGACGACGACGCGCAGGCTCATCCCCGGGTTCCGAAGCGCTGAAAGGCGGCGCGATCCTCGGCCGCATCCAGCAGCGCGTCGGCCGACAGGCCCAGCCTGCGCAGAAGGGGGCGGCGCATGCCATGCACCTCAAAGCGGATGTCGTCGCCGCACAGCGCCCGCATGCGCGGGACCAGATGGCCGATCCCGTCGGCCAACCCCAGGTGCACGGCCTCGCGCCCGGCCCAGAACTCGCCCGTGAAGAGGTCGCGTTCGGTCGACAGGCGGGTGCCGCGGCGGGCGCGGACATGGTCCTTGAAGGCCTCGTGGATGGGCTCCAGGATGGCATGCAGACGGGCCACGTCCTCGGGGCGTTCGGGGCGGAACGGGTCCAGCGTGGATTTCGACAGGCCCGCCGTGTGGACGCGCCGCTCGATGCCCCATCTCTCGATCAGGCCGTGGAACCCGAAACCGGCCGAGATCACCCCGATCGACCCCAGGATCGAGCTGTCATCCGCCCAGATCCGGTCCGCCGCGCAGGCCAGCCAATAGCCGCCCGACGCGGCCACGTCTTCGACGAAGGCATGGACGGGGATGTCGCGCTGATCGGCCAGCCGCCGGATGCGCGCCGCGATCAGCGAGGATTGCACCGGCGATCCGCCGGGCGAATTGACCGCCAGCGCCACGGCCACGGGCCTGCGGGCAAAGGCGCGTTCGATGACCGGCGCCAAGGCCGCGTCGTTCAGCCCCCCGCCGCGCCCGCCGCCGCCGATGGCGCCCGCCAGGCGGATCACCGCGACGCGGGGTTTTCGGGACAGGGCTCGGCCGATCAGGGGAATACGCATGGCGCATAGATAGGCCGCGCCGTGCCGGGCCACAAGCGGCCGATCAGGCCCTGATCGTGTCGCCCGGCAGGAAAGTCGGGGTCAGCGCGATGATCCGGTTCTCGGGCCGCTGGTCCTTGCCCGAGACCAGCCGCGCCGCCCGCCGCCCGACATCGACCCGGCGCGCATCGGTGGTGGCCAGCCGCATCGGCAGCCCGTCCAGAAGGTCCACCCCGTTGAACCCCGCCAGCCCGATCCGGCCCGGAATGTCATAGCCCCGGTCGATGCAGTGCAGCAGCCCCCCCGCCCCGATCATGTCGTTCGAGAAATAGAGGAAATCCAGGTCCGGCGCGCGCGACAGGATGCGCTCGGTCAGTTCGCGCCCCTTCAGCAGGCTGGAGCCGCCTTGGTAATATTCCCGCGCCTCCAGCGTGATGCCGGCCTGGGCCAGCCCCTCCTCGAAGCCCGACAGGCGTTTGCGGGCGCGGTGATCCTCGGGCATGTGGGTGCCCACGAAGCCGATGCGGCGATAGCCCGCGGCCAGGATGCGGTCGGCCATCTCGCGTCCCGCGCGGATGTGGGATATCCCCACCAGCGTGTCGATCCCCTCGCCGTCGACATCCATGATCTCGACCACCGGAATGCCGGAATTTTGCAGCATGGCCCGCGCCGCGCGGCTGTGCTCCAGCCCCGCCAGGATCACCCCCGAGGGCCGCCAGGACAGCATGTCATAGAGCACCATCTCCTCGCGTGCGGGGGAATAGTTGGTGACCCCGATCACCGGCTGCAGCCCGGTATCGTCTAGTTCCGCCGAGATCCCGCCCAGCACGTCGGGAAAGACCAGGTTCGACAGGGACGGGATGACCACCGCGACCAAGTTGACGCGCTGGCTGGCCAGCCCGCCCGCGATCTTGTTGGGGACATAGCCCAAGGTCTTGGCGGCGGTCAGCACCTTCTCGCGCGTGGCGGCGGACACGTCGCCCCGGTTGCGCAGCACCCGGCTGACGGTCATCTCCGAGACGCCCGACGCCTCGGAGACATCGCGAAGGGTCAGCGGGCGGCGGGGTCTGGTGGGGATCATGGAGGCTGTTCCGGCTTATGTGCAGGCGATGTTAGCGAAGGTCATCCCCGCCGACAACCGGCGCTTGCCAAGCGCGCCCCCCCGCCGTTATTCAGAGACCCAAGGCCCCGTGGCTCAACTGGATAGAGCAGCCCCCTCCTAAGGGGCAGGTTGCAGGTTCGAATCCTGCCGGGGTCACCAAAAATCTCAAAGGTGACGATGAAGCATAAGAGTGCACGTTTTGCGGTTCCTGTGCACACCATGCGTCAAGAAGTTTCTGCAGCGCTACGGCGATGTCGGCTCAAGCGGTTGACGCGCATCAGGTTTTTCTTGTGGAGAAATCGGGTGACGCGCATGTGCTCAGCCGAACGAACCTTTTTCCACCGCCTCTCCGCGCAGTCTAAGTGGCAGGACCTGCTGCGCTCTCTATCCGATTGCCCCAAACTCGCTCCGGCAGACCTTGAACCCATGGTAGGACCTGTTGCCTGCCGGGGCATGAACACGGATCTGCCGCACCCGGATGGCCGCGATGATCCGCCCCACCGAGATCTTGCTGTTGGCCTGGGCGGTCTGGATGGTTTCCCATTTGGCGGTTCCGGGATCCGCTTCCGCCAGCGCGTTCAGCTCGTCGACCAGCGCCTGCCCATCCGCCTCCAGCCAACGAAGCCGCGCGCCCGGCAGGCGTGTCCGGGGCTGTAGGACGCCGTCCTGTTCCAGCGCGCGCAGTTCCGCCTCGGTCATGCCGACGGTGCGCCGCATCTGCGGGTCCGTCACCAGCGATGCGATCGCGCGAAGCGTCTTGTCATGCACCTCTGCATCGAAGACCGCGCGACTGTCCGGCCGCGGATCCTCTGGCGCGATGATACCCGCCTCGACCAGCAACGGGCGCAGTCGCCGCTCCGTGACGCGCAGCGCTTTCGCAGCGGTGCTGACAGAATGAAGTCTCCGCTGCGACACTTCCTGTCCCAGCAAGACGGCGCCTTCCGCCACGGGCCAGATCTCGAGGACCACGGATCGGACCACGTCCGCAAACGGCTTGAAGGCCTCGTTGTCCTGGTGGAAGTCCCGCATGTCCTTCCAGACCGATCCGAACGCCTTCTGCGGTTCGTCCAGAAAGCCGTCCGCCTCGGCGGCCAGATCGTGCAGGGCATCCCGAATAGCATCAACACCACGACGCACGACATCGAACCCCGCAGCTTGCGCGGCATGCTGAAAGTCCTGCGGATCAGCGGCGTCATACCCGTTGATGCGCAGCAATTCGCTGCCCAGCAACCGACAGAAGGTCGTCGCGGCGTAGAGGCTTTGGCCGGAGAGCCAGGTTGTATCCTCGCCCCTGTCCAGCCGCTGCTGCAGCCACAGGTCGTATGGCGTCGGAGAGGCCGCCGGTCCGTGGAGGTCCCGCGAGAGGATCTTCGGCAGGATCTCGGTGAGCCGGGCCGTCAGATCGTTTCGAGCGACGGGATGCTGCACCGTCCAGAGAGGCACCAGCAGCGTGTGGTGCTTGGCGCAGATCACCATATCCCGCATTTGCCAATCCCCGCGCATAGCCATCGCGGTCAGCGGATCTTCTGGTGCTGACAGAGCATCTTCTTCCAAGCACCGGGGGCATCCTCGCACGATTGGGTTCCGCAGCGCTCGGGAGACGAATATCTCGCGCCGAAAGCGCATCCGCACATCGCCGATCGGCTCGCCGGTCCAGGACAACAGTTCTTCCAGTTGCGCATCCTCCAGTCCGCCCCAGATCCTGAGGTTCTCGAGCAACACGCGGTCCTGATTGATCAAGCGCTTGGCTGAGCCGCCGAGATCGAGCACCAGCTGGCTCAGCGTCACGCCCTTCGAGGCGGCCAACCTCGCCACGAGCGATGGCACCGTTTCGCGGGCCACCGGGGGAATTCCGTGCAGCAAGGTCAAGTTGTGATTACTCCCTTCGATAGCAGGAGACCTATGCCTGCAGCCACATTGGAATATCAAGTGGCGGCTCCGGGATTGATACGCAGCCATTGGCCCGCTTAAAGCGAAGGGAGCGACATGCACATTTGACTCTGAACTTGCGACGCGAAAGCGCTCATCCGTCTCAGTGCCGACGATCGTAGAGTGACGCGAAGGGCGGAGAGCGGCCTTTCGGTGGTGCGGCATGGCGACCGCAGCATTTGCCGAAAGCGGACGCTCAGGCCGTTGAAAGTCGCTTGAGTGCCCCTGCCGGCAGAAAGGGCGGAAAACCGACATTCGCTGCGGCGACGATCCGATCACCCACAAAAGGTGGAAGCCGACATTCGGAGCGGACCAAGGTCGAGCCTTGTTCTGCATCGCCGCATGACCGGTTCGAGCCCAAGGCGTGGGATGCTGCACAATGCATGAATGTCTGGTTACAGTCTGTTCCGGCAGGTATAAGATTGAGACGATTACAACGGCGCTGATGCCGCCGCCGCCCCGGTTCCAGCATGCGCCGTCAGACTACGACGGGCATGCACCCTTGGTCCTGTCAGGACCATAGTCCGCCGTGCGGGTCCACTGGTGCGCCGCGCCCCGAGGCTCTCGAACACTCGTTACGCTACAACTAATCATCAAAAGCCCAACGCGGTGAATGCATGCGTGCAATGTCCATCGCAATTCCACAGGAGATCAGGCCGGATTTCTTTGACACTGTATTTCCCGGTGAGAAGGATCTCGTTGACCTGTGCGGCCTGGCCAGGTCGCCATCGCTCAAAGAAACTGAAACGTCGGCACAAGTTGGCGGGGTTTTGCCGTAGCTTCTGAGCCGCCCTGATTGACGGATGCAACTATTTACAGCAGCCGCTGCTGCTGCCTAAGCTGGCTTGAACGTATCGCGTAATGACATCGACTGCAGGCCAGCCTTCCTGACGAAGGCATGCACAAAGGTGACCAGATGCCCTCGTTTTTCCTATCGGCCAACCGGCAGAGCGTCCAGGAAGACCCCTACATCTTCCAAATGCGCAACGGCAACATCCTCGGATTTTGGAGCGACCTGCACCCTGATCCCGGCGTTGGCGGAACCTTCGGGGTCTATGCGCGTCCGTGGCGTGGAGACCTGGGCGCTGCGGGTGTTGCGGATAGCCGCGTCAACAATCTGACCGACGATGTCCAGGGAAGCCCTTTTGGAACGGCGTTGAACTACGGCGGCTTCTCGGTGGTCTTCCAGAGCAAGGGCCCGTCTGCAGTCAACGGACAGGATGATCCCTATTACGACACCTACATCAAGTTCTACGCGGCCGACGGCACGGAACGCGGTCCCGCACGTCAGATAACGCCCAATACGTCCGATGATCATCTGGCCGCGGGCATCGTCGCGCTTGCCAATGGCCAGACGATCACCCTGGTCGCCAGGTATGAGAGCGGTGGGGATTACGATCTTTTGGCCTTCCGGCACGATGCCAGTGGCCGCCAGATCGGCGGTCCTCGTCGCCTCGTCGATGATGCAGACGCCTTTGTCAGTCCCCTCTCTGGGGCGGACTACATTAATCCCTCGATTGCCGCCTCGGCAGGCGGCAACTACGCGGTGAGCTGGCACGAGCGCACGTCCTTTGGTGGAGGCGAGGGTTACGGGGTCTGGACGCAGGTCTTCCGCCCAGATGGCACGGCCGTGGCACCCGCCCAACTGATTGCACCCAATCTCGGCGGGCGAAACACCCTGGATCAGAGCGACAGCCAGATTGCCGGTCGCTCCGTCGGCGGCTACGCCCTGGCCTGGGAACGGGACGAGGTCCCCTATGAGCCTGAGACGGATGTCTACCTGCGCATGCTGGACGGGGCGGGACGCGCCATCGGACAGACTGTGATGGTCAACTCAGACCGCCGCAGTGGTGAGCAGGAGTTGCATGATGTGGTGGATCTGGGTGCCGGGCGCACGCTGGTCACCTGCATCAACCAGATCCCCGACGCGATCGACGACATCTACGACGGCGGCGTTCTTCTCGGGCGGGTGTAGGAGCAGTATTCGTGCCCCGGCAGATGGATTTCGCTCTGGGTCCGGTGAATACGGAAATCACCGGACCAGAGGATCTGATGACGGCTGTGGCCGTCATCAGTCCTTGGCGTACAGTTACTGCGCGACGTAAGCCTCGGTATCCGTGATCGTTGCATAGGCGAAGCCGAGCGCCGACATCATGGCGGCATGGACGGAGGCCGCCGGCACGGTGACGCCCTCATGTTCCAGATCGCGCGTCGCGCAGGCGTCCTGGACGACAGTCGTCTTGTAGCCGAAATCACTGGCGGCTCGGGTGGTCGCGTCGATGCACATGTGGCTCATGGCGCCGACGACCACGACATCCTCGATCCCGTCGGCATCAAGAATCTCCTTCAGTTCGGTCTTGAGGAAGGAATTCGGATAGTTCTTGACCACGACCGTCTCGCCTTCGATCGGCGTCACGACCGGATTGATCTCGATGCCTTCTGAATCGGGCGTGAAGAACGGCGCGTCCTGGCTGGGGAAGATGTGCTGGACGTGGATAACGCGGTCGCCCTTCTGGCGGGCCGCCTCGATTACACGGGCTGCGTTTTCGGCGGCCTTGTCGATGCCGACAAGTTCATACTTCCCGCCGGGGAAATAGTCGTTCTGGAGATCGACGACGACAATAGCGCGTTTGCTCATGATTTGCCCTTTCTCTTTGCTGTTCAGATTGCGTTTACTGGACAATAGGGGTCGCCCCGGCCTATGCCCATTGGTGATATCGACATAATCAGGGTCAATAGTGACAAATGGCTACCAGGCAAGAAACAGAGGTCGGGCTGCTGATCTACCCGGGCGCGCAGATGTCGGCGATCCTTGCGATGACCGATCTCTTCATCGTCTCCAACCGGTTCTCGGCTCCGCATGGCACGTCCAAGCTGAACCGGATCGCTGTCAGTCACTGGTGCATCGAGACGGAAGGCGGCCCGCCGCAACGTGTCCATGGCACCGGCTCATCCCAAGGCATCGGGCCGGACGTCCTGATCCTGCCGCCCAGTCTGGATTCTCCGGCGACGGCCGAGATTGCAACGCCCTATCTGGATTGGTTGCGGGATCGTCATACGGCCGGCACCATTCTCGCGTCCGTATGCGCCGGAGCGTTCCTCCTGGGAGAAACCGGCCTTCTGGACGGACGGCCATCAACGACGCACTGGATTCTCGAAGACCAGTTCCGCGATCGCTTCCCGCGCGTGCCGGTTGACGTCGATCGACTGCTGATCGATGGCGGCCAGATCCTGACGGCCGGAGGTGTCATGTCCTGGACCGATCTGTGTCTGCGGCTGGTGGAACGCCTGCGTGGTGCGGAGGTGATGACCCAGACAGCGAAGTTCCTGCTGGTCGACCCGCCGGGGCGCGAGCAACGTTATTACAGCATCTTCTCGCCGCGGACGGGCCACGGCGACGCCGCCGTCCTGGAGGTCCAGCGCTGGTTGCAGGACACCGAGGCGAAGGACATCTCGCTGGAAACGCTGGCGACGAGGGCTGGTCTTGAACGGCGCACCTTCCTGCGCCGCTTCCGCAAGGCGACCGGTATGACGACCTCGGAATATGGTCAGCGGCTACGCGTCAGCAAGGCCTGCGAGTTGCTCCAGTTCAGCGCGCTCACGGTCGAGCAGATCGCATGGGAGACGGGCTATGGCGATCCGGGAGCCTTCCGCAAGATCTTCGCCCGGTTCATCGGGCTGACGCCCGGCGAATACCGCCAGCGCTTCGGCCACGCTTCCTGAACCCAAACCGGATCAACGACAGACCAAGGGCGCGCCCAGTCTATCGCCGCGCCCGATGGCATGTTCATGCGGCCGCCGGCTGATCCTTTTGCTCGGCCGGATAGCCGGCTTCGCCGAGCGCGGCGAGAAGCGTCTCCTCCTCCGCGGTTGAGGTGACCTTCGCGCTGCGCGACGGCGGATCGGTAACGACGTGCGCCGTCGGATCGACGCTCAGGATTGCATTGGTGACCCGACGGGCGCAGCCGCCGCAGGTCATGCCGGGGATGGTGAACTGGAACAACTGCAGTAGAAACCAACGTAGATGCTGCATACGCAAACGGCAGCGTCGTCCGCACAGCCGAGCTTTATCCTCCGATATTGCTGCGCGATGGACGAATGGCCGGTCTGGCGAACCTGCGCCGCAGCAATGGCCAGCCTGACGAATGACCGCAATGGGCCGGCCTTGTAGATCTCGACGGGTTTGTGCGATGTGCGGCTATCACGCCCGCTTCCATTCACCTGATGATGCTGAAACTGACCGCAGCGTCGCGCAGCTGTATGTCGTGCTGCCGCCCGGTTGCGAAGTCAAAGCGAGGGAAGCTCGATGCTGCGAGGATCAGACACAACCGGTGTCCATGGCCTGCTTTATAATAGGTAGGCGCTAGGTCCACCGTCACCTTTCCGGAACTGAATGCGCGCATGATACCGTCGGTGATGTTGATGAATGCGCCGCAGGGCAGCTCCTCAACGAGGACAGCGTGGAGATCGAAGGCCTCTTGCGCCTCGCAAGTGGCCGAGACCGTGACATCCGTAAGCACCAATTCTGTCGCTAGCGGTTCGCCGATAACAATGGCGGAACCCGGATGATCCAACGTGCCCATCCGCCGCTGGTCAAACATCCCCCCCGCCATAAGCGCGCCACCCGACGTGACTGCACCGCCAGGAGTGGGGTGCGGGTTCGAGGGATCGAAGGTCAGTGTGACGCCGCTCACCTGCAGCGCGGGGACAGGACCCGCGCTCGCGCGATGGCGCCGCGGCCTCCACGCGCCGCCCATTGCCGGCCATCTCCCTGCCGACATCTCGAAGAAGAGGTCATGTTCAAGTGGCGCTTCGGCGCGTCCCATGGCGCAGTCGAACCAGTCGAGCCTCAACGTCACCCAGTCGCGGCCCGTCGCCCGGTCAATCGTCGAGTCGTGACCGAAGTCTGCTTCGCCCGCCTGACCGGAGCTGCGGCGACCGTGCAGCCACGGCCCGAAGATCTGACGGAGCGGCGCGGTGTTGAGCTCGCGGATCGCCTGGGACAGGTCCAGCATGTTGCGTGCGTAAGGGTCGTTCCAGCTGCCCAGCAGGAGGACGGGGACGTCCGGAAAGCGGCCGAGATGCGCTGCCGCCCTGGTCGCCGGTAGGTTCAGCGCCGGGTCATCCGGTCCCATGGCCCAAAGCCGCAGCAATGCTGCCTCGTAAGCCGGTGCCAGGGCCAAGGGCGAGTGACCGGCCCGCCAGTCGCCGCGCAGCAAGGCTTCGCGGATGTCGGTGGCTTCGAGCGCCGCCGCATCCTCGGCTCGCCCCTGCTCCCGCAGGGCTTTGGCGGCATGGCGGAAGGCCCAGGTCACCTGCTTCTGCTCGAACGCGCCACCATAGCGGACCGAGTGGCGCCAGGCGTCCATCAGGCCACCCGTGTCGATCGCCATGGCCGCAATGCCCGGGGCCCCCGCCACAGCGGAAGCTAGCTGTGTGTGAGCCCCATAGGACAGGCCCATCGTGCAGATGCGGCCGTCGCACCAGGGCTGTTTCAGCAGCCAGTGATGGGTGTCAACGCCATCCTCGGCCTCGTTCACGTATTTCTCGAAGACGCCTTCCGACCCATACCGACCGCGCACGTCCTGCATCACGACCACATAGCCGCGCCGTGCCATGATGCGTCCCAGTTCCACGCGGGTCAGCGCCTCCGGGCGGTCCAGCGCGACCTCGGAGCCCGAGATCCCCTGCCGGTCATAGGGTGTGCGCTCGAGAATCACCGGCCAGGGACCGGCGCCGTCAGGCATGTGGATATCGGTTGCGAGACGGACCCCGTCCCGCATCATCACCATCTGCGTCTGCATGGTTTGCGTCCTTTGTCGCGCCTTACTCGGCGGGGCGGATGTCCTGCGCCAGCGTCCGCTCGATCGGGCGGGCGTCATAGGTCAGCCCCTCGCGTAGCGCCCAGATCTGCTGCTCAAAATGAAGCGGGATGATCGCCTGCTGCTCGGTGAAGGCGCGGACCGTGGCCTGCGCCAGCAGATCGTCGCGCTCGGCCTCATCGAAGCTTTGCGCCGCGCGGGCCACCAGCGCGTCGAACTCGGGATCGGAGAACCGCGTGCGGTTGAACCCGCCCGTTCCCGCCTCGGGGTCGTTCGTGGCGATGACCTGCTGGAGGCCGCGGATCGCGCTGCCCGTGGTGGTCCCGAAGCCGCCGAGGAAGGCCGAGAAGTCCTGCTGGCTGGCGCGGTCGAAGAAGATGTTCGACGGCATTGCCTCGACGGTCGAGGTCAGGCCGGCGCGCGCGAAGAGCTGGCTGACGGCCTGCAGGATCTGCGCGTCGTTCTGGTAGCGGTTGTTCGGCCCATGCAGCGTGATCGTGAAGCCGTCGGGATAGCCTGCCTCGGCCAGGAGGGCGCGGGCCGCCTCCGGATCCGCCTGCGGCACGGGGACCTGATCAGTCCAGCCGACGAATCCCTCGGGGACCAGCTGGCCGGTGGGGGTCGCGGTGCCGTTCATGATCCGGTCCGAGATCATCTGCCGGTCCAGCATCAGCGACAGCGCCTGACGGACGCGCACGTCCTGCAGCGGGTTGCCGCCCTCGGGGGCGCTGACGAAGGGGCTGTCCTCGCGGTCGCTGTCCAGCGCCAGATAGATCAGCCGCCCGGTCGTCTCGGCGACGATCTGCACGGCGCTGCGGCTTTCGATGGCGGGCACATCGCCTGCGGGCACCGCATCGATCACGTCCACATCGCCCGCGATCAGCGCCGCGACCCGGCCCGCGTCATTGGGGATGTAGCGGATCACCACGTCGGAATAGGCCGGGGCGTCGCCCCAATAGTCCTCATGGGCGGTCAGGGTCAGCCGCTCGTTCGGAGTCCAGCCGCCATAGCGCCAGGGGCCCGTGCCGATCGCGGCGGTGCCATTGTCGAAATCGCGGCTGGAGATCTCAGTCCCCAGTTCGGAAGGCAGGATATAGACCGAGCCAAGCTGCTCGATCAGATCCGGCGTCGGCTCGTCCGTGGTGATCAGCAGGGTCAGATCGTTCTCGGCCTCAATGGAGGCGATGGCAGCGACGTTGCTTTCGAACGTGCAGGGGAGTTCGCCACGTTGGGAATGCGTTCGAACGTCGTGATGACGTCCTGCGCGTCCAGCGTGCTGCCGTCGTGGAAGGTCACGCCGTCCCGTAGACGGATGCGCCATGTGGTCGGGTCGACATTCTCCCAGCTTTCGGCGAGCAGGGGCACGGGTTGCAGCGTCTCGTCGATGCCCGCCAGCCCCTCGAAGATGTGGGACGCGGTGTTCTGTCCTGGCGAAGTGCGCGAGAAATGGGGATCGACGGACGGGTGCTCGGCCTTGAGCGCCATGCGGAGCGTCTCGGCCGAGGCGGCGCCGGTGGCGGCGGCAAGAATGGCAGTGGACAGCAGAAGACGTGCGGGGGTCATGTCATGCTCCTTGGGTCTGGGGAGTGAGCTGTGGCAGGTCGTAGTGGCAGGCCGAGCGTTGGCTTGGCCCGATGGCGCGCAGCGCCGGGCGGGTGCTGCGGCAGAGGTCGGTGGCGTGCGGGCAGCGCGGGTGGAAATGGCAGCCCGAGGGCGGTTTCAGCGGCGAGGGCAACTCGCCTTTCAGGGGGGTAAAGCGGCGTTTGGCGCCGCCCAGCTGCGGCGCCTCGGCCAGCAGCGCGCGGGTGTAGGGATGATGCGCGCGCGCAAAGATCGTGTCGCGGTCCGCGATCTCGACCAAGCGGCCCAGATAGAGGATCGCGATCCGGTCCGAGATGAATCGCACCACGTTCAGGTCGTGGCTGATGAACATGGACGCAAAGCCGCCTTCGGCCTTCAGATCGACCAGCAGGTTCAGGATCTGCGCCTGCACCGAGACATCCAGCGCGGCCACCGCTTCGTCGAAAATCACCACCTCGGGACTGACGGCGAGGGCACGGGCGATGCCGACACGCTGGCGCTGCCCGCCCGACAGGGCATGGGGGCGGCGGTCCGCCAGGTCCGGTGCCATGCCGACCTTCTCCAGCATCTGCGCCAGGAACGCGGCGCTGTCCTTGCGGCGGATCAGGCCATGGGCCAGCGGCGCTTCGAGGATCGTCTCGGCCACGCTCATGGCGGGGTTGAGGCTGGCATAGGGGTTCTGAAAGACCATCTGGATCTTCCGCCGCGCTGCGCGGGCTTCGGACGCCGGCATCTGTGCAATGGGGCGGCCCTGCCAGCTGACAGTGCCGCCGGAGGCGGGCAGAAGCTGCGCCGCGATCCGGCCGAGCGTGGATTTCCCGCAGCCGGATTCGCCGACGATGCCCAGCATCTCGCCCGGCTCAAGGCGCAGCGAGACGTCATCCACCGCCACCAGATGCTGGGCTTTGTGCCCAATTCTGACGCGGCTCATGGCGCGGTCCAGTGCGCCGTCGTTGCGCGAGAAGACCCGGCGAATGTCGGAAAGCTCAAGAACGCTCATCGGCTTGCCTCCAGCGGAAAGTGACAACGCGAGCCATCGATCACCGGCAGCGTCTGTTCCCGGCACAGCGGCTGGACGCGCGGACAACGTGGCGCGAAGGCGCAGCCCTTTGGCAGCGCGTCCAACGCCGGCGGCACGCCCGGCAGGTTCACCAGCCGCGTGCGGCCCGGGACCGGCACGGCCTCCATCAGAGCGGCCGTGTAGGGGTGGCGCGGGGCAGCGAAGATCTGGTCGGCCGATGCAGTCTCGATGACCTGCCCAGCATACATGACCATCACATGGTCGGCGAAGCCCGACAGCAGCGACAGGTCGTGCGTGATCCAGAGGATCGCGGTGCCTGTCTCGGCGGCCAGCGACTGGATCTCGGCGATGATCTGGCTCTGGATCGTGACGTCCAGGGCGGTCGTCGCCTCATCGGCGATGATCAGGGCCGGATCGTTCAGGAAGGCGATCGCGATCACCACGCGTTGCCGCATCCCCCCTGAGAACTCGTGCGGATAGGCACGCATCCGTTCTTCGGGCGAGGGGATGCCGACGCGGCCCAGAACCTCGATGCAGCGGGCATGGGCGGCCTTTCGGCTGACGGGGCGATGGGCCAGGACCGCCTCGACCATCTGCTCGCCGATGGTTAGGACAGGGTTCAGGGCGACCATCGGGTCCTGGAAGATCATCGCGATCCGGTCCCCGCGCAGGTGGCGCAGCCGCGCTTGCGGAAGCGCCGTCAGATCCTGGCCGTCGAAGCTGACGCGCCCTCCGCTGATGGCGATGCCGCGCGGCAGCAGGTCGATGAGCGAATAGGCCATCATCGACTTGCCCGAGCCGGACTCGCCGACAACCCCAAGGATCTGCCCGGGTTGAACTTGGAAGCTGACCCCACGCACGATCGGCGTGCCTGTGGCCGTAATGGCCGTCACGAGGTTTTCGACATCCAGCATGTCACGCCTCCTGCGGGTTCATGGCGCGGCGGATGCGGTCGCCGAACACGTTCACGGTGAAGATCAGCAGCGCCAGCGCGAGGCCGGGATAGACCAGTGCCCAGGTGTGGCCGGACAGGATCTCGCGCGAGCCATTGGCGATCAGCAGGCCAAGCGAGGGCCGCTCGATCGAGGTGCCGAGGCCGAGGAACGAGAGCGATGCCTCGATGGCGACCGCATGAGCCAGTTGCAGCGTCAGCACGACGAGGATGGGCGAGATTGAGTTCGGCAGCAGGTGCTTCAGGATGATGCGCCAGTGCGGCAGCTCAAGGCAGCGGGCAGCCTCGATATAGTCCTGGCCGATCTCGACGAGCGCCGCTGAGCGTGCGGTGCGGGCATAATAAGGCCACTGCGCCACGACCAGTGCCAGTGCCAGGATCAAGTTGCCGGTGCCCGCGCCTGCCAGTGCCATGATCGTCAGCGCAACGAGAATCGTCGGAAAGCCCAGCAGGATGTCGACCAAACGCATGATGATGGTGTCGACCCAGCCCCCGGCATAGGCGGAGACCAGCCCTGCCGTCACCCCGATCACCAGCGCCAGCACCGAGGCCGTCGCTGCCACCGTCAGCGTGATCCGCAGCCCGTAGAGGATCGCGGATAACAGGTCGCGCCCAAGTGCATCGGTGCCCAGCCAGTAGGTCAGTCCGCCCATGCCTGCAGGCGATCCGGGCGGCAGGTTGCTGTCGAAGAAGTCGACGACCGCGTTGTTGTAAGGGTCTTGCGGCGAGATCCACGGGGCCAGGGCCGCGGCAGCCACGATCAGCAGGAAGAGCGCCAGACAGAACAGCGCGAACGGTGCCCGGCGCAACGAGAGAAAACCGTTTCTCATGCCGGTTTCCCCCCAAGCCGGATGCGTGGGTCAAGAAGCGTGTAGGTGATGTCGACCAGCAGGTTGATCACGACGAACATCGCGACCACGATCAGCAGGTAGCCCACGATCACGGGCCGATCGACGACGTTGATGGAGTTGATCAGCAACTGCCCCATGCCGGGCCAGTTGAAGACGGTCTCGGTGATGATGCCGTAGGCCAAGAGGTTCCCCAACTCCAGCCCCAGCACGGTGACCAGCGGGATCAAAACGTTGCGAAAAGCGTGGCGCATCAGGATGCGTCCTTCCGGGACGCCCTTGGCGCGGGCATAGCGGACATATTCGCTGTTCATCGCCCCCTGCACCTGCGCCCGCGTCAGCCGGATCACCATCGCCGCGTTGAACAGCGCCAGGTTGAAGGCGGGCAGGAAGATGTGCGACCAGCCGCTGGCGGTGACGAGGCTTGTCTCGATGCCCAGAAACGTGCCGGTATCGCCGCGCCCGCCCGAGGGGAACCAGCGCAGCTGCACGGCGAACAGCAGGATCAGCAGCAGCCCCTGCCAAAAATTCGGCAGCGAATAGGCGAAGATCGAGCCGTTCATGATCCCGTCATCGGTCATGCTGCCCGCCCGGTAGCCCGCGATCAGGCCAAGCGGCAGGCCGATGACCAGGGACATGACAAAGGCGGCAAGGCCCAGCTCGACCGTGGCAGGCAGGCGCTGCAGCACAAGGTCGATGGTTGGCTGGTTGTAGACGAAGGAGGTCCCCAGGTCGCCCTGAAACAGCCCCGTGAGATACAGCCAGTATTGCACTAGGATCGGCTGATCGAGACCCAGGGCGACGCGCGCGCGCTCGACCTCGGCTGCGGTGGCGTCAGGCGGCACCAGCATCTGCACCGGATCACCGATGGCATAGACGCCCATGAACACGAGGAACGAAACAAGCAGCAGCACGAACACTGCCTGCGCCAACCGCCTCACGAGATATGCCGCCATGCGAATCCTCCTGTTGGACTAACATGGCGCCATGGACAGGCAGCGTCCACGTTACTAGGATTTATCTTCTCCTAGCGATTTACCGGTAGCCCCATGTTCAGCCTGATCCAGCTGCAATCCTTCCAGGCAGTGTTCACCCACGGCACCACTGTTCGTGCCGCAGAGGTGACGGGACGATCCCAGAGCCAGGTGTCCGCCGACCTACGCGCCATCGAGGCACAGCTGGGCCGTCCTTTGTTCCGGCGCGAGAGCGGTCGCCTTGCACCGACGCAGGCCGCCGAGCAGGTCTTCACGCGTGCAGCCCAGGTGTTCGAAGCGCATCAGAACCTCGCGCGGCTCGGCCTCGGGCGGGGGGACGACCAGGTGCTCACTTTTGGCGCGCCGCGGTCGCTGTCGATGACGCTTTTGCCGCGGCTGGCGCGCGACCTGCGACGGCAGTTCCCGAACCTTTCCATCGCGCTCAAGTTCGGCCGCTATCCCGAGTTGGTCGAGGCCGTGGCCGAAGGGCGGATGGACCAGGCTATCGTCAAGCTGCCGGTGAACGACTGGCGGCTCCGTATCCTGCCCGTCATCGACGTGCCGCTGGTGGTCGTGATGCGGGCGGACGATCCGCTGACGGCTTTGGATCGTGTTGGGCCCGAGAACATCGGCGGCCGCCACCTGATCCGCACCAGCGAGAACGCCCCCTCATGGCAGGCGGTCACTGCGGCGTTCCGGCAGTCCGCCAGGGCGCCCTTTTCCCGCATCTCGGTGGAAGGAGTCGGTCCGATCTGCCGCCTTGTCTCCGAGGGTGAGGGACTGGCCGTCGTGAACCGCCTGATGGCGGCCGATTACGCAGGCGGGCTGAACTTGCAGATGCGGGTGTTCACGCCCGAGACCTGGGAAAGCTTCGCCATCATCCAGAACGCGTCCGCCACGCATGGACTGACAATGACCGACATCCATGATGTCTTGAAGGAAAGCCTCTCAGAAAGTCGTCCACCGACTTGACCGCATCCTTCTGTTCAAGCGGCGGTCTCCGATGTCACCGCAGGACCCGTGATCTGCCGCGCCGCTTCCCGAAGGACCGCACCTTGTTGCCCCCTGCCCATTGACGCCCTTGCCGGCAGGGGCAACAAACGGTGCATCATTTAAGGGGGAGCCTATCATGATCCATCGCCAGACCCGCCGCGGGGCGGCCGTCGCCGCTTTCCTTGCCGGATGCACCCTGTCCTCGGCTGCGATGGCGCAGGATTGGCCCACCGGTCCGGTGCATATCTTCGTCGGCTTTCCCGCAGGCTCTTCCCCTGACACCATCGCGCGACTTGTCGCCGAGCCGCTGGCCGAGGCGCTTGGCCAGCCCGTCGTGGTCGAGAACCGACCCGGCGCCGGCGGGGTGATCGCGGTCCAGCAGATGCTGGCGCGCGGCGGCGACAGCTTTGGGATCAACATCAACGGACCGCTCACCACCGCGCAGCGGCTGATCCCGGATCTGGGCTATGATCCGGCGACCGATATCGCGCCAGTCGGCCTGATCGCGACCAGCCCGCTGGTGCTGGCCGTCGGCGCGGACTTCCCGGCCGACGACCTAGCCGGCTTCATCGAGGCCGCCGCCGAGCCCGAGGCGATCAGCTACGGCTCGGTCGGCGAGGGCTCGGGCGCGCATCTGACGGCCGAGCTGTTCGCCGATGCCGCCGGCGTCCAGCTGTTCCACATCCCCTTCCAGAGCTATGCCGAGGTCACCACCTCGATCCTGGGTGGCGAGATCGACAGCGGCTTCATGGCCCCTTCGGCCGCGCTGCCGCAGGTCGAGGCGGGCACGATGAAGATGCTGGGCGTCACCTCGGCCGAGCCATTCGCGCAGGTGCCGGACGTGCCGGTGATCGCGGGCACGGCCGGCTTGCCGGACGATTTCCGGGCCGAGCTGTGGAACGCCTTCATCGCGCCGGCCGGGACCGATCCGGCCGTGATCGCGCGTCTGAATGACGAACTGAACACCATCCTTGCCGATGACGGCGTGCGCGAGCGGCTGCTGGCGATGGGCTGGCAGGCGCAGCCGGGCACGCCCGAGGATCTGGCGCAGCGGATCGCGGATGACACCGCGCTTTGGGGCGGGGTGATCGACACGGTTCAGGCGGCCGAGTAGGCCGGATCGCCGATGCGCCGCGACCTGCATGACCTTGGCTGGGGCGCGGCCCTCGCGCTGACCGGGCTGGCCGTGGCGGGCTATGCCTTCGCCAGCTACGACATGGGCAGCCTGCGGCGGATGGGGCCGGGCTTCTTTCCGGTGACGCTTGGGCTGCTGCTGGCGGGGCTGGGGGCGCTGATCGCCGTTCCCGCGATGGGCCGCCCCGGCCGGCCGCGCCCCTTCGCCTGGCCCGAGACCATCGCCGTCGTCGCGGCGCTGCTGGTCTTCGGTCTGGCGCTGGACAGGCTGGGCGTCCTTCTGACCACGGCGCTGACGGTGCTGATCGCCAGCGCGGTCGCGCCGCGCCGGGGCCTTGGCTGGCGGCTGGTGCTGACGGTCGCGGTGACGGCGCTGGTCTGGCTGGTCTTCGTGCGCGGGTTGAACATGTCGCTGCCGGTCTGGCCGGGGGCGCTGCGATGACCACGCTGGAGGGTTTGGCCCACGGGCTGGCGGTCGCGCTGCAGCCGTCGATCCTGATCTACAGCCTTCTGGGCGCGGTCCTCGGCACGCTGGTCGGCGTTCTGCCCGGCATCGGCGCGATGGCGGCAATCACGCTGCTGCTGCCGATCACCTATTACATCTCGTCCGAGGCGGCGCTGGTCATGCTGGCGGCGGTCTATTACGGCGCGCAATATGGCGGGGCGGTCGCCTCGATCCTTCTGCGCCTGCCAGGCACGCCGCAATCGGCGGTGACGACGCTCGACGGCTATCCGATGGCCCAGCAGGGGCGTGCGGGGGTCGCGCTGTTCACGGCAATGATCTCGTCCTTCGCGGGCTCGATGCTGGGGATCGTGATCCTGGTGCTGCTGGCCGGCTGGCTGAGCCGGCTGGCGACCAGCTTCGGGGCGGCGGATTATGCCGCGATGATGGTGATGGGGCTGGTCGCGGCCTCGACCATCGGCGAAGGGCGGATGGCCAAGAGCCTGGCGATGGTGGTTCTGGGCGTGATCCTGGGCTGCGTCGGCACGGACGTGAATTCCGGCGCGCAGCGCTTCACCTTCGGGCAGGTCCAGCTGCTGGACGGCATCAACCTGGTCGCGCTGGCGATGGGCCTGTTCGGCCTGGCCGAGATCATCGGCAACATCCGCAAGGCCGAGCGTGACGGCCCGCCGGCCCGCGTCACCCTGCGCCAGCTTGTTCCCACGCGGGACGACCTGCGCCGGATCGTGGCGCCGATCACCCGCGGCACCGCGCTTGGCGGCTTCTTCGGCGCGCTGCCGGGCACAGGATCGACCATCTCGTCCTTTCTCAGCTATGCGCTGGAGCGGCGCGTCGCCCGCCGGCCCGAACGTTTCGGCAAGGGCGCCATCGAGGGGGTCGCCGGCCCCGAGGCCGCCAACAACGCGGCCTCGATCACCGCCTTCGTGCCCACGCTGACCCTGGGCATCCCGGGCGATCCGATCATGGCGCTGATGCTGGGCGCGCTGGTCATCCACGGCATCCAGCCCGGCCCGATGATGCTTCAGGCGCATCCGGACATGTTCTGGGGTCTGGTCGTCAGCTTCGGGATCGGCAATCTGTTCCTGCTGGTCCTGAACCTGCCGCTGATCGGGATCTGGGTGTCGATGCTGCGCATCCCGTTCCACTGGCTCTATCCGGCGATCATCATCTTCGTCTGCCTGGGCGTCTATTCCGTGCGCGGCTCGACCTTCGACATCGTCATGGTCGCGGCCATCGGGGCCATCGGCTATGCGCTGACGCAGGCGGCCTTCAGCCCGGCGCTCCTGCTCCTGGGCTTCGTCTTGGGCCCGCTGATCGAGACGAATCTGCGCCGCGCCCTCTTGGTCTCGCGCGGCGATCCGATGATCTTTCTGGAGCGCCCCATCGCCTGCGGGTTCCTGGTCGCGACGCTGGCGCTGCTGATCTACGGCCTCTTGAAGCGGTCCGACCGTGGATCCACCAGCAGTAAAGTAGCAGACTAAAGAAGGCACGCGCCGGTAATTTTCCGCAGGCGTGCCGGGGGCCCCCATGCAAGCGGTTTACGCAACAACCTCCGCCTCCCATTCTTGGACAGTGCCTGAGAACGCCCAAAATCTTGGAACTCCCTCACGGCGGTCGATCTTGCTGAGACGAGCCGCAACGGCTGGTTTAAGGAAGCTGCACCGCAGCAATCGGTCGAGCGTGACTGTCCGCTTTGGGCCGAGTGCGCAGGCTCGGGGGCTGCCCCGCGGCGTTCCCGATACGAAGATGGGCAGATTGACGTGAAGAGCCCATAGCCGTCGGTCGCCGATGCCGCAGCGATGCAGGCGCAGCGAAGCGAGTCGACCTGCCTCTGCCCTTCAATCTGCGGTCGCTTGTGAGTTGCGTGTGCCCAAAAGCGGCCGCTCAGCCGGTGTGCAGCATGTATGTGAAGTTCGAGCTTTTTACCTTCCGCTGAGCTACTTTTGGCTGACTGGCACCAGTCCTGCCGCAGGGCGGCTGGCAGGGCCGGTGCCCTAACAGGGTGCTGAAGAAGTCGGCCCTTGGCTCCATGTGAGGAACATGATTCACCCTCCGCAGGCTTTGGCGGGGGCGGTGATGCGCGGGGCGGACAAGACGAGCGGATCGCTGTTCAGCTATGTCGATCTGGAGGCGCGCATTCCGGCGCGTCATCCGCTGCGGAAGATCCGGCAGGTGGTGAACGACGCGCTCGCGAGCCTCGACGGGGAGTTCGAGGCTCTTTACACCGACTTCGGTCGCCCCTCGATCCCGACGGAACGGCTGATCCGGGCAAGCCTGATCCAGATCCTGTTTTCGGTTCGGTCCGAGCGGCAGCTGATGGAACAGATGCAATACAATCTGCTGTTCCGGTGGTTTGTCGGCCTTGGGATCGACGACCCGGTGTGGGTCCCCACGGTCTTCACCAAGAACCGGGACCGCCTTTTGACGACCGAGATGTTGCGCAAGGTGATGGCGGCGATCCTGGCGCATCGCGAGGTCGCGCCGCTTTTGTCGGACGAGCACTTCTCGGTGGACGGCACGCTGGTCAAGGCCTGGGCCTCGATGAAGAGCTTCCAGCCGAAGGCCGCCGAAACGCCGCCCGACGACGATCCGGGGGGCCTGCCCGGACCGGACAGCCCCGCCGAAGACCACCCCGAACAGCCCCCTGCCGAGACCACACCGATGCCCCGCCCCGACCGCCAATCCCGCAATGCCGAGATCGACTTCCGGGGTGAGAAGCGGTCGAACGCAACGCATGCCTCGACCACAGATCCCGACGCGCGGCTCTACAAGAATTCGTCTGGCACCGGCGCGATGCTGTGCTTCATCGGCCACGCTCTGATGGAGAACCGGAGCAGCCTGATCGTGCAGGCCGATCTCACCCGGGCCGACGGTCATGCAGAACGCCGGGCGGCGCTGTCCATGATCCACGCCCATTCTCCCGGATCGGCCCGTCAACTGACGCTCGGCGCGGATCGGGGCTACGACAGCGCGGACTTCGTTCGCGACCTACGGCAGGCCTGCGTTACGCCGCATGTGGCGCGGAAGTTCCGGCATTCCGCGATCGATGGACGAACGACCCACCACAAAGGCTACGCCCTGTCCCAGAAGCATCGCAAAAGGATCGAGGAGCCCTTTGGCTGGGGCAAGACCGTCGGCGGTCTTGCCCAGACCGTCTACCGCGGCGTCGAACGGGTCAGGGCCCGCTTCGTCCTGACGATGGCCGCCAGCAACCTCGCCCGGCTGCCCCGCTTGCTGGGCGCATGACCGAAAGCGGGAAGCGGGATCACTACGCCCGCGGCCCAGACCGCGGTCCACACCGACCCCCAAGATCGGGAAACCCTCCCGGTTCAGCGACTAATTCAGCGGCCTGCTAAGTAAGGAAATCAGAAGACGGTCACCTGCGTTCCGATCTCGGCGACCGCATAAAGCTGTTCGACATGTTCATTATAAAGCCCGTAGCACCCTGACGAGGAGCGCCGTCCGATCTTGCGTGTGTCATGGGTGCCATGGACCAGATAGGCAGGCCAAGCCAGATAAAGGCCGAACTTTCCGAGCGGGTTCTCCGGTGCTCCGCCTTCGACCCTCTGAGGGAGAGTGGGATCTTTTTCACGCATGCTGGGCGTCGGCGTCCAGGGCGGGTTCGGCATCTTGCGGACGATCTCGGTTTGCCCGCGGCGGGTCAGCTCGTCGGTCATCGGAATGGCGCAAGGGAAGACGAAGTGAACGCTCCCATCACCCGACCAGTAGTGGACCGCGCGCGAGGTGACATCGGCAAGCAGGACGCCCTTGCCAAGTGTCGGGTAGAAATCACGCCAATGTCTAATCCGGAACGAGGACTGGTTACGCTCGGGCGCCGTGGAAGTGGCGGCCTGGCCATAGGCGGCTGCTGGCAGCAGCGCCCCTGTTGCGGCCAAGCCGCGCAAAAAACTTCTCCGGTCACCGAAACGATGGGTGGACATGCTGCTGTCTCATGCTCGTCTTTTGTTGAGAAAAGGATACCGGCGCCAAAGATCCTGTCCAAGCAAGGGCAGGACCATGGCTGTGTGGGTTGGGATAATCTGCAACAGCTGGTGCGACCAATCGGCGCGCCGAACCTGTAGGCCTGCCGCCACCATTATCTCGAACAACCTGCAGACAGCCCGCATGATGACAAGCTCGATCACGCGGCAGTGCCTGACGCCCGGTTTCACGCGTAGATCATCACCGGCGTGCGAGGTTGCAGCATAGCGTAGACGTCTTCGATCTCATCGTCGGTGATCGCGATGCAGCCAGCCGTCCAATCTCTGTTTCTAGGAGCCAGGACACGCCCCTCGGGGCCTCGGCCATGAAACATGATGTCGCCGCCGGCATCGAGGCCAAACTGCGCGGCATAGGCCTTGTCCCGCTCGTTCGGGTAGGAGATGCCGACCGACAGGTGGTAGCGGCTGCGTGGATTGAACCTGTCGACGTAATAGAGGCCTTCGGGAGTCTTACCGTCACCCTCGAACTGCTTGTGGCCTATCGGCTGGTTGCCCAACCCGAAGTCATAGGACCTCATCACCGTTTGTCCGTTGAGCAGGTGCATCCGGCGCTGTGCCTTCTGGACCACGACCTGTGTGACTGGAGGGCCGGCGTAACGCTTGAACTGAGGAACATCCCCGGATCGGTTATTCGAGCCCGATCTCCCACACGCCGCAAGAGCGGCTATCAACCCTAAAGAGGCGGCGCGTCGGTTCAGGCTGGTCATAAGGCAGGCTTCCAAAAAGAGGTTGAAGGATTCAGGCCGCAGAGTAATGGGTGAAGACTTCGCCACTGCCATCCTTGCGGATCAGCAGGACGTCATAAGCCTCGCGATTGCTTTCAGGCCCCATTCCGGGGCTGCCATAGGGCATGCCTGGCACGGCAAGGCCCCGTGCGTCAGGCCGCTCACGCATCAGCTTGCGGATGTCGGCAGCAGGAACATGGCCCTCAAGGAAATAGCCGTCGATGGAGCCGGTATGACACGAGGAGACCTCGACGGGCACCCCAAGGTCCAGCTTATGCTGCATGAGAAGGACGCCAAAACGCTCTTCGTGCGTGACCTCGAAACCGTTCTCCTGCAGGTAGCGGGTCCATTGCTTGCAGCACTCGCAGCCCGTGCCCTCGACCACGTGGATCAGGGCGGGGCTACTCGAGACGGCCAGATGCGGCAAAGCACTGGCGGCGGCGGCGGCACATAGAAGGGTTCGTCGGGTCAACAGGGACACGGCCTATACCTCTCGTTCCATCGCGCGTCGAATTTTCGGCACCGCGAATTTCGGGTCGTCGTGCAGGTCTATGATACTCGACAAGCGCCCGTCCGGCCCGAACACCATGACACCGGCGGTGTGATCCACCGTGTAATCGCCATCGTCCCGAGGAACGCGGCGATAGGTGGCGTTGAAGTCATCGGCTGCTTTGGCAACTTCGTCAGGAGCTCCGGTCAAGCCGCTGATGCGAGGATCGAAGTTCGACAGGTAGTCGGCCAGCACCTCGGGCGTGTCGCGTTCGGGATCGACGGAGACAAGGTGAACGGCCAGCCCGTCCGCATCTGGGCCAAGTTCCTCCAGCCAATCGCTGATGTTCAGCAAGGTCATCGGGCAGACATCGGGACACCAGGTGAAGCCGAAGAAGACAAGGCTGGTCTGGCCGATCCAGCTTTGAGGGCTGACCGGCTCACCTTTGTGGCTGGTGAGTTGCCAGGACATCGTTCCTAGATTGGCCCCTCGGGTGCCAACAGTCTCAGTGACCTGCTGTTGCCAAGGCAGATCCCCACTGCGCCAAGCGCCGACAGCCAGCATGAAGCCGACCGCCGCAACCATTCCGGCGCCGCCAAGGATCAGAGCGCCTCTTCGCATGCAGCCTCCCGCGCGCGCAGAGGCAGAACCGCAGTGTCAATCGTGACCGGACCAGACTTCTCGAAAAGTAGCGTGACAGGAAAGGTCGTTCCCTCCACGAGCTCGGTTTGCAGATCCATGAGCATCCCGTGATAGCCGCCGGGCTCAAGGCTTACCGCGTCGATAGGGGCAATCACGATCTGTTCGACATACGACATGCGGGCCGCGCCGTTCTCCACCACCGTTTCGTGGAGCATGGGCACGTCCGCAACAGGAGTTTCGATGCCCATGAGACGCTCCTCGGAGCCGTCGTTGCGGACGGTGACGTAGAACACGGCGGGCCGTTCCGTCCCGATGGTGGCGCGCGACCAGGCGGCGCTGACTGTAACGTTGCCCTGAGTAACCTCGACACACTCGGCGAAGGCGGTAGCAGGCAGGATGGCGGCGAGCACGAATGCTGCGGCAGTGGAGTTCATCATGTCAGAGGCGTTCCTTCAGATCAGCGGTGATGTCGTCGGCCGGCGTGCCATACTCGAACTGGCGCAACCAATCCCCGCGCGGACCAAGCAGGTAAAGGCTGGAGCTGTGCGACATGGTGTAGCCCCCCGGCGCCGAGGCATCCTCATGTCTCTCGCTGAAAACCTTGAAGCTGCCGACGGCAGCCTGCGTGGCCGCCTCGTCTCCGGCCAGCCCCAGAATGCTGGGATGAAATGCTGAAAGATACTTACCAAGGCCGCTTTCCCGGTCTCGCGCCGGATCGACCGAGATAAAGACTGGCTGCACCTCCGCCGCCTCCGGCCCGAGGTCATCCATGACCTGCGCGACTTCGGCCATGGTGGTCGGACAGATGTCCGGACAGTTGGTGAAGCCAAAGAAAACCAGAACATGCTTGCCCCGGAAGTCCTCCGCCGTGTGAAGCGTCCCCGCCTCATCCGGCAAGGAAAACTCCGGCTTGAACGCAGCGGCTCGCTCCTGCCGATCCGCCCGCCAGAGCAGCACGCTCACACCAACGAGTGACACCGCCACGGCGACCCACAACGCAATCCTGATGTTCTTCAGCATTCCGATATCCCATCCTTGTGGGGGCCCTAGCACCTCTAGCCACATGAGGTTCAAGCGGCTTCAGGTGTCCTCACAGCTTTGTTAGTTCATCTGATCTCGGCCACAGCGTTTCTGACGGCCGCGCTCAAAGTGTCAAAATTGAGGTTGGTGAGCGGTCGGCCATCCAGGAAGAAGGTTGGCGTGGCGCGCACGCCGAGCTCCTGAAGATCAGCCACATCCTGATTCAGTATGGCGGTCGTATCTGGATGAAGCCGGTCCGACCGTGCCCTCTCCAGATCCAAGCCCACTGCGCCCGCGACGCGCCAGGCAAGGCCGAGATCGGGCGCGCCATGATTGGCCCACTCCGGCTGCTTCTCGAACAAGGCATCCAGGACCGGCTCGAACTTGTCCTGCCGACGAGCGGCCTCAAGAATACGCACTGCCTCGTCCGAGCCTTCGTGGAAGGGCGTGTAGCGCAGCACGATCCGCAACTGCGTCGGATACTGCTGGCGCAGATCCTCGATCACCGGGTGGAAAGCACGGCAGGCCTCGCAGGAAGGGTCGAAGAACTCCACCAGCGTCACCGGCGCCTCCGCAGGCCCCAGAATGGGCGAATTTGGGCGGACCAGCGCCTCCGGGTTCTGCGTCACGGCAGCCGCGGCGGCTGCTTCTTCCTGCTGACGCAGATACCAAGCACCACCACCAAACACGGCAAGAGCGGCGGCAGACGTTCCCAGCAACACAGCACGGCGGTTCATGGGCGAGATCCTTTCACGTTCAGAAGGCAGAGGCCGATCAGAGAAAAAGCCGCAACCGAGAGGTAGGGGATTGGCAGACCGAGGATCGTCATCTGCGCCTTGTCGGAACAGGACGGGCCAGTCTGAGTGCAGGGGGTAATAGTCTCGGGGATCAGGCCCATGTAGAGGCCGGAGTGCCAGACCGCGAGAGCAAGCCCGACAATGACAAGCGGCAGGGCGTAGGCACGCGCCGCGACATCGCTCCGCCACAGGGCCACAGCCAAAATGACTGTCAGCGGGAACATGGCGATGCGCTGATACCAGCACAGGACGCAGGGCATCTGGCCTAGGACTTCGCCGATAAACAAGGCGCCAAGGGTCGCGGTCAGGGCGATCAGGAAAGCCGCCAGCAGGGTAAGCTCGTCCCGGGTCACACGGCTTGTCTTAGTTGCGGTCAAGAAGCGGCTCCTTGCGGCCTGTGGTAAACATGGCGATGAGAATGATCAGCGCGCCGAGCGTGATCGCGATATCGGCCCCATTGAAGGTGGGCCAATGCCAGTCACGCCAGTAGAGGCTCAGGAAGTCAGTCACGGCACCCTGCCGCAACCGGTCGATGATGTTGCCAAGGGCGCCGCCCACGATCAGGGCAAGGCCGGTGCGCTCAAAGCGATTGTCGCTGCGAAACGCCATAACGGCAAAGATCAGGGCAAGTGCGCTCGTCAGCGCCGCCATGAGCAAGGGCCTGCCCTCCATGAGGTTCGACATCATGCCGAAGCTGGCGCCTTCGTTAAAGCTGAGCGCAAGATCGAGGCCCGGTAGAACCGGCAGGACCTGACCTGGAGAGATTAGTGACAGCACCACGGCCTTCGTGGCCTGATCTACCAGCGCCGTGGCTGCGATTCCGAAAATGGTCAGAGCAGCCTTCAACTTGAGGTTCTCCTGTGAAAGCCGATCCAGCGCGGCACGGTCGCCAGATAACGGCTGTAGTCTGCGCCAAGCGCCTGCTTCAACTCACGTTCCTCTGAGCGGATCTGCGTGGCCGCAGACCAGAGGAAAAGCAGCGGCGCAAGAAGTGTCGGAACAGCCGGGATCGCAGGAGTAACTCCCGTCAACAGAATGAACTGTCCCAGAAAGGTCGGATTGCGGCTGAAGCGGTAAAGCCCGCCCGAAACCAGAGCCCCTGTTGCACCCTCGGCCACACCGACACGCCACGATGAGCCCATGGACATCTGTGCGGCAAAAGCAAGCATTGCGCCGGCTGCTGCAAGAACAGCACCTGCGGCCCCCACCAGCTGATACCGGCCTTCAGTCCAAAGCGGGTCCAGCTTGTGCAGCGCCGGAAAGGCCAGCCATAGCAGCGGCCCAAGAAGCGCCAGCGCAAACGCAAGGCGAAAACCGAATGCGGCAAGGCGCTCGAGCCCCCGCGCTCGTCCAAACAGCCAGACTGGCCGCCCGGCGGCACGTGCGGCCTCGGCCGTTCCCCAGGCAAAGGCCGTCAGATACATCGCCACGACACCAAGGCCGATCCATCCACCCTGTCCGAGCATCTCAAGCCTCCCGGGCAGGGTTGAAGGCCAGCAGCCGCAGGGCGTTCAGCGTGACCAGGACGGTCGCGCCGGTATCGGCCAGAATGGCGATCCAGAGGCCGGTGATGCCAAGGATCGTCGTCACGAGGAACACCGCCTTCAGTCCGAGCGCCAGCGCCACGTTCTGCGTGATGTTGCCCATTGTCGCCCGGGCCAGCCGGATCAGCGCGGGGACGTCGGTTACGCGGTTGCGCAGGATCGCCCCGTCGGCAGTCTCCAGCGCGACATCCGTGCCTGATCCCATTGCGATGCCAACTTGGGCCTCTTTCAAGGCAGGGGCGTCATTGATGCCGTCACCGATCATCATCACGCTGCCCTTGCCGTTCAGCTCACCGATCGCGGCCAGCTTGTCCTCGGGCATCATCCCGGCCCGGAAGCCGATCCCAAGCCCTCCCGCGATGGCGGCCGCGGTGCGGGCGTTGTCGCCGGTCAGCATGGTCGCGCCCACACTCATGGCGTCCAGTTGCCGGATGGCCTCGGCCGCATCACCCCGCGGCTCGTCCCGCAGGGCGATCAGCCCCAGGGGCCGGCCCTCACGATAGACGGCGACAACCGTCTTGCCCTCGTCCTCCAGCGTGACTGCCCGAGGCAGGGCCGCGTCATCCATCCCACCGACATCGGCGGCATGAGAGGGTGAGGCAACCCAGGCCAGCGCCCCGTCCACGGTGGCTTCAACACCACGTCCGGGCAGCGCCCGGGCATTGCGCGCCTCCGGCACCGGCACGGCGGCAGCTTCTGCGCGTCGCAGGATCGCCAGCGCCAGAGGGTGGCTTGAGCCGGCTTCCACGCCGGCGGCGACTGCCAGCAACTGAGCCTCGTTCACGCCCGGGGCGGGAAGCAGGTCGGTGACCACCGGAACGCCAAGCGTCAGGGTGCCGGTCTTGTCGAAAGCCACATGCGTAACCTTCGCTGCCGCCTCGATGACGGAACCGCCCTTCATCAGCAGCCCCCGCTTCGAGCCTGCCGACAGTGCCGAGGCGATGGAGGCCGGAACCGAGATCACCAGCGCACAGGGGCAGCCGATCAGCAGCAGCGCCAGGCCGCGATAGATCCAAGTGGTCCAGTCCTGTCCGAAAGCGAGCGGCGGCACCACGATCACCAAGGCCGACAGCGCGACGATGGCCGGCATGTAGATGCGCGAGAAGCGGTCGATGAAGCGCTCGGTGGGCGCACGAGCCTCCTCGGCCTCTTCGACCAGGCGGATGATGCGGGCGATGGTGTTGTCGCTCGGTTCGCGGGTGACGCGGACACGCAAGGCGGCCTCGGTATTGATTGAGCCGGCGAAGACTGGATCGCAAACGGTTCGGGTCGCCGGCACGCTTTCACCGGTCACCGGGCTTTCATCGACGCCGCTGGTGCCGTCGATGATTTTGCCATCCGCAGGAATACGGTCGCCGGGGCGGACAAGCACGGTCTGCCCGATCTGCAGGCTGTCGGCGGGAATGGCCCGTGTGCGACCGGCCACCTCCAAGAGCGCAGTCTTCGGCACCAGATTAGCCAAAGCCCGGATGCCCTGCCGGGCCTTCCCCGCCGCGACACCCTCAAGCACCTCTCCCACGGCGAAGAGGAAGACGACCAAGGCCGCTTCCTCGGCCGCACCGATCAGCAGCGCGCCCCCGGCAGCGATGGTCATCAGACCCTCAATCGTGAAGGGCTGACCCATACGCAATGCTTCGTTGGCGCGTTTCGCCACCGGCGCTACGCCGATCAGGCACGCCGCGACGAAGGCCCAGTATCCGACCTCGACAGAAGTAAGCAATTCGATCAGCCAAGCGATCGCGAGCAACGCACCCGTCAGGATAACAAGCCGCCCCTTCGCCGTCTGGTGCCAGGCCTTGTCCTGCAGAGCTGGTGTCGCATCGCGGGCTGGAGCACGCAAGTCGGGATCATCGGCCGCGCCATCCTCTGCCCGAGGGACCGGACCTTCATCCGGCAGCACAAAAGCCTTCTTGCGCGGCGCCTGCTGCCCCTTTGGTGCTATCCCGAAGCCCAGCTTGCGGACCGTGCCTTCAATGGCCTTGGGTTCGCTGCTGCCCGGCACCAAATTCAGCGACAGCCGTTCCGTCATCAGCGCCACCTTGACGTCGCTGACCCCCGGCAGCCGCTCGACCGCCCGCACCACCTTCGTCGTGCAGGCCGCGCAGTCCATGCCGGTCACCGTCCATTCACGCCGCTCTGCTGTTTCCGCTGCCATTTTGCATCCCGCCCAAGCTCTTTCCTTCATTGAGCCCGGAAGATAGGATCTCTAGCAACTAGAGGTTCAAGAGGTTTCTCATGCTGAGCATTGGAAAACTGAGCGCGGCCACCGGCGTGAAGGTGCCGACCATCCGTTACTACGAAGAGATCGGCCTGCTGCCGGAGGCGGAACGCAGTGCGGGCAACCAGCGGCTCTACAGGAAGGAACACCAGGAAAGGCTGGCCTTCGTCCGCCATAGCCGCGAGCTGGGCTTTCCGCTCGATGACATCCGGGAGCTGCTCAGCCTGTCGGACCGACCCGACATGTCCTGTGCGGCAGCCGATGTCATCGCCAGCCGTCAGCTCGCAGCCGTCAAGGACCGCATTGCGCGGCTCCAGGCCTTGCAGCAGGAACTGGAGCGCATGCTGGCACGCTGTGCTCACGGCACGATCTCGGACTGCAAGGTCATAGAGGTCCTGAGCAACCACGAGAACTGCATCCATGCAGATCATGGCGAAGGCTGCCACTCCATGCATCCGGGGCACGACGGCTGACATGCGGAAAATCCTTGGCTTCATTGAGAACAACCTGTTGCTTCTGGCTGTTCTCACGGCCGCTCTCGGCTTGCTGGTGCCGTCCGTCGGCATCGCGCTGGAGACCGGCATCGGCCCACTTCTCGCCCTTCTGATGCTGGTCATCAGTCTGACCTTCGACGCCAAGGCCGTGCAGATCGTGTTCCGCAAGCCGGGCCGGCAGCTCTGGGCGATCGGCCTCGTCTACGGCCCGATGTCGCTGGCAGGCTGGCTGACCGGCCGCGCCTTCTTCGGCAGCGGACCGTTGGCCGCGGGCCAGACGCTGGTGGGGATGCTTCCGGCCGATGTCTCCGCGCCGCTGCTGGTTCTGCTTGCCCGTGGCAATGTGGCTCTCGCTGCCGTGCTGAACGTGGTGAATACCGCGCTTTCGCCCTTCATCATCCCGTTCCTCTTCCTTTGGATGACCGGGATCGAGTTGATGGTGCCGGTTCTCGCCGTGGTGAGCGAGCTGGTTCTGATCGTGGTGGTGCCGACCGTGATCGGTGTCTGGTTGCGGACACGCTTTCCGGAAGGCGCATCGCACTTGGACTTTGCTTGGCCTGCACTCGGCTCGGTCCTTTATCTTCTGCTTCTGCTGGCGGTCGTCGGGCCGAACGCCGAAACCATTCTCGGCTACGGCTGGTATTCGCTCGTGATCGCACTGGCGGCCCTTGCCCTGAACCTGATCGGCTACGCCGTCGGCATGACAGCCAGGATCTTCACGAAGGACCGGGGAGAGCTGATCGCCTACCTGTTCACCTGCAGCAAGAAGGAATTCAGCATCGCCGCGGCCTTCGTTGCAGCCTCCGGCCTGCCTTCCGAGATCGCCGTGCCGGCCGCGTTCTTCGCCGTGATCCAGATGATCACGTCACCGATCGCAGCGAAGCTCCTTGCGGCGCAAGAGCAAGTGCAGGCGGCGTCTGCATGAGCCAGAAACATCGCAAATTTCAGGATGCTGCTGACAAACCGAACGGCCGCTTTTCCAGTTCATGCTGCAATAGCGACGCAACGATCTTATGAAGTTTTTGCACCCAGTAGACCCTCGGCTCCTTCATGATGCACGTGCAGCGAACGGCTGTTTGGTCCCGCAAAGCAGACTCTGCTCGGTCAATTTCGCTGCGCCAAGCACGAATGTCCGGTCTGGGGATGCTGCAAGGCAGCGCCCGACAGGGCCGACCGACCGCAAAGGGCCGGAAGCCCATTCTGAACCAACCAGCAATGGCGGCAACCTCGCAGAATGTAACTTGAGTCGTGCGACTGCTCCTAGGCTTTGACTCGATGCGCCCTAGCATTATGTCGCCGCTGGGACTTCCTTGTCCTCCTCAACAGTCGACTTTCGCCACCTCTTCAGCCAAAACGCTGTTTGCAGTATTCCGGAACCGAACCTCCTTGAAGCTCCTGCGTCGAGGCTCCTCCACGGACGTAGAACCGCTGCATGCTTCCGTCCTTGACGAAGGCGGCCTTCGGCCCCTTGTCGCAACGGACGGCCAAAACGCGGCCCCCTTCCTCATCTTCGAAGTGGTAATGCACATACGGCATGAACACCTCTCCCACGCGATCCTTCATCAAGTTGACGAGATGCAGGCCCATCTTGTCCTCATTCGGAAAGCCATCGGCTTCCAATCCCAAAACTTCGCCGCTGTCTGACACCCCGATCAGCAGGGTGCCACCCTTAGCGTTTAGGAAGCCCACAATAGTCTTCAGAACCGCGAGCTGCATCTTGTCATCATGCTGCCCGGTGTGAAGATTAGTGCGCAGGGTCGACTTGAACTCGATTGCGTCCCCTTCACCGGCGGCGATCAGTTCTGTCACGTCGATCGGTGAGGGGGCAACCGCTTGGAGCTTGCCTGTCAGATCGTTCCAGGCGCTTCGAATGACCCTTGCCATCCGCAATCGGCGTTCTACCAGGAAGGTCTGATAGTCCATTTCCCACCACAAGGGCGGCAAGGCGTGCCAGAAATACATCTGCTCGCGCCGTTCGGCTGATAGCGCCGCGTCCAAGACCGGAACATAATCACGCGGCGGCTGCTTGCCGATCTTGATGTTCTGCGGCCACTCCACCGCAGCAAAGTTTGCGATCTGATTGATCTGCTTAATATCCTTCTGACCGATTTCCTCAAGGTATGCCCTCGGGAAAAGGTGGTGCCGCTCCAAGACAGCCTTCGACCCGCGGATTGCCGGATCGACTAGTGCCGCGATCTTGAACGGGCTATACAGAGCCACCGCATCCAGTCGGATCAACGCGGCATTGTAGGCGAATAGAGAGGGGCTTTGTGAGGCGGACGTTGCCAGTTGGCTGGGCAGGTTGATCGTCCAGTAGTCGTCAGTCAGCGCGAGTCCCATCATCTCGCGCAGCTTCGCGACATAATCGCCGGCCGTCTCCAGATCGCGCACCATGGCCAGGTCGGAGTCAAACCGGCCTTCCGGCCCGTAGGAATATCGTCCTGTAAGCGCTGCCATGAAGAAAAATTCACCGATTACCTGCCGCATCACGTCGCGCGGGACGGCGAAATCATCGATGCCAATCAGATAGAGCACGTAGGAATACATGATGGCGGTCTGCGAACTGACCATCTTCTCGCCACGATAGCCGGCCAGTGTCAGGGCGGACAAGAAATGATGCCAGTTCGCAAGATTGAGCGCCGTCTTCTGCCCCACCTGCATCCTGGAGAACTGATCCTCGCGCTTTTCCGGGCTGTCCAAGCCTGTTTTCGGGTCGCGGCCGCGCAGCGCATTGTAGACCGCCTCCAGCCGTGCTCGTTTTAATGACAGGCCCACCGTGACGCGAAGCATCTGATCGGGCGAGGGCTTGATGAAATGATTATAGGGCGAGGCCCGACCGTCGGCAGGCTTCGTGGCGTTCAACGCGAAGCTCTCCAGATCGGCGCGCCCCTCGTCCCAGAACACCGACATCAGCGTCATGATGAAATCGGACTGGTTGAGCTTCTTGCCCGAACCGTTGATGCGCACGAAGACCTCGGCAATCGTTTCGGCGCCAACGGTGGGCGATAATGTGAGCGCAGTGAATTGATAGTGCGGCAGATTGAACAGCCGACCGATGGCTTCCTCGATGCGCTCCGCTTCCTCTTGGCTCAACTCACGCGTTGCCGCGAGTTCCTTCAGGAAGACCCTGGTAAAGGCAAGAAGCTTTGTCTCCTTGTGCCACAACACCGAGATGTCCGGGATATAGGCCTTGTCCTTGGCGGTGGTCGCGTCGGGGACGTCAAAACGTTCCGTCAGCGGATTGAAGGCGATCCGGATCGGACTCTTCGAGAAGTCAGCACGGATGACCTCGGAGCCTTTGATTACTGCGTAGAGCGAGGTAAGCCGCTGTTGGCCGTCCACGATCGCCATCTTCGGAGGCAGCCGGTCTTTCTTTGTGCCAATTGCTTTGAGCACGCCATCTGCACCCGTGTCCCAGAACAGCAAGAAGCCGGCGGGATAACCCCGATATAGCGAGTCGAACAAGTTGCGGACATTGACGTTGGGCCAGACAAATGGTCGCTGCAGTTCCGGCAGCCCGATCTTGCCTAGGTCGATATCCTCGATCAGCGAGGAGATTGGGTAATTGGTGGTGGTGAAAAGCGTCAATCCGGGCATCTCCTCTTGGATGGCACCATCATGATCGGGATCTGGCTGCAACGGAAGTTGAATGTCCGCTTGCGGGCGCGCTGCGGTGCGGCGGCGGGCGAGATGACCGTCTGCTATGGTGAGGGTTTTCTTATGCGGGCCGTGGCGTAAGGTTGGAGCCTGGTGCGCGGTTGGCCCGCGTTGGAAAACCTCCCAAGGACGAAGCCGCGGGGAGCTTGGCGCTACCTATGTGGAAAGAGCGCCACCCATCGTGACCGCCTTGAAGTCCTGCATACGCCGCAGTTGTGGATTTGTCTCGCGCAGGCGGGTTTTGCTGCAGAATGGTTGTGCGCTCGGCTTCGGGTGAGTGCGGAGTGATCTGACTTCCGGCGGTTTCTGGCGCTTTGGATAGTCGCCGCCGACCTGGTGCCCGAGCGGGGACCGGCGGCTGATCAGGCTGAGGGACGGGCGTTTCATCATGCTGCCTGCTCGCGTGGCGGTGCCCGTGATTGCGGTTTGTGCCCGCGCCGGAAGATCTCGATGATCCGCATCGGGCCACCGCAGCAGGGGCATGGTTCACGCAGGGTATGGGGGATGACCTCAGCGGCAACTTGAGGTGCTGGCTCGGCTTGCGCCTCCCCAAGCAGGCTTCGGATCTTTGCGATGCTGGCCTTTCGGGTGGCGCTGGCGAGCAGGCCGTAATGCCGGATGCGGTGGAATCCGTCAGGTAGGACGTGGATCAGGAAACGGCGGATGAACTCGTCGGTAGCCAGCCGCATGATCTTCTGGCGGTCGCCCTTTCGGGTGCGGTAATCCTTCCAGCGGAAGGCAATGGTCCTCGCATCGGCGCTGACCAGTCGGCTGTTCGAGATGGCCACACGGTGGTTATAGCGGCTCAGATAAGCCAGCACTGCTTCGGGTCCACCAAAAGGTGGTTTGGCGTAGACCACCCATTCGGTTTTGCGGAACGGAGCAAGCCAGGCGCTGAGGGCGGTGATGTCTGCAAGCTCCGCCAGATCGCCGAAGAAGGCAAGCTCTTCGCTGCGGTGCAACGCATGAAGCCCCTCGATGAACAGGCACCGGAACAACCGCGACAGCACTTGCACGTGGACAAAGAAGCCGGGCTTGCAGACGACCCACCTGGTGCCGTCCGGCGACAGGCCGCCGCCCGGGACGATCATGTGGATATGGGGATGATGGGTCAGCGCCGAGCCCCAGGTATGCAGCACGGCCGTGATGCCGACCTTTGCGCCAAGACGCTTGGGATCGGCGGCGATGGTCATCACCGTCTCGGCCGAGGCGCGGAACAGCAGGTCATAAACCGTCTTCTTGTTCCAGAACGCGATCTGCGCGATCTGGGCCGGCAGGGTGAAGACCACGTGGAAATACTCGACGGGTAGCAAATCCTGAGCGCGCGCTGCCATCCAGTCACGCGCCGCCGGACCCTGGCACTTGGGGCAGTGCCGGTTCTTGCAGGAGTTGTAGGCGATGTGCTGGTGGCTGCACTTGTCACATGCCGCCACGTGCCCGCCGAGCGCCTCGGTCCGGCAGGCATCGATCGCCGACATCACCATGAGCTGGCTCAGGCTGCCATGACCCGCATTGGCCTGCCGCCACGCAGACCCATGGACGCGGAAGATGTCAGCGATCTCCAGCTTGGGCCGGGGCACGCCCGGCGCGGGTCACTCCAGACTTCGCTCGATGGTGCGGTCCTGCAGCTTCGAGAGCATCTCGAAGGGGCTGTCAGTGTCCCGGATCGTCTTCGTGGCGACATGGGCGTATTGGGCGGTGGTGCTGAGTTTGGCATGTCCCAGCAACACCTGGATCACCCGCACGTCGGTGTTCGCTTCCAGCAGATGCGTCGCAAAGCTGTGGCGCAGGGTGTGCAGCGTGGCGGTCTTCTTGATCCCCGCCATGTTCTTGGCCGAGGTGAATGCCCGGTGCAGTTGTCGCGGAGAGATCGGGCTGACCCGTGGCAGGCCCGGGAAGAGCCAGCCGTCAGGACGCGCCTCGCGCCAGTAGCTCCGCAACAGCTCCAGCAGACTGGGCGACAGCATCACCTTGCGGTCTTTCTTGCCCTTGCCTTGTTCGACATGGATCAGCATCCGGTCGCTGTCGATGTCGCCGATCCTGAGATTGCACACCTCGGCCGAACGCAGCCCGGCACCGTAGGAGATGCTGAGGGCCGCCCGATACTTCAGACCCGGTCCGGGTGCTGCCATCAGGATGTCGGACACCTCCTCCACGCAGAAAACCACGGGCAACCGGCGCGGCTCGGTCCGGAACTGCATGAACCGCTTCATCTCCTCGCGCCCGCAGGTCATGCCGAAGAAGAACCGCAGGGGGACGATACGGGTGTTGAAGGTCGAAGGGTGACCCCGGCATCGGTCATGTGCAATTGATAAGCCCGCAACTCTTCCGGCGTGGCCGTGTCGGGCGAGCGCTTCAGAAAGGCTGCGAAATCCTTGACGGCACGGATATGGGCCTGCTGGGCTTTCTCGCCCATGCCACACATAGAGCTGCTGCGACAGCGGTGCCGAACGCCCGCCAAAGGCGCCAGTGCCGCGGAGCGGCTTAGTCCACGGGCCGATTGTGTGAATCAAGAAAGATGCACACCCTCCTCCATCTCAACCGGAGATGCGCCGACCGAGGCAGATCGTTACGCCGCCCTCCGTCTCGATCTCGTGCGACAGGATCTCGTAGATCGCAATCAGCTCGCCGGTTCCGGACAGTTCGCCAGCCTCATCCCGTCCGCCTTGGCGAATTAAGACATGCTCGCTCAAGCGCAGGGCCTCTAGAAACTGCTCGTATTTAGCCGAGAAGCCGTGGCGGGGTCCCTTAAACGGATCCTTATAGACCTGATCCTTGCCGATCCGCGCGCTATGCAGTATCGGCGCGTTCGCGATAGCAAGCCCTCTGCCCTTTGCGTATCCGATCCAAGCAGACCGGTAGGTGAAGCCTGTCCGGAGGTCACGCATCCTGATCATGGTCATGGCCGGTCTCACACTGTCACCCGCTTCTGTGCTGTTCTTACAGCCCCTGGTCGGCGAATGACCAGCCACTCAACATAAGCCGGCCGCGATGGACATATCGTGACTTCAAAAAATCGACTTCGCCCAAGGCGACTACGTCCGATTTGAGCCCAGTGCGCCGGTCGGAGGCTGCCCCGCACCCATCCCGTCGCCAGTAGCGGCAGAGCGGCGTGAAGAGCCCATCTAAGACACGCGGGCGCGATGTTGCGCGGGCAGTGTCGGACTTAGCGTGAACTGGCGATGCCAAGAAAGCAGGCGCCCGCAGACCGGAGCTACTTCCGGCTCGGGCAGCCTCAAGCGGAGCGAACTCCCGTTCGTGGCCTCCAATGCCTCTCAAGATCCGGGCAAATCGTCATCAAGTCCTTCTTGATTTGACAGGCGTTGGGCGGAAGGCTCACCGGAACGCCTGATCGGCCAATCAAGTGCCAGGATCCGCCATGTTCCCAGCTGCCCGTCGCCACCTGCTCGCCATCGCCTTCTGTGCCGCACCGGCGCTCCCTGCGGCTGCCGCCGAGTTCGTCGTCATCGACGGCGGCCCGGGCATGCCCTCCATCATCGAGGTCAGCGGGCCGATTGTGCCTGGCGATGCCGATCGCTTCTGGAAGCAGAGTCGCAATCTCGACAAGGCCATTGTGATGCTGGAGTCGCCAGGGGGCGATGTGGAGGAGGGGCTCTCGATCGGTGCCGAGGTGCACCAGCGGGGCTTTACGGCCTTTGTGCCGCCTGATGGTGAGTGCTACTCGATGTGCGCGATCATCTGGGCTGCCGCCAAGCACCGGGTCATGGACAGGACCTCGACAATCGGCGCCCATGCGGCTTTCGCCCGGCGCGCCCAGGCGGATGGTTCGGTTCAGGCCTACGAGTCTGGTATGGCGAATGCCGATATCGGCGCCTTCCTCAATGATGTCGGCCTTTCCCGGAAGGCGATCCGCTACTTCACCTGGGCCGCCCCCGATGACTTCAATCTCATCACCCCCGAAGTGGCGCAGCTCCTCGACATCGACACGACGGTCATCGATGGCGACACTCTCTATAATGTTGAGGATCGACCTACTCCTGGCACGATTGCCCGCCAGACAGCGACATACATGTTCCTGCAAGGGGACTGTGCTTCGCTCCTCGGCATGGATGACGCATTCCTCCGGCAGCAGGGAGAAGAGCGTCTGAAGTTCGGCCACCAGATCTTTGGCGGCGAGGTCTTCATGGACCGCCTGCCGGAGATGGCAGATCGGATCAAGATGACGCAGGAGCGGATGGCGCTGAAGGACTGGTGCACCGCGGCTGCCGGCGACCTTCATACTGATAAGCTGCCGCTTGGCATCAGCGGTCCCAGCTTCGACTGCAGCAAGGCCTCGAGCAGGACCGAGCACGCGATTTGCGGCAGCTTCGATCTCTGGCTCCAGGACCGCGCGCTCGGCTCACTCTATTCCGTCATCCGAAGCAAGGGCGCGGATCGGGAACGCGCGGACCTTACGCGGCGGCAGCGCGACTGGATCGGACAACGCGAGCGCTGCGGCGCGGATGAGCAGTGCATCGCGGATCGCTACAACGCGTGGTTCCTGGACCTGAGCCTTCTCGGGGCCGGCGCGCGGTAGGCTTGAAGCGACCGACCTCAGACACAGCCATGCCGATCCCGTCGCCACATCATCATGCTAGCACTGTGCAGACTGTCTGGTTCCCCGTCGTCCCACCTCACCTGATTGAGGAGATAACGCCCGAACTCTGGATCGGCCTGCCGCCGTAGCCCTTCGGCCAGCACCACTGCATATCGACAACGTAGCTGACCGCCGCGCAGTCGGAAGCGGCCAAGCATTGGCGTTCGCATTCATCCAGAGAAATGCCACGGATGCCGTTGGCTAGAAGATCCGCGCCACGTAGATCGAGCCCGTTTTGTCTCGTCATGCGCGGCATTGGGGCCGGCGTAGGCGTAGGCGGAGCAGTTCGGAAGAAGCGACGCATGCAGCCGTCAACCATGTCGCGGATCTTGGGGTCCACCACCTCCCCGGCAAAGCCGTAGGAGATGCTCTTGTCCATGTTAAAGACCTTACCGCCAATGGCCGAGGCACCCGCGATCTCGGCCGCAACTTGAGGAGTGATCTGGAAACCCGCGATCGTCTCGCCGTTGCCGTGCTGGATATAGCCAAACTCGTGGATCGTGTGATCGTAGCCTCCGGCGTGCACCATGAAGGGCCCTGCGAACGGCATGGGCGGCTCCTGCAGAAAGGCGATGCCGTAAGGCCCTTCGTCACCGCAGCCGATGATGATCTTGTTTCGGCCAACGAAGGCATCTTGCTCGACGCGCAGCGATATTTCTCCCTCGTAGTTCACATACTCCACGGCTTGTCCTCTCACGCCCTGAGAAACGACGCCGAGGTCAGCTAGACGTTGGTGATCAACCCAGACCATGCTGTCGCCGCGCGCCGAGACGATGTCCGCGAGAAAGTCGCTGTCGACCCCGCGGCTCTGGAGATAGGTGAGGATGATCGAGGTCAGCTCCTGACCCATTGCCAATGCGTCCGAACCGGTCAGCTCGTTCTGGGTGTAGAACTGGTGAACGCCCAGCCCGGCACCGGTTTCGATGAAGCGGAAGTCGGCCCCGAGATAGGCGTAGACGCAGGCGCTGGCACAAATTGGAGAGCTGTCGCCTGCAATGCGCGAGGACGTGCTCTCGGGCCGGGCGGCGATGACCTGGCCAATGCGGATGCCCTCCACGAGTGCGCCGCCGGGGCTGTCGAACTCGAAGCTGATGTCGTTTATGGGCCGACCCTCGTAGCGCAGCAGCTCTGCCATTAGCGCGGCAGCGTCACCCTGCACGATCTCGCCAGACAACTTAACCGTCAGGCTGGCCGGCATGAACTGCGTGGGTTCACTGTAGCTGCTCGAAATCTGCATGGCTTCGCCGCCCTGTGGGTCGATGATGGCACCGAAGATGAATGCGGCGGCAAAGACGAGTCGATCGAGCACTGGCAACCTCGCAGCAGGGGCACTAAGAAAATTATTTCACGTTAGCGTTGCGCGTCTCTAGCAATCAACATGCGTCAGGCGACTTCGATCAAAGTTGCCGAGATTTTCCTTCCTCAGCGTGAAACGGTTTTCCAACACGAATGATACGTCACAGCCACCGTTTCGCAGGGAGGCGAGACTACGGTAATTGCATGCAATGCGAATTTGGCATGACAGTTTTCTACGCGTAGCACCAAGGTCCGGTGGGATCTGGATGGCGCTTAGCGAAAGAGGAAGACCGGCCGCTATGGGCGTTGCCGGCGGGTGCGCTGCACGCTGCCCATCTTGCCTCTGAGGTCTATAGTGACGTAGGGCGCTTTAGGGTGTCGCTGGTCTTCGCTCAGGAGGTGGCGCGCTCACCTTTGAAAGTAGGTGGCGCAAACCCAAAGGGTTGAAGGTCAGTCTGCTGCCGGAGATCTGTTCCCGCGGGCGCGACTCGTTATCCTCAAAGAAATCAGCGGCAGCGTGCAGCGCCTCGAAGTCATCAGGCGGCGGCACGACAACCCCATCGGCACCTCCAAACGCCAGATTGCCAAAGAACGGCTCGTCCGGCTTCGGTTCGTCAGCATCCGAGCCTTCGGTGTAACCGTCCGGCCTGACCGCTCTGCCGGGAGTGCTGCGTAGAAGATAGTGTCCACTATCGGATAATGGACACTATCGGGGTTGTGGGTGACGAAGCGGCGGAAGCGTCGGGTCTGGTCTGACGACGAGAAGCGGATGATCTGCGGGCAGGCGCGTGTGCCCGGTGTGTCGGTGAGCCAGGTTGCGCGCCGGTATGACGTGAATGCCAATCTGGTCTTTGCCTGGCTGCGCGATCCGCGGTTTGCAGATGCCGACGCGGCCGATGTCGCGCGCTTTCTGCCGGTGGAGATCGTTGCGGAGGTGAAGGCGCCGAAGGCACTTCCTGCGGTCGATGGGCATATCGAGATCGAGCTGGCCGGTGGGCACCGGATGCGGATCAGCGGCAGCTATGATCCCGAGGCGCTCGCTCGGTTGATCCGGGGCCTGACGGCGTGATCCCGGTTCCGGCGAACACGCGGGTCTGGCTGGCGGCCGGGGTGACCGACATGCGCAAGGGGTTCACGGCGCTGGCAGCGCAGGCCGAGGCGGTGCTGAAGCAAGACCCGTTCGCCGGGCATCTGTTCGTCTTCCGAGGCCGAAGGGGTGATCTGGTCAAGGTCATCTGGTGGGATGGCCAGGGCGCCTGCATGTTCCTGAAGCGGCTGGAGAAGGGGCGGTTCGTCTGGCCCTCGGCGAAGGAGGGGAAGGTGGCGCTGACGCCTGCGCAGTTGTCGATGCTCCTGGAGGGGATCGACTGGCGGGCGCCGCAGCGGACGTGGCGGCCCTTGGCAGCGGGATAGCCTGCTCATCCTGCAATCTATGATTCCCACAAGGAATACAGTGAGATAAACTCCTCACATGCTGGATCAGACCCTGACCTTGCCGGAAGACCCCGAGGAGTTGCGCAGCTTCACCGCGCGGCTTCTGGCCGAGGTCAAGGCGCAGGCAATCCTGATCGAGAAGCTTCGGCACCAGCTTGCAGGACACCGTGCGCACCGGTTCGGGGCCTCGTCCGAGACAGCGGAACAGCTCCAGCTGGCGCTGGAGACCAGCGAGATCGCCGCCGCAGCGATGACCGCCCGGATGAAGCTGCCCGACATCGAGGAGAAGGACAGACCGAAGCGTCGTCCGATCCCCGATCATATCCCCCGGATGGAGGTTGAACTGGCCCCCGGCGCCGATGCCTGTGCCGATTGCGGCGGCCGTCTGCGCCGGATCGGCGAGGATGTGACCGAAGAACTGGAATACGTGCCCGGCCGCTTCATTGTGAACCGGATCGTCCGCCCGCGCTTCGCATGCGCCTGCTGCGAACGGTTCATCCAGGCCCCGCTACCCTCGCGCCCCATCGAACGCGGCCGCCCTGGTCCGGGCCTGCTGGCCCATGTGCTGGTCAGCAAATACGCCGATCATCTTCCCTTGTATCGCCAGAGCCAGATCTTCGACCGCGAGGGGCTTGATCTGGATCGCTCCACGCTGGCTGACTGGGTCGGCAAGACCACCGCCTTACTGGAGCCCATTGCTGACGCCATCGGTCGCCATGTTCTGTCGGCTGAGGCGATCTTTGCCGATGACACGCCGATCAGCATGCTCGCCCCCGGCACCGGCAAGACCCAGACCGCAAGGCTCTGGACCTACGCCCGCGATGAACGGCCCTGGGGTGGCACTGCACCGCCAGCGGCGTGGTATAGGTTCTCCGGCGACCGCAAAGGCCAGCACCCCAAGGACCATCTCGCCCGCTACCGGGGGTGGATGCATGCCGATGGCTACGCCGGGTTCGAGGACCTCTACCGCTCTGGCGCCATCCGCGAGGTCGCCTGCATGGCCCATGTGCGGCGCAAGTTCGTCGACATCCACCGATCGCAGGGTTCCCCGATCGCCGAAGAGGCCATCGGCCGGATCGCGCAGCTCTACGCCGTCGAGAAAGAGGCCAGAGGGTCGCCGCCGGATGTCCGGGTCGCGCTTCGCAAGGCGCATGCAGCCCCGGTCTTCGACGACTTGGAGGTCTGGTTGGCCCTGCAACTCACAACGATCTCGGGCAAATCCCCGCTCGCGGCCGCCATCCGTTACGCGCTGACCCGCACGGAACGCCTGCGTCACTACCTCGGCCACGGCATCCTGGAGCTCGATAACAACGCGGCCGAACGAGGCATGCGTGCTGTCGCCCTGGGGCGGAAGAACTACCTCTTCGTCGGCTCCGAGGCAGGCGGCAAGGCCGCCGCAATCGCCTACACCCTGATCGAAACGGCCAAGCTCAATGCCGTCGATCCACACGGCTGGCTCGCCGACACCCTCGCCCGTATCCCAGACTACAAGATCACCAAGGTCGACGAACTGCTGCCTTGGCGCTGGAACGGGTAGCGGTCAGGCCGGACGGTTACCCTTCGGTTGACGCTGTGGCCTGAACGCGGCGGCGCGTCAGGATGCGGCTGAGCACGTTCGTTCAAATCAGAACCGTGAAGATCTCGATCGACGGTTCAACGCTTAGGGCGGCTGGGAACGCTCACGTGGAACTGGTCGCTGTCTCTTCGTTCAGCATGGTAGTTATCCTGATTAACGAAACCTTTAAAAACATCTTCAAACCCATATCATCACGGGTAGTTGCACAGTATGTGATCAAGCTGTGAGATGACTGGAGGTGGTCCCCTGTGCTCGACAAGCTGAAGTCAATGTTGCGGTCTGACGACCTGCTTCCAACCCTGACGGTCTTCCCGGAAATTGACCAGGAGAAGATTCGCAAGGAGCTAAGGCTCGACGAAGAGGGGCAGCAGCGCGGAAGCAACCAGCAGCCTGCTTCTGGAACTACCAGCTTTGACGCGGTGGAGGCGCGGATCATCAACCGGATTAACGACGTCCGCAACAAGGGCCTCGAGAACTACGAGAACAATCGGCAGGTTTATAACGAGCGCCTGTCACGCGCGGGGACGATGCGAAAGGAAGTCGAGATCGTCGCACAGAATGCGAGCGGCGACTACCTGACGGCGGTGCGCGGCTGGAAGGCCCAGATGACCTCCGTGACGGAGCGGCTATTCGAAACCTTCCAGCACCGGAAGGAGTTCCGCGAGCGGCATGGTCTCCGTCGCCCCGCCAAGCATTTCGAGGGCTGGGGAAGGTTTGCCGCTACTGTCATCATCTTCATCGGCATCGAAACGGCGCTGAATGCCTTCATGTTCTCGCGCGGGAACGAGCAGGGCCTCGTTGGCGGGGGAATGACAGCATTTGTCTTTTCGTTGGTGAACGTAATCATGAGCTTGCTGCTCGGTGTCTGGGCCTGCAATCTCAACCACAGCAAGCTATTTCGTAAACTTATTGGGCTCTGCAGCTTGGCGGGCTGGATTCTGTTAGCTCTAGCGGTGAACCTTACGGTCGCCCACTTTCGGGATTTGATCGACGCGCAGGTAAGTTGGTCCAACGCAATCCAAGAGGCTGTGCCCGCTCTTCGGGCGAACTTGTTCGGTTTGACCAGCATGGACAGCTGGTTCCTGTTTGCGCTTGGATCCCTGATCTCCATCTTTGCTTTCATTAAGGGATGGTATGCCTTCGACCCATTTCCTGGATACAGCAAGGTCGAAACAGACCTCGCTTACGCGCGCGCGGATCACGCCGGACATTTCGAGGACGCCATTTCGGAGCTCACGGACAAGCGTGATCAGGCGATCGACGAACTGCGCGATGCTGACCAACAAGTCCGGGACGGGATCTCCCAAGCTATTGATGCCCTTTACGGACACTCAACGCTGAACGCACATCTCGAAGGTTTTCTAGATCAGTGCGACACGAAGGTTGCATATCTGCTAGCAGTCTACAGAGATGCCAACCTCGCCGCGCGCACCGAACCGGCGCCACCCAGTTTTTCGACCGGCCACAGTTTCCCAGCCTTCCGGACAGCCATCACGGCCGACGAGGGCAGGAAGAAGACGGCGGAAGAGGAAGCGCAGAAAATCACGCAAGCCGTAGAGTCTGCCATCAGGCAGATATTCGAGAGCTTCAGATCCGCAGTTGTCGAATTCCAATTGCCTGAGGAAGTCCAGCGCGGGGTATCCTTCTCAGGACCCTTAGTGCCTTCCGTGCGTGCGCCCGCCGGAGAGCCAGTCTGATGTCGCGGGCAAAGGGGCGCGCGTCTTCGACTCGTGGCGCTCGTCGCGGACGCGGCGGCACGAAAGGCGGCCTAAGCACACCAGTCCTCGTCATTGGCGCCATCGCCGTCATCGTGTCACTTGGAGGCGGGTTCTGGTGGGCAGGACGACAGACTGCATTGGCGGCCGTCGACTCGACGACGCTTTGTCCCCTCGCCAGCGGACCGGTCGCTATGACCTCCATCCTTTTAGACCTGACCGATCCTTTGTCTCCGGCGCAGCACTCCCAGTTGATGGCATGGTTGGAAGAGGAAATCGATGCGGCGACCAGGGGGACGCAGTTCACCTTGGGAGTCGTAAGTGAGCACCCAGAGAAGTGGGGCGCTACGGAGCCGCTCTGCAAGCCTCAGGATGCCGCTTCTGCGAGCGCACTGACCCAGAACGTCCGTCTGGTTGGTGACCGTTACCGCGAGCGCTTCTTGGCGCCACTCAAGGCAAATCTAGAGCAGATGGTGAGCGCATCAGGCGCGAACAGTTCTCCGATCATGGAGAGCCTTCAGGCTTTAGTTTCGGCAACGCCCGGCTTTGTGACCTATGGAGGGCCGCGCCGCATCGTTCTGGTTTCGGACCTTCTCCAGCACAGCGACGTCCTGAGCTTCTATCGTGGTGGCGACTGGGAGAGTTTCAGCAACTCCCGCGACTACCAGCGCGTCGGCGCGACCCTCAGCAACGCGGTGGTGCAGATCTACCAAGTGCCGCGTCCGGCCGAAAGCATCAGAAACTCGGATGCTGTCGATGACTTCTGGCTTCGGTATTTTGAAAGGCAGGGGACGCAGGCGCCCAGCGTCAAGCGACTGGGAGACCTTTAATGGCCCGGAAAAGCACCAAGCGAATCTACGGCACAACCGGTCATCCCATGCAGGAGGCAGCGCCGTTGGGCATCGCCTTCGTGGTAGGCGTAGGCGGATGCATAGCACTTAAGTTTTTGCCGCTTCACCCCCTCTTTGGCGCGATTTTTGCGGGTCTCGTTCTCGTGGCCTATGCCCTCTACACCTACAACGCCACATCCCTTCGTCTCGACTCGGAGACGATCGGCGACAATTGCTACTACCTCGGCTTCCTCTTCACTCTGACATCCTTGGCAGTAACGCTCTACTTCGTCATCGAAGCCCCTTCCGAGCGCCGAGCTGACATGATCCCCGAAATCATCGCGGGCTTTGGTGTGGCGCTTTCCTCCACGATCTTCGGCGTGTTCCTGCGCGTGCTGATGATGCAGTTCAAGATCGACATGGACAGTCGAGAGCGCCACGAGCGTCAGGCCTTGAATGACGCGTCACGCCGGTTCCGGACCGAGCTCGGCATGAGCCTTGACCAGGTCAAGACGTTCTCGGTCGAGAGTCTCCAGCAGAACGTCGAGCGGGAGAAGCGCATGCGGGAGGCGTTCGATACGCTGCTTTCAGACATGCAGCAGGAACTGCTGAAGTCCGCACAGGAATTTGGACCGGCGCTGCGGGAAAGTGTGCGCATACAGACCGAAGCCTCTCTTGATCTGGTGACGAAGGCCGTTAAGGACTCCAGTGCCGTAGCTGCAGAGGGCATCCGGAAGGCGGTTGAGGAGATGTCTGCAACGGCGACGGAGCTAACCGGACATAATGTCGAAGCGGCCGAACGCATCCGCAAGAGTGTTTCCACGATCGTCGCAGCTGCCGAAAGCCTCTCCACCGACGTCGCCCACACCAGCGCAACCCTGGCGCGGGCGCAAGAGGTGGTCAGCGACTTCACGACCCGGTTCGAGCAAGAGATAGAATCAGGCAGCAAGACGATGGCCGGAGCCTTGGAAACTGCGGGCAAGGCCATCGAGGGCGGCGCGCACATATTCACGGTTGCAACTGAGCGATCTGGCGAGGCGATCCAGACGAGCGCCGATCGGATCAAGCAAAACCTTGAAAGCAGTGCAGCGAAACTTGGGGAAGCCGGCGATCGGCTTGCTGGTCGGCTGGATGCAGAAGGGTCGACGCCTGGTATTGTCGTTCCGGGTCCTGGAGCAAATGCGGATCGCGACGAGGATGGTGCTACTCAGGCCGGACCCGCAGAGGCACCTGAAAGCAAGACTTGGAGATGGGGCCGGAGGACTTAAACCGTGATGCGTCACTCTCAGGTCATCAGGTCCATGATTGTTAATCATCAGGCCCTGGCGGAAAGGTTCCAGCGGTGTTGAGGCCTGGTTCTGGATCGAGTCGCGACTACAAGCGAGGCGCCGTCATGGGGCTGACGGTGGCCGAAGCTTTCATCCTCCTATCCTTCATTCTGCTTCTGCTATTCACTTGGTGGCAGGTTGATACCGAAAAGCGGAGCCTGCTTTTGGCCGACAACCTTGGGGAGATTTCCGACTCCGACAAGGCTAGCATCATCGCGGGCTTGAGCGACGGAACCTTTGCGATGGCGCGCGCACTGCGAGCAGCAGGACTCGGAGAACAGGATCAAGCCGCCATTGAGGATACTGAGCGATACAGCCGATTTATGCGCGAGGAGGACCTCAAGCGCCTAATGAGCGGCGCTGTGGAGCTGGAGCCCGGAACCCGGCTGAAGCTGTCCGAAGTCGTTGAGGTTACTCCGGAGACCCGCCTGCGTGCAACGCTGGACGATCTTCTTCTCCCAAACAGTGCAGTGACACAGGCCAGTGACCGCTTGGCGCAGGCGGCAGCTGCAGAGGAAGGCCTTGTCGGTATGCTCGAGCGCGAACTCGGCGACAAGATCCGGGCTGCAGGCGGTGAGATCAAGGCCGACGGCACGATCATCCTGCCCCAGAACATTCTGTTCAATGCCGGAGAAGATCGGATCCGAGATCCGGAGCTGCTCCGGCAGTTCTGCGGTCCCTGGGTCCAAACCCTCCAGTCATCTGGTCTTGATATCTCGGATTTGAAGATCGAAGGCCATGCATCCTCAGAAGGGCAGCCCAACCAGACCTCCGAGGAAGCCTACATCTATAATCTCGGCCTGTCGCAGCGACGCGCCCAAAATGCCCTGCAGGTGTGTCTTGGTGGCCTGAAGAACGGCGATTTGTTGAGCTGGGCGCGGGGACGGCTTTCCTCAACAGGATATTCGTCTGCGCGCCTTGTTGCCCGCGACGATGGAAGCGAGAACCGGGAGGCCTCCCGCCGCGTCGAATTCTCGATGGCCCTTAACCGCGAGCAGTTGCTGGAAGATATCCGGGGGGATCTCAAGAGAGAGTCGGCAACGGTCGGTCCGATGCAGCCTTAGACGGGTCAATGCTCCCGCGGTTGGATGCTCAACTGCTTTCCGATCAACCCCACATTGCTCGCATATTGGCGGCAATGTCGATTGGTGCAGGTGCGGGCCGCGCCTCGCTGGCGACCGGCGCAGGCGACCAGTTCACCGCCTCAAACCGGTCGAGGATCGCGCTCGGAATGAACCGCGTCCGCATCGCGTAGACGTGCCGGTCACCATTGCGCGTCTGCTGCGTGACGTAGAAGCGGAGTGGCAGGCCAAGCGTCAGCTGGTCCTTGGCACGTGTCATCGCAACGTAGAGAAGGCGGCGCTCCTCCTCCAGCTCGTGCGTGCTGCCGGTGCCCAGGTCCGATGGGATGCAGCCATCAACCGCGTTCAGGATGTGGACCGACCGCCATTCCTGGCCCTTGGCGGAATGGATCGTCGAGAGGATGAGGTAGTCCTCGTCCTTGAGCGGCACGCCAGCCTGATCGCTGGTGGCATCCGGCGGATCCAGCGTCAGCTCGGTCAGGAAGGCTTCTGCGGAAAGGTATCCTGCGGCGATCTGCTCCAGCTGCAGAAGGTCTGCGCGCCTTGCCTCGGCATCCTCGTGAATGCGGTCGAGATGCGGGTCATACCAGCCGCGGGCGAGACCGATAGCGGCGGGCCAAGGCGCCTCGGTAGTCATCGCAGCCACAAAGTCGGTCCAGGACGCGTCCGCTCGCGGCGGTGGCGCGACATCGCCCCAAGCGGCACGCGGGTCCGTCGCCAAGTCCAGCGCGTCAAGAATCCGCCCCGCCGCGGTCGGGCCGACGCCGGGGATCAGTTGCAGCACGCGGAACCCTGCCACTCGGTCGCGCGGGTTGCGCTTGAGCCGCAGAACCGAGAGCAGGTCCTTCACATGCGCGCTATCGAGAAACTTCAGCCCGCCGAACTTGACGTAGGGAACGTTGCGGCGGGTCAGCTCGGCCTCGATCTGCGCGGCGTGGCTGGAGGTGCGGAAGAGCACCGCCTGGTCCTTGAGCCGCATCCCCGCCTCGCGGTCGGCGAGGATCCGGTCGACCATGTAGCGGGCCTGCAGCGCCTCGGTGCCCACTGTCACGAGGCGCGGCTTCTCGACACCGGCGCGATCAGACCACAGCTCCTTGGCATGGCGCTCGGAAGCGGCAGCGATTACCGCGTTGGCAGCAGCGAGGATGGGCTGGGTGGAGCGGTAGTTCCGCTCCAGCGCAATCACCGCGGCACGGTGCGTGAAGCTGTCGGGGAAGTCGAGGATGTTGCGCACATCCGCTGCGCGGAAGGCATAGATCGACTGCGCGTCGTCGCCGACCACGGTCAGGCCTCGGCCGTCAGGCTTCAGCGCGGTGAGGATGCGGGCCTGCAGGCGGTTGGTGTCCTGATATTCGTCGATCAGCACATGGTCCCAGGTCGCCCCGATATGCGCGGCGAAGTCGGGCGCGGTCATGACCTGCGCCCAGGCCAGCAGCAGGTCATCGTAGTCGAGCACGTTCTGCGCCTGCTTCGCCGCAACGTAAGCGCCGAAGAGCTGCTTCAGTTGCGCCTCCGATCCCGCACACCAGGGAAAGTGCTCGCGCAGCACCTCTGCCAAGGGTGCTCCCGAGTTGACAGTGCGGGAGTAGATCGCGAGGCAGGTGCCCTTGGTCGGAAAGCGGCTCTCGGTCTTCGACAAGCCCAGCCCGTGTCGGGCAAGGTTCATCAGGTCCGCGCTGTCCTCGCGGTCGTGGATCGAAAAGTCGGGATGGAGCCCGATCGCCAAGGCGTGCTCGCGCAGCAGCCGTGCACCGACGGCATGGAAGGTGCCGGACCAGATCAGCGCCTCGGCGGCGACGGGACTCCCCGTGGCGGCGGCCGTGATGCGCTCGACCCGGCGGGTCAGCTCGGAGGCGGCGCGGCGTGAGAAGGTCATCAGCAAAATGCGGCGGGGATCGGCTCCACCCACTAGGAGATGCGCCACGCGGTGCGCGAGCATGGCTGTCTTTCCTGATCCGGCGCCGGCAATCACCAGCAGCGGCGGCGGCAGGTCCGGACCGTCCGTCCCGAACACCACCGCCGCACGCTGTTGCTCGTTCAGCTTGTCGAGATATGCCGTCGCCATGCCGTGCCCTCTGAGTCTGCGGTGAGCTTAGCGGCGGAGGAACGAATTGGAAACATGCGCTGCTGCCGAGGGACGCTTCGGCTGCCCTCTCGCTCGTCGGCGCCAAGTGGAATTACGTGAAACCGTTGTGCCGGTCGGCCGAACCGAGGCGCTCGGCCGCGTCGGCAGGCAGAGCGAGATGACCCGTTTCGTCGCAAGCCTCCAGTTCCAGATCGAGACTTCCCGCCGGTGCCCGGATCAGCTCGACCAGCCAGCGTGCGCGGCTGAGGCAGGGGACGGGCAGTGGGGCCGAAGGCAGTTTCGTCACCCGCCAGCGCGTCATGGACGCAGTGGGCTGGCCCAAATCTGCCGTATGCGCTTGCCGCCGCCCACGGCGCAAGGCGATGCTGGTGGTGCCGGTGCCTTCGGTCGCTAGGTTCAGCCGGCGGAAGACAGCCATGGGCAGCCGCGCAACTTCGGCGACATTGGCGCCTCGCGGCGGCAGGGCGTTTTTCCTCTGCGGATTACAGAACTCCGACTATCTCCGCGCAACCAGCTAAACTACTGACCTTGCAAGGGGCGCCACAGCAGAACTCGCTTGTTCTCCTCTGCAATCGCCTCTGCGTTATCCTCACGCCACTTTCGAGCACGTTCTGCCCGAGCTGAAGGATGCATGTCGTCGCCGACAATGCGTCCACACGCGTAATCCAAGCCTCCGCCGGTCTCGTAGGATAACAACACATACTGGCCGTCTCCGACACGCTCTGCAAAATATCCACCGTGATCAGGCGATAGTGGCAACAGGCACAATGAGCCTGCGTCGCCCTCTTTGCGGATCTCAATGCCATGTCTGGCACCGATGCGCGCCAAGGCTGAAAGGTAGTGCTGGAGGTTATCGAGTGCTACCGGCTCATCGTAAGCTGAACGCCCGGCCAACTCACTACTCGTCGCAACTCCTGTTCGGACGGCGCAAGAACCGTCCGATATCTTGGAATGTTCGTCAACACGCTTCAGGGCGGCCCGCAGTTGGCGCAGCTCCTGCTCAAGTTCCTGACGTGACAGGTCGCTTGGATCTCTCATGTTGCCATCATATCGGCTTCGGTTCGTTTTGTCAGCGCGCTCGTCCGCGCCTGAGGCATCCTTTGCTTGTCGAACATTGGCAGAAGCTACGCCCTGACGTCTGTTGGTTTTCAAGAACAAGGGCATCGAAGCATGAGGAAGCGTCGTCAACTGGCTCCTGAGCCATATTTTACGAGGCTTGCGAGATGGTGACCGAGATCGCCGACCGCGCGCCCCTGCTGGCGGGCGTCGGCGGCGCGCTGCCTGAAGCAGTCCGGCTGGCCCGCGGCTCGCCGCGGATGCGGGGGCTGCGCGCTGTCTGACGCAGTTCGCCTGGCCCGCGCCTCGGCGTATGCGGGGGCCGGGGCGCTGATGGTGCATCAGACAGGAGATCTACGTTCATGTTGTGTTCTTAGAAAGGGCTTGTTTCAACTTGCCCAGCATGGGACTCTGCCGGCGGCGCCGGGCGATCGGGGCGGCTGAGCTGGCAGCGATAGAGGCACGGGTGTGTAATCTTTATAATCTGACCACAAACCAGCAGGCGATCCGCGACTTCGCCCGCATCACCCATGATCGTGTCGGTAATCTCGAGCCAAGCCTCGATGTCTATCCCGACCGCCCGGCTCCGGTGATCCGGCAGACGCCAGCCGGTCGGGAGATGTCGCTGATGACATGGGGCTTGCCCACCCCGCCGCAGTTCCTGAAGGCACCCGACGCGCCCGACCGGGGCGTGACGAACATCCGTAACACCGCCAGCCCGCACTGGCGGCGCTGGCTCGGGCCGTCCAGCCGCTGCGTGATCCCCGCCACCGCCTTCTCCGAATACGGCGCGAAGCCAGACCCGGTGACGAAGCGCAAGTCATTGCACTGGTTCGCGCTGAACGAAACGCGGCCCTTGTTCTTCTTTGCCGGCCTCTGGACCGACTGGTCCGGCACACGCGGATCAGGTCGTTCTCCGCGGACGGGGGAGCACCGGCTCTATGCATTCCTGACGACGGAGCCGAATGACGTGGTCGGCAGGTTTCACCCCAAGGCCATGCCGGTAATCCTGACGCAGGAGGACGAGATCGAGACCTGGCTGAGCGCCGACTGGCAGATCGCGAGCCAGCTACAGCGGCCGCTGGCAGACGACGCTCTGATCGAGTTGGAGGCGTAGGAGGCCTAGACGGCAGGAGATGGTGCTCCTGCCTCTTCCAGCGCCGCCGCTCACTTGAGCTGCTGGCGGCCGTTCGTGAGCATTCTCAACATTCGGAAGTGGCCGGATGCAAGCCTCTCTCCTACCACAAAGCCATGGAGAACATTCCCGTCACCTCACATTCCCATCGAGCCACCAAGGCTCTTCTGGCTGTTGCAGCGACAACCATCCTGTGGGGCTGTCTGGCAGAGAATTCCTCAGCTGATGCCCATCAACTGGCGGGCCTAGCGACGGTGGTTGACGGTGACGGGCTGCGACTTGCCGGGCAGACCATCCGCATCCACGGTATAGACGCACCGGAGCAAAGCCAGAGTTGCGCGGCGGCTGACGGGAGCCAGTGGTCGTGCGGTCAGGCCGCAACCCGGCGCATGTCTGAACTGGTGGCAGGCCGCGACGTGAAGTGCAGGCAGACCGACAGGGATCACTACGATCGGGTTGTGGCCGTCTGCGAGGTCGCGGGTATGGATCTTGGCCAGGTGCTGGTGGCTGAGGGTCTTGCCTGGGCCTATCGGTTCTACTCCGACGACTACGTCGCTGCTGAGGACAGTGCCCGCCAGCGCGCCCTCGGGATCTGGTCTGCTCCCAATCGACCCGCGTGGGGATACAGGGCGGAATCACGAGCCCTGCAGCCTGCTGCCCAATTCATGGGAAGCTCCTCTGACTCGAAGTGCCGGATCAAGGGCAACATCTCGCGCGGCGGTGAGAGGATCTATCATGTTCCGGGCTCGCGTCACTACGAGGCAACGCAGATTAACACCAGCCACGGCGAGCGCTGGTTCTGCTCAGTTGCTGAAGCCACCGCTGCCGGGTGGCGGCCGCCCAGATCGAGGTAAAGAGCGCGGCCAAGACGCTCGCAAACAACGGGCGCCAACTCAAAACTAGTAGATGAAGCTTGATCTTCGCCGATCACCTTCGTCCTGATACTTCGCAAAATCATCGACCGCATCATGTGCCCTGTCATCAAGTCGGGTATGGGCCGCGCCCTGGCGTCGCGCACCTCGATGGGAGCCGCCGTGGCGATCTTGTAGGCCAGCCACAGAAGGTAGAGGACCGAGACAACCTTGAGGATGCTGCCCAGCACCGGCACGGCCTCGAACAGCGCCATCAGCCCGAGCCCGACCAGCAGGGCCATCAGCGAGACGCCTCCGGCGATGCCCAGCATGTGCGGCACCGTCCGCCGGAAGCCGAAATTTGCCCCGGACGCCATCAGCATCAGGTTGTTCGGCCCGGGCGTGACGGTGGTGACGAAGGCGAAGCCCAGAAGAGCGGCGAGAATCGTGGAGGTCATGATCTGTCCTTGATCGGGATGGACGGCTGCCACTCTAGGGCTTGCCACGTGCAATGTTTCGTCGAATGTTGATCTTGTGGAGGCTCGGACGCAACGATCGGCGGCAATGGACGCTGTAGACGAGAAGATATTGCGTGAACTGGCGCACAATTCCCGGATCAGCAACGTTCAACCGGCCGAGCGGGTGAACCTCTCGCCCTCGCCCTGCCTGCGCCGTGTGGCGGAGCTGGAGAGGAGCGGGGTCATCCGGGGCTACGGCGTCCGGACTGACCCGGAGCTGACCGGGCGCGGCTTCGCCGTCTATGTGATGGTCGGCCTCTCCTCCCATACCAAGGCGGCGCAGGAAGGTTTCGAGCGCGCCATGGCCATCGCGCCCGAGGTGGCCGAATGTCACAATATCGCGGGGGCCTTCGAGTATCTTCTCCGCGTCGAATGCGCGAGCCTGGCCGACTACAAGCGTTTCCACACCGAGGTGCTGGGCACGCGCTCCCACGTCAATGCGATCACCTCCTACATCGTCATGGGCTCGCCCAAGGATGTCCGGGCGTGATCAGGCGCTGAACGGCAGGATTGCGGCGGAGCCCCCGGCCTCCAGGACGAGCCTCCGGCCCGGCTTCAGCGCGGCGACGAAGGCTTCGTCGTGGCTGACGGCGAGCACGGCCCCGTCATAGGCGGCCAGGGCAGCCTCCAGTGCCGCGATACCATCGAGGTCCAGGTGGTTCGTCGGCTCGTCCAGGATCAGCAGCATCGGCGGGGGCGTGGCGCCCAGGGCGCAGGCCAGCCCGGCGCGCAGGCGCTCGCCGCCGCTGAGCTCGCCGGCGCGCCTGAGCGCGTCGGCAGACCGGAAGCCGAACCGCGCCAGAGCCTCATGCGCCAGATGCGGATAGCGGCCGGGGTTCAGGCGCAGGAAATTCTCGCGCAGGCTGTCCTCCGGCTGCAGGAGGCTCTGATGCTGGTCGAGCAGGGCCCAGGACACGTCAAGCGACAGCCGGCCCGATTGCGGGACGATCTGCCCGGTGATCATCTTCAGAAGCGTGGACTTGCCGCTGCCGTTCGCGCCGCCGATCAGCAGCCGCTCCGGCCCCTCCATGACCAGCGTCAGGCCCTGGATGACGGGGCGCGCCGGGTCGTAGCCGCCGGTGAGCCCGTCGAGCCGCAGCACGGTCTTCCCGTGGGCAAGCCTCGTCGGCGGCAGCCCCATGCGCAGCGGCTGCAGGATCTCGATCTTCTCGCGTGCGGCCGCCACCGCCGCTTCGGCGGCCTCGCGCCTCGCGTCCCGCAGGCGCACGCCCGCGCCGCCCGAGGCCTCGGCCCGGCCCTTGGCCGCATCCAGCAGGATCTTCGGCTGGCCTCCGTTGGCCCGCGCCCGATGCCCGGCGCCGTCCTTGCGGGCCTTGCGTTCGGTGGCAGTCTGGGCGCGGCGGGCGGCTTCCCTGCTGGCCCGCTCGGCATGGGCGAGGTCATGGGCAGCCGCATCGAGTTCAGCTGCCTTACGCTGGCGATACGCGCTGTAGTTGCCCCCGTAGCGGACGGCCTTCAGCGACGTCAGCTCGACAACGGCGTCCATCTCCTCGAGAAGCTCGCGGTCATGGCTGGCGACGATCGCGGCGCCGGACCAGCCCCGCAGCAGATCGATCACGGCGGCGCGCCCGTCCCGATCCAGGTTGTTGGTCGGCTCGTCCAGCAGCAGGATGTCCGGCCGCTGGAAGGCAAGAGCGGCGAGCGCCGCGCGGCTGCGCTGACCGCCCGAGAGACTGACGAGCGGCGCCTGCGGATCTGTGCACAGACCGAGCTGCAGAAGCGCGGCGTCCACGCGGGCGGGCAGTGACCAATCCACCTCTGCCAACTCGGACGCGCTGGCCAGCCCCGCCTCGGCTCGCGCCAGGATCTCGAGCGCCGCGCCTATCCCGAAGAGGTCGGCAATGGTGTCGTCCGGGTCTCGCAACGCATCCTGCCGCATGACCGCTAGCGTGCCCACGAGCTGCACCTGGCCGGCTGTGGGACGAAGCTCGCCCGCAATCAGGCGCAGCAGCGTGCTCTTGCCGCTGCCGTTGCGACCCACCAGGCCGGTGCGCTCCGGCCCGAAGGTCAGGCTGAGGTCGGTGAAAAGCGGCGATTCTTCAGGCGTAAGCCAGGACAGGCCGGACAGGGTGACGGATGACGACATGGTGCAGGACTTCTCGCAGCGAAACCGGAAGGGCGGTGGCGGCGAGGTTCAGGTCCATGTCGAGTCTGTCTCCGGTCTTGATGACAAGGAAGGTAAGAGAGCGGCACCGGCTTTGCAATGCGATCGCCGCGAGAGGCTGTCATCACCCTCGATCGTGTCGTAGAAGCGTCAAAAAGATGAAGGTTCAATCATGCAGCGCCCTTTTGCCGCTCTTCTCGCTCTCACTGTCGCCACCGGATGCGCGGTTGGTTCGGGTGCAGTCGTCCAGGGTGCCGGGCTTGACGACCTTTTGAAGCTCCGCGAGGGTCCGGGCCTCGAACATGCCATCATCATCGGCCTGCCCGACGGCACGCGCCTCACCCGTCAGAAATGTGTCCCGAACAACGGCCGGGTCTGGTGCCGGGTCTTCCTGACTGACAAGCCCAGTGTGTCGGGCTATGTTTCAGCTGAGTATCTGGCGCATCGCTGATAACTGCATCGACTTTAGGTGGCACACCGGCCCATAGCGGCCGGTCGAGGAGGGAAGGACGCTGCGGTGCGGCTTCCCGAAGCCGGCCGTTGGTGCAGGGCGCAGCTAGATCGACCACGCAGCATCTGCTTCTGCGGAAGATAGCTGCCGTTCTCGTGGGTGCCGCGGCTGCATCTATGAGATCTCCGCTATCGGTCAAAGAGTCGACGCACTGCGAAGGAAGAGCATCGGCAAGAGCCGATGCACCTTGCGTTCCGAAATTGTTAGCCTCTACATGTCGGGAAGAAATTATGTTGGGAGCGTTCCTATGCTCAGAGAGATTCAGTTTGAAAACTGGAAAAGCTACAAGAAAGCATCAATGCTCTTCGACCAATTGACGTTTCTTATTGGAACTAATGCTAGTGGAAAGTCCAATGCACTTGATGCGCTTGAGTTTCTTTCGCGCATTTCGTCTGCTTCGGACATCACATCTGCCATTGTTGGGGACTCCAACACAGTCAACCTCCGAGGTGGACTTGAGTGGATAACTTACGAAGGAGCAAAAAACTTTACCATTACTGCAAGTGTTAGCGGTGAGGACGAGAAGACAGATTATGAGTATTCGATAACAGTTTCTATCGACGGTAATACTGCAGAGCTCGAAAATGAAGAACTTGTAAGAGTTAGATATCAAGGCAATGCGCAAAGACGTTTGAGGCTTTTCTGGACCGACGCGCCAGACGGTGGAGCTCCAGGTATTACGGCCAGACTTTACAACACGAAATCGGGCACTAAGCAACCGATGCGCCGCAATCTGTCTGTCCTCTCTCAACTAGAGATATATGAGATGAGAGAGGAGATCAAAGTGGCGGTTGATCATGTGCTTCAGACGATGCGATCTATATTCATTCTCGACCCTAATCCCTCTTCGATGCGCGCTTACTCTCGCCCTTCAGAACATCTTAACAGGGACGGTTCTAATGTGGCCGGCGTATTGGCCGCACTGCCCGATAAGAGAAAAAAAATTGTTGAAGATTTGATATCTAGATATGCAGCTAAGATTCCAGAAAAGGATATCACTCGCGTATGGGCAGAAACTGTTGATCGTCACGGAGTTGACGCGATGCTCTACTGCACGGAGCGGTGGAACGCGAAGCGAACTCTTGAGATGGATGCGAGAGGTTTATCAGATGGAACGCTTCGCTTCATATCTGTGATGGTGGCGCTTTTGACACAACCTGAGCGGTCAATGATCGTTGTTGAGGAGATTGACAACGGGCTTCATCCGTCGAGGGCAATGGACCTTCTGTCTGCAATACAAGATCTGGGATCGAAACGAAAAATCGATTTACTTGTTACGACCCACAATGTTGCCCTTCTCGACGCGCTGCCACCAAAAATGATAAAGTCGGTTGCGGTCGCTACAAGAAATTCCTCCTCTGGAGCTAGTGAAATCACTATTCTTGAGGACCTGCCGCATCTATCTCGATTGATAGCCGAAGGATCGCTTGGTCAGCTTGCAGCCCGTGGAAAAATCGAGGAGTCTATAAAGGCGCAGGTGAGAAATGCCTGAACTCATCGCCGTTGTAGATACTGGAGTTCTCTGCTGTTGGCTTGAGGTTCCTGGCAAGGAGACTGCTGGATCGGGCGCAGATCGTTGGGATGCAAATCGTGCGAGGTCTGCGGTAGACGAAGTAATCAGGCGATCTGGAACCCTGATTTTGCCGCTTTCTGTAACGATAGAGACGGCGAATCATATTGCTCAAGCGGCCCAGTCGCGTCGGGCAAAAGCGCAGCAATTATTCGACCGGGTAGTTGCATCGATGAACGGGACTCACCCTTGGAAGCGTTTTGATGAGTCTCAACGGCTATGGACGAGTAGTTGGTATACACAAGCTCAACGAGAGTGGCCAGATTTCGCTGACCGAGGCATTGGCCTAGCAGATTACTCTATAGCGGGCATTTCGCGATACTTCTTTGAGGTAGGATCCGAAGTTGTGACGTTGACCACTGACCGTTTACTAGCGGCCGAGGTAGGTCATCTTGTTCCGGTCGAGAAGACCAGGAGACGGCCGAGGCGATGAGGCTAGATCTAAACAGCTCTGCCCTTGAATGTCTGCGAAGGCCTCTGGGGCACTAACTTTACGCAGTGCGCACCGATGTCAGGTAAGACAACCAATCGGTCATTTCCGGTGACGAACCCAAATTTTATATTTTAGAGGTTCGATCGCTCCCTGCACTGCGCGCCAGTGAAGGAACAGAGCTCTTCTTGATTAGACTAAGTGTCCGCCTTGCGCTGATGCCGCAGTCGCAATGCCGCACCGCAGTCGGTCTGCTTTCCGCCCTTCGTGTCGACGAGGAGCGGGCGGCGCTTCCGAACTTCCAGCCACAGCTCCGGCAAGTTGGGTGTGGGGCTACGCCAACGGACGGATGCGCTGGAGCAGCGCCGACAGGCAAGCCTGGCAGTCGCTGACGTGCGAAGCACGTGGCACCAAGTTCATTTTCGGAATCTAGATGCTGAGCAGCACTGGTGCTGCGACGTGTCCTTCAGGCCAACACTACCCGGCATGCGCCGCTGTCGTCGTGACCCATTATGAACGACAGCTCGACCCTGGCGCCGCAGGCCGCTGCATAGCGCACGATCCCGTCAACGTTGGGTAAAGCTGCCGTAGGGCTCTCCAAGGCTGAGATGACCGACTGCGTCAGCGGCCGGCCGTGCTTTTCGGATGCGCGTCGTAGGTCAGTCTGACCCATCCCCCTGGCCTTGCGCATGGAGCGCAAAGCCAAGGCGAGATCAGCCTGCGCTCGGTGCCGATCAAGCAGCGCCGCCCCGGCGGGATTCGCGGCGCGCATGCGCTCAAGGAGGTTGCCGCGAGGCTTCTTACCTTTCTGCGGTTGTTCTTTCACCATCTTAATCTCCTGGCAGAATGATGCTCTCCAGATTCATCACGATCCGGCCGCGTCGGGGTTCTTCAGAAGCGCTATGACGTTCGCCATCTTCGCCTCGAGGAATGCCGTGTCTACGATCGCGCCGTAGCCTGTCGATCCCCAGCGCAGGAGGCCGATCTCCTTGATCGGATCTTCCAGCCGCGTGGCAAGCTGAGCCTTCCAGATGGGAAATGGTTCACCAAGCCGATACCACCGGCTGAACGTCCTGGCCCATCCGGCTTCACGGCTCAGCCCGATCAAGGGGGATGTTCGGATGAAGCGGTCTCCCAGCAGGGGATGCCCGGTGACGTATCCCCAAAGGACCGGCAGGTCCGTCCCGTCCTTGACGAGGGCAATCCAAAGCTCGGCCAGCGGTGCTTGTGCGAGATCCTCTGGCTTAGGGCCGCACTCCAGTGCGGCAAGTGCGGCCGTTGCGCGCGAGATGAACCGCTCATTGTCAAACATGTGAGGCTCCATGATGATGTTTCCTCCTACTCTGTTCGTGGCCATACCGCGGGAGACTGGACCTGACCTTTCGTATTTTCGCTTTGGCTGACGCCCGCGCTCGGTTCACCTTCGCCCATGCACAGCTAACCATGGCAGTCGGGCTCGCTGTCCCTGAGGAATGCCTCGAGCACCTCCTCGTCTTGATCTCGCAACGCGTCGGCGGGCACCCCATCGAAATCGAGATGTGGACACATCATCCAGTTCAGCAGACGGAATTCGCTCCATCCGGCCGCTCTGGAGGCAGCGACGATCTTGACCAAGCCGGGGTAGAGCCTGCGGTTGCTCGAGTCGAACTGGAAGGCGGGGAAGCTCCACTTGCCGGCGATGCGGAAGCGAATGATCCGTTCTTGAAGCGAGGAAGACCAAGCCAGATCGGTGGAAGCGAGGGCCAGTAGCCTGCGCGCTTCAACCTCGTCCACCATTTCCACACCACTCAGGATCTGCCGGCGCATCGCGTGTCGGAGCGCGGCTTCCCGACGGCGCTCACCATAGCTCAGGGTCATCACATCACCATCGGCCGATTTTCCAGATCGGCGGCACGGTCCAGCATCCGCAGAACGGTCCGCAGGCTTGGACGTGCGGGTGCATGGGGCGCCACGGCTGCAAGAGCGTCGGTGATGGAGTGGATCGACGCCTCCGACAGCGCCCGGGCTCGGCCCTCCCGCTCGGCAAAGGCGATCAGTTCGGGGAGATCCACCTCCTGCAGCCGCAGGATGGTGCAGCGGCTGAGCAGCGGTTCCGGCAGCGGCGTCACCGTGTTCGTCAGCAGGACCCAGCTCAGCAGCGACATGTCAAAGCGCACGCGGAAGTAGGGACAAGTCCAGTCAACGGCGGTGCCGGGCTCGAGAAGTGGCAGCAGCCCCTCGGCCAATCCGAACGGGTGACCCTTGTCGGATCGGACATGGCCGGCCTTGTCCAGCTCGTCGATGACGATGAACGGGTTGCCAGTCAGCCGCGCCAGGATGAACTCCAGCACTCGCCCGGGGCGAGCGCTGGACCAGCCCCGCTGGCAGCCGACGACTCCGAAGCTGCTGGCTTCGCCGGTTGCGTCGATGACGATGCTCGGAGCGCCGACAAGATCACCGAGACGCCGAACCCACCGCGTCTTGCCGATGCCTGGCGGCCCATCCAGGATCACGGGCGGCAGGCGGAAGCCCGCATGACCTTCACGAACGGACCGGCGCATGGCGCGCCAGGCATATTCGGTCGCCGCCGCCATCCACGGCATCTCGGCATGCAGCGCTGCTGCAAGATCGTCAGCCTGGTGCTCATCGCTGATCCGGGCGAGGTGGACGCCGTCCTTCAGCGCCGACAGCCGGTCGCGGTCGCTCCTGTCGAGGTGGCCGAGTCCGGACTCACGCAGGATACGATCAAAAACGCGGTTGGCCCGCCGGTCCGCGCGCTTGTGGTCCTCCCGTGAGATATGGACGTCCTCGATCCTGTCCATGCATGCCCTGTCGTGGAGCTCCTCATCGTCACACTTCGGCAGCTCAACTCCGGTGCGGTCAGCCCGCAGCCGCAGCAGATGCAGGACCAGTCGCCTCGCCATCTGGCGTGGGTTCATGTCGGGGTCGGGGAACGTGGCCTTGATGAAGGGAAAGCTGGTCATTGGCAGACCTCGACTTGCCGGTCGCGCAGCGTGACCGAACAGGATGATCCCGCAGCCGTGCGGGTTGAATGATTGATTTCCGGTCGCCGCAGAGCTCGAGGGTTGGAAAGACAAGAGGCTTCCCGCGCGCAGTGGATCTAGTGGATCACGATTCGACGTGCAAAGCAATACGGCAGGGAATTTTATTGTTACATATCAGATGATTGATGGGATGGCGACATTTTCGCAAGTTGGACGTGGGGGCACGAGACCTCCCGTCGCTCGGCATCGGCCGCATCTTCGCTCGTCAGCGCTGCCGGTTCTAGCACCGATCAGCTAATCCAATCGCCGCGCCCAGTGCGTCTTGCCGATACCCGGCAGTCCGTCGACGATCACCGGCGGCAGGCGGAACCCGGGATGACCGTCGCACCCGGACCTGCGCCTGGCGCTCCAGGCATATTCGGCCGTTGACGCCATCCACGGCATCTCTTTGTCCAGGGTCGTCAACACCCTGCGCGATGCCGCCGCCCGCGCTCTTCAAACCATGCGAAAACGCCAACCGCATGACACAGATTAGACCGCCCTAGTAGCGGCCGGCGGAGAGGGCATCGCCCTGTGAGCTTCTGAAAAGCCTTTAAACCTACACCGATTCCGTGGTTCTGCTCAGATTGAAGCCCGCCGCTCTGCATCTCGTTACGGAGCCAGAAGCAATGAGCGTCGGCGGCTGAACGGAAATCCTGAAGCCGGCTCCGCCCGATTTTTCGCAAAAAAACGAGTCATTTCAATATGGTGTCGTGCATGGCATGATCGAGATCGGTTCCTAGACAGACAATCGATTTCTCGCAGTTCAGATACACGACTGCCGCGCCTGCACGAGAAGACGTCTCCTCACTGCGCCAACCCTGAGCGGGTGGGTCGCATTCAGCATCGACGACATGAACTTCAAGGTGAACAAGCACTTCCGGGGTTGCCGATCTGCTTGGCCTTTCGAAGCGCGACGCGGACAACCCACGTGATGGTCATGCGGCCGCAAGTCCGACGAAACGGGAGATGCGCTCCCCCATGCACAACGGACAGGATGAACGGCGGTTTTCCACAGGTAACGACATGGCGGGTGCTTGGTCGCCATCCGCCGGGCCGGTAGAATGTTCCTGTAACGACAGCGCGTTGGAGGAGGGAAAGAGTGAAATTATCCGGATTTTCAGCTGCCGGTGAACAGCGAGGCGGAGGCCCCTAGCAACCGAGCAGCAGGCTGACAAGAAAAAATGCGCCAGATGACTGGCGCATTGAAGAGTTGGGGCGAAATCGCCCGGTATCACTGCCTAGGTAGAATCCGAACACGGATCAGGCAAGGACCGATTTCCCCCAGGAACACCACGAACCCTTTGTAGCATCAGCTGCAAGGGCTGGAGAGAGACATGACAGTCGTCATCGACCACGACACCTGGGCCTACTCCCCGGCGAAACTGCCGAAGGCCAGCGCGATCACCCTGCCGGAAATCCACGGCGTGCTGCCCTTCGACGGCGTGCGCAATCCGAGCGCACGCAGTTCCGTTTCGCACAAGGTGCACATCGCCTACCGGACCGAAGCGAACAACTGGCAGCCGAAGGTCGGAATTGGGGAAAGCGCTGCTGAGATCGCTGTTGCGCACGAAGCCCTCGTGAGTCCACAGCTCTACGATCTTCATTTTCAGCCAATGACGGTGCGCTACAGGGACGATGACGGCGTTGAACGCTCCTACACGCACGATCTGCTGATGACGACACGCGACGGCCGCCGTCGGCTCGTCTTCGTCCGCAACCATGTCAGCCTCAAGAAGCCGAAGACTGTCAGGGCGATCAAAGCGATTCACGCAGCCACGCCGAAGTCAACAGCGAATGACATGATCGTTGTTGATGCACAGGACTACACCCGCCAGCGCAGGGACAACCTGTTCCGCATGCATAACTTCGTCTTCAGGCCTGACCCTGAGGCCGATGAAATTACGTTGAACACCGCGCGTAGGCTGAAGACGCTCCGGTTGATGAAGGACCTCTTCCCGCGGGTGCCGCTTGCGCAGCCGAGAGTATTCGCAGCGTGTTACCGCCTCGTCGCGGCCCGCAAGTTGCATGCGAACCTTGATCACGTGTTGTGGGAAAACTCGCGCATCGAGGTGCGGAGCTGATGCCTGTCCCCCGTTACGCCATACCCGTGGGCTCTGAGCTGCGCCTTCACACCCGTAATCTGACAGTGACAGGCCAAGATGAGCACGGCTATACGGTAGAGGATACGGCGTCGGGATCGACGTCCTTCATGTCTTTCATGCAGCTCGTCGATCAACTGAAGATGCCTGGCGTCCGCGTCGACATCCTAGGTGCCGACACGGGGCGGCGGATGGAGTCTCGACTGGGAGGGTTCATCTCTTCCGAAGGCTTGCCGGAGATGCAGCGGCGGCTCGCAAAGTTTCATCTTGCCATCGCAGAGGCGATGCACGCGCTGCGGGAGGACCTGCGCCGACAGACCGGGCGCCCCGACGCGGAAATTTCGGTCAGATACGCGGAAGCCAAACGCGAGCGTATTCGAGATCTCGCACAGGATATTTTGGGTGAAAAGATCCACCTGACGCCGCCCAAAGGCGGTTATGGACACTACTTGACCCTCTACCGCGGACGCACACTGGTGAAATACGCTCGGGCCGCACATGGCGTGGGCCCCGGAGAGAGCCCGCTAGATGCAGTGACCCCGCTTGACCACCTGAAGGGCAACGCAACATCCCGGCTGCCGCCGTGCCTGAGGGAGCTCATGACGCAGGCATGGGAGGATGTTGGTCTTGATCTTAAGGCTCGTTTGGTTGCTTCCGTGCAAAAGCGCCTGGAAGTGCTTGTAAAGGCTGAGAACGAAGTCCGTTCCCGCAACGGCCTGGGACCGTTGATCACCCCTTCGCAAGCAACTCTGAAGGCTCATCGCGACCGAATCTTGACTCCGACCGAGTTCTCGATCGCGACGCTCGGAGAACGGGAAACCGGCAAGGGGCGTGGTCGTGGCAGCACGGACATGCGGGCGCTCGTCATCGGCGATTACGTCGAGATCGATGAATGCAAGGCGTCGCTGGTGGTATCGGCTAAGGCGGGAGGGGTCTGGGAGCGGCTTGGTGAGAACGACCGGGCCATGTTGCAGACGATAGACAAAGAGATCCGGGAGAGGCTCTGACCTGCCCCCTGCTGGTCCCTCATTCATAACGAGAGTCTGCAGGTTGGATTTGGGTATTCCGGTTCCCCGTCTTGCGCAAGCGCGCCGGACGCGGAGCCCTCAAATTGCTCAAGCGTCCGGCGCGCTTGCTGCGGTGTCTGGTTAGCCAGGGACGAATGCGGCCGGACCGTGTTGTAGTCGTAGCGCCAGAGGGCCAGCTTTCGCCGTGCGTCCTCCAGGCTGTCGAAGATTTCCTCGTTGAGCAGCTCGTCCCGCAGGCTGCCGTTGAAGCTTTCGATGAATGCATTCTGCTGCGGTTTCCCGGGATCGATGTAGTGCCACGGCACCTCGTTTTCGTCGGCCCATTTCAGGATTGCCCGACTGGTGAACTCTGTGCCGTTGTCGCTGACGATGCAGCCGGGTTTGCCGTAGACCCTGATCAGTGCGCTCAGCTCTCGGGCGACACGCGCCCCTGACAGGCTGGTGTCCGCGACAAGGCACAGGCACTCCCGTGTGCAATTGTCGATCACCGCCAGAATCCGAAACTTCCGCGACGCGCCGAAGCTGTCGGACACGAAGTCCAATGACCAGCGCGCATTGACGCCCGCGGCTGACGGCATCGGTGTCCTTGTGCCACGCGCTCGCTTGCGACCGCGCCGCCTTTTCACGGACAGCCCTTCCTCTCGATATATCCGGTAGAGCTTCTTGTGGTTCATGCTCATGCCCTTGCGCTCCAGCAGCACGCCGATCCGGCGGTAGCCGAACCGACGCCGCTTGCCGGCGATCTCCTGCATCTCCTTACGGATCTCGGGGCAATCCGGCGGGCGTTCGCGCCGAATAGTCTTGGGGTCGACACCGATCAGCCTGCAGGCCCGGCGCCGCGAGATGTCATGATCCCGCATCGCCCTGAGCGCAGCGTCTCGCCGCTTCGTCAATGTCGTCAGTTCTTTCCCAGCAGATCTTTCAACACCACGTTGTCCAGCATGGTGTCCGCCAGCAGGCGCTTCAGCTTGGCATTCTCGTCCTCGAGCGCCTTCAGCCTGGCAGCCTCGGACACTTCCATCCCGCCATACTTTGCCTTCAGCTTGTAGAACGTCGCCGGGCTCAAGCCGTGCCTGCGGCACACCTCGGCCGTCGGCATCCCGGCCTCTTGCTCCTTGATCATCCCGATTATCTGCGCCTCGGTGAAACGGCTCTTACGCATGTGTCTGCTCCTTCAGAGTTGGCGCAGACTCTACATTGCGGTGAGGGATTTCGCGGGGGGCAGGTCACACAGCCTGCACTGGCGCTGCTCTGTGGCGCTGAACCGCTGCCTCGGCGGGCCGGCGCATCAGCCGCTATGCGCGCGGGCATGGGACCGGCAGTGGACGGGCTTTATCGAGGCGATGGGCTGGTGCTTCGACGACGTGACGCATTGCGAGGCGATCCACGCGCGCTGGCTCAGCGAAACAGCTTCCCGAGCATCCGGCCCGTTGCCTTGCCCGCCAGCCGCCGACCGATCCGGCGGGTGATGGCGCCCTTGCGCGGGCTGCGGACGGCCTGCACGTCGCCCAACAGCTTGGCGAGGGTGTAGAGCAGGCCTCGGAATTTGTTGATGCTCACTTGTCGTCTCCTTTCGGCCAGTCAGTCGGGCGATATCCGTCTAGGTAGGCGCGGATCAGCCGCACCATGCGGGGCGCAGGCGTGCGGAACGTGCTGGCGCTCTCGCTCTGCTCCATGCGGCGGATGGTTTGCGGGTCTGTGTCCAGCAGCGCGGCTAGTTGGGCTGTGGAAAGGCCCAGCGATTGCCGGGCCTGCTTTAATTCTGTGGGGGTCATGCGGCGGCGTCCAGCATTGTTTCCAGCACCTCCAAATGGGCGGCGAATTCTTCAGCGGTCATGCGCTTCTCAAGTTCGCGTTCGGCATAGATGGCGACCAGGGTTTCCTCGTTGCTCATCGCAAGGTTCATACGGATTGAGATTTCGACCAGTTGCTCGGTGGTCAGGGCTGCGAGGCGGGCGGTCAGTTTTTCTTTAGCGGTCATTTTCTTCTCCGGGTTGGCGGGGCGCGTTGCCCCTTGGCTATGTCTTAGTTATATGGGCAGCCGCCCACACGGTCAAGCATAAAAGCGCACCCCGCGTAAAATAAATGCGCCCCGCCCCAATCCCACACATCAGGAGAACCCCATGAGCAATACTCCCATCCGGCGGATCGTGCTGCACTACAGCGCGACCTACCCGGACCAAGACCTTGGCGTAGCCGACATTCGGCGGATGCACCTGCAACGCGGCTTCAACGACGTGGGTTATCACTATGTCATCAAGCGCGACGGCACCGTGCAGAAGGGCCGACCGGACAACGTGGTGGGGGCGCATGTCTCCGGACACAATACCGGCAGCATCGGCATCTGCTGCATCGGCGGCATCGAGCGGGCGACCGGGCCGAACGTCGGCGTGGACAACCGCACGGAGGCGCAGAAGGCCGCGACGATCAACCTCGTCAAGGATCTGCTGGCCAAGCATCCCGGCGCGGAGGTCGTCGGGCACCGCGACCTCGGGCCGACGCAATGCCCCGGCTTCGACGTGCGCAGCTGGTGGGCTGCGGCCAATGCCCGGCCGCCGCTCGTGGATGCCGCGCCGCCCGTGACCGGGAAGCCATCCGCCCCCGCCATCACCGGCCAGGCCAAGGGCGGGATCTACATCATCATCGCTGGCGCCGTTGCGGCCCTGGCCTATTTCATCGGAGTGAAGTGACATGAGGTCAGGTTGCGGACATTGGTGACGCCCGGATCCCGCTGGGTCTTCAGAACTGAGGGTGGCGATGGCATCCCCCACCGTGCCTTCACCAATTCCAGCGACTTGCCATCATGGCGGATGATCGGCGCCAGCTGATCCGGATAGATCTTGCCCGGTGCGACATTGCCCGCGCGGTCGGTCATGCTCATGCCCTTGAAAAGCTGGCGCATCGCCTCCTGCGTGGTGGTCTGATTATAAAGATTGCACACGGTATCGTCGTCCTCGGAACGGCCAAAGGGCATATAGGGCGAACTGTAGCCCGGCAGGCAGGTTCCGTCAGCCAGTTCCAGATCCGGAAAGGCCGTCAGGCAGGCGCTGGCCGCATCCGGCTCACGGAAATAAAGCGCGATCCGGTCCCGCGTGCCACCACGCCCGCCGCCATGCCAGGCATAGTTGCCGCGGCCGATACGCGTCGCCAGCCACTCGTGCAGCGCGTCGGACCTGCGGCCAAAACCCATTCCCGGCACGTAAATTAGCACCCGGACCGGACAGGCCGAATCGTCGATCTTGGCTTGAGGTGTGCTGCGGCGTGTCATGGACAGGAACAAATGCAGAACTTGATGCGCTCTGCAAGGTTCGACCGCTTATCATGCTGACAAAGTGAACTTGGCCTGAAGAAGATAGCGCAGGCCAGTGAGGGCGCATTCCTCGCCGTTCGCCCGAACCGGCGCCCCTGCCCGGCTTCCCGTTCCGGTCCGTTCCTGTATTCCGGTACTCGAATGATCTCGTTGATAAACCTGCGATTCTACGCATGTGTCAACGGGAAAGACGGGAGATTTATCCTTGCGGAACAGAGAAAAACTCAGCGAGAAACTGGTCCGGGCGGCGGAGACCCGGCCTCGACCATGGCAGGTCTTCGACACCGAGGTGGTGGGCCTGTCGATCTGCATCTACCCATCCGGAAGCCGGTCCTTCATGTTCGATTACCGGGTCGCCGGGCGCCAGCGCCGCTTCACCATCGGACGCTGGCCGGAATGGAGCGTCACCGCCGCCCGGGACCGCGCCAAGGTCCTGCGCCGCGACGTCGACAGCGGACAGGATCCCATGGCCGAACGCGAGGATGCCCGCGAGGCGCCACGCTTTCCGGATCTGGTCGAACGCTATCTGCGTGAACATGCTGCCCATCTGGCGCCGCGCAATGCCGCCGATCAGGAATCCATGCTGCGCAAGCTGATCGAACCGCACTGGAAGCACCGGTTGGTCAGCGAAATCGAACCCGCCGATGTCGAGCGGGTGTTGAACCTGATTGCGCAGGGTCGATCCCGCCCGGCGAAGAAGAAGACCAAAGCCAAACGTGCTAAACCGCTGGCACCTCCAAAACCGACCCCGATCCGGGCCAACCGCGCGGGTGAAATGCTGCGCAAGGTCTTCAATCTGGCCATCGCGTGGAAGATGCGGGCGGATAATCCGGCGCTGGGCTTCCGCCGCCGCATGGAGGTGGAACGCGAACTATTTCTGTCAATGGACGAGATCGCCCGGCTTGGCGATGCGCTGGCCGCAGCCGAGGACCAGCGCGCAGCCGCCATCATCCGCATTTGCATGCTGACCGGCGCCAGGGTTGGCGAGGTGCGCACTGCCCGCTTCGAGCATTTCGATCTGGAACGTGAGATCTGGACGAAACCCGCGGCCAATACCAAGCAGCGCCGCATTCACCGGGTGCCAATCTCGCTGGACACGGTGGCGCTGGTTCGCACGCGGCTGGGCGCGGTGCCCGCAGGCTGCGACTGGCTGTTTCCCGGCGATGTCGAGGGAAAGGATCAGCCGGTACAGGAACTCCGCCGGTTCTGGCGCTGCATTCAAATGCAGGCCGAGCTGCCCGATGTTCGCATTCACGACCTGCGCCACACCTTCGCCTCGCTGCTGGTCAGCGGTGGTGCCTCGCTGGAGATGATTGGCAAACTGCTCGGTCATTCACAGTCGCGCACCACCCAGCGCTATGCCCATCTGATGGATTCGCCGCTGCGTGCCGGTGTCGATGCCGTCGCCGATCTGGTGCGAGCGAGGCCTCGGCTGGTCCATTCCGCCTCGCCCGCCGAAATGCAGGAGCCTATGCCGGAACAGGCGCACGCAGCTGGTGCCAGATCGGGCTGATCCGCTTGCGGATGGTGCTTTCGTCAGGGGCATCGCCATCCGCGCTGTTCTGGATGAACCATTCCTGCATTTCTGCAACAAGCGCAGTCAGACTCTCTGGCAACCCGTGTTCATAGATACGGATCATCGTCGCCAGATAGGCTGCCTCCCAGTCGTATTTCATTGCCGGACCAGTGTTGCTTCGCCGGCAGACTCTTTGACGCTCCTCGAATTTGGCCAACGTGTCTGCCGTGATCATCAGATCATACAGATCGATCATCAGCCCCTCCTCGGGCGGATGCGCGACCGACCAGTTTTCCGCCCCCGGCCCACGCACCCGCAAGATCAGAATCTCATCATGTGCCACCCCGAAGCGCCGGCACATCCGCAGCACGTCGCTGGGCGCGACGGCGACCAGATCGGAATGCAGCACCCCATAAAACCGAGTCGGCGGAATGGCAACGAGAATCTCCAGGTGCCCCGCAAAGGCCCAGTCGACAATATCGGCAATCGTGCAGCCCCAGCGAGCGGAAACTTCGATCAGCGAGTAAAGGGCGCGGGGCGGCAAAGACATGATGTATCTCCTCGTTCGTCTTCATGCCTGAAAGGGCAGTCCTTTCAGCGCGAAGGGATTGACACGAATGCAGCCTGAGGTTGATAGGTGACGTATCTGATGAGCAGTCGAATGTCGGGTCAGAGCCCTTTGCGGACACCCAGAAACAGCGCGGTGAATGCAATTGCAGAAAGTGAGGTTAGCACTCAAGCCGCCAAGAGAATTCTTAGTTCCCCGCCTGAGTCAGGACCACGACTTTCCCCAAATGTCGCCCGCTTTCCAGATAGGCATGGGCCTCGGCGATATCCTCCAACGCGAAGCTGCGATCGATTTTCGGGACCACATGACCTGCGGCGATGCCCTTGTTGAGGAAGTCCTGCGCCCGGCTCAGGGCCTCCGAATCGTCGGTCACCTCGGTGTAGTAATAGCCACGCAGAGACAGGTTCTTGCGCAGTGCGAGCTTCAGCGGGAAAGGCGTCTGGTCGGGGCTCAGCGCGCCGTGGATGACGATGGTTCCACGCGGGCGCATCGCTTCGGCGATCTGTGCGACCTGAGGGCCGCCGACAGCATCGAAGGCGGCGTCGATGCCATCCGGAGCAGCCCGGGCGAGGCCTTGGGCCAGGTCTTCACTTTCCATCACGATCACCGCTTCGGCCCCGGCCTCCAGCACCGGCTGGCGCAGGCTTTCGCTCAGGACGGTCGCGATCGGGTAGGCTCCGACCGTGCGGGCAATCTGGATTGCAGCCAGCCCCACCGTGCTGTTTGCCGCGGTGATCAGCACGTGCTGGCCTGCGCGGATCCGGCAGATCTCAATCAGCGCGCCGTAGGGCGTGACATAGGACATCCAGAGTGCGGCGGCCTCTGCGTCTTCGAGCCCTTCCGGGCAAGGCAGGACACGTGAGGCCGGAACATTGACCCAGTCGGCGCAGGTGCCATGCACCCCGAGCGGCGCACCGGGCACGACGCAAACCCTGTCGCCGCTTTGGAAACCGCCGACGCCTTCGCCAAGCCCCGTCACCCGGCCAGAGGCCTCGAAGCCGAGGCGCGAGGGCAGTTCCGCCTTCTCGATATAATTGTTGCGGCGGAACATGACGTCGGCGCGGTTCAGGCCGATCGCAGAGACCTGGATGCCGATCTCGCCGGGGCCGGGCGCCTCGACCGGGATATGGTCGATGTGCAGCACTTCTGGGCCGCCGATGGCGTGAACCCGCACGACGCGATCCTTGGTTTCGGTCATTTTTTCTCTCCGTATCTGCCGGATGCAACCATACCGAGCCTTACCGCAGTGGTCGACCTGCCGGGCCGACGGGGCCGCAGCATTTGGACGTTGCGCCGTAAGCTTCATGGGCGGCCAATCAGTTGGTCCTCGGTCATGCGGAAAAGCTCGACGGTCCAGTCGATGAAGGCGCGCACCTGCGGGGCCAGATGGTCTCGATTGCGGCTCTTGCGAGGGACCAGTAGCATCTGTTGCGATGCTCTAACCTATCTGCCGTTCGTCGAAGGTCAGCAAAGTCCGCATAGCCGCCATCTGGTCGATCGGAACTTTATCGTTCATCCATCAGGGGCAGTCTCTACGTCCCATCTATACCCTAACCACTTGATTTTTCTGACCGGAACGACCTCCGCCCTTCCCGTTCCGGTCCATTCCGCGCTTTCCGGTGCGCCGTCATGCACCCGTTGATCCCGCAATTACGGAAGGATCGGGATCATGACGGAAGAAGCTATCGGCTCGCCTGAGGGGCTGCTGGATGACTGGATGCCGCGGCGGGAGCTGGCGGGCATCATCGGGGTCAGCAGCGACACGCTGAAGCGCTGGGAGACGCGGCGGATCGGGCCACCCTGCATTCGGATCGGGCGCAAGGTGCTTTACCGGCGCGGCGCGGTGAAGGACTGGCTGCTGGAGCAGGAAAGCCGGAAGACCGGCGCGCGCCGGGTGGCACGATGAAGGTGGGTGTCGTGATCGCCGCCGCCCTCGCCGTCATCGTTATCATTGCAACCGTCTTCCTGCCTTTCCTGATCATCGACCGCAATGCAATCCTGCGCTTCATTGCGCCCACGGCCTTCGAGACCCGCTCGATTGAGGAAATCTTCGAAGGAGGCGGGCCATGAGCAACCTGATCGCCGCCTCGGTGCAGCGCCGTGTGGTCGGATCGGCCACCCGCAAAGCCGTGCTGCTCTACATGGCCGACAAGGCGGCGGACGATGGCTCCGGCATCTGGACCTCGAAGGCCAACATAGCCCGCGATCTGGAACTGTCGCGCCGCGCGGTGCAGATCGCCATCGCCGAGCTGATCCGCGGCGGGCTGGTCTCCGAAGCCGGTCAGCGGGACTGCAAACACGGCTACACGGTCGAATATGCGATCCTGCCCGAGGCTGTGGATAAGCTGGTTTCGACCCGTGAACAGGGTTCACCCCGTGAATCTCATTCACGGGTAACCCGTGAACCACGTTCGCATGACCCCGTGAACCAGATTCACCCGAACCATCCTTATAACCTTACTACTACGCCGGAGGGCTGGACCGGGCCTGTGGATAACTCCGATCCCCAGACCCGCTGTCTCGCCGCCGGAGGCCCCGGCCTCTGCCCGGCGTCACGGGCGGCAATCACCGGCACGGCGGATGTCATCGATGGCTGGCTGCGCGAGGGGATCGACCTCGAGGCGGACATCCTGCCGACCATCGCCAAACGCACCACGCAGATCAGGATCAGCCCGATCCGGACCTGGGGTTATTTCACCGACGCCGTGCGGGCGGCCAGGCAAGCGAGATTGCGCAGAGAAGCCGATCCCCGCATCACCGCCCAGCACCGGTTCTTCGCCGACTGGATCAACTCCGACCGCTACCTGCCGGCGACCGCGGTGACCAATACCATGGCCCGCACCCTGCTGCGCCTCTCACTGGTGACGGTGGACCGGCTGACGGGGCGCGGCGTGCCCATTCCGCATAGAAAGGCTGGTGAAGATGACGCCGCGTGAGATCGAAGACCGCTTCGAGGAAGCCGCATTGACGCTGAAGCGCCTGCCGAACCCGCCCTCTTCAGGGGCACGCGGTTACAGTCGGTCCTGGCCGGAATATGTCCATGAGGCAAAGCATGCCTATGGCTATGAACCGGCGCGGATGCGGGTGATTCCCAATGCCCGCGAGATCCAGCGCATGGAAGAGGCGCTGAGCTGGCTGGCCCTGATCGGCGGCGAGACCGAGCAGTTGGCCGCCGACAATCGGCGCATCGTCTGGATGCGGGCCGAGGGTCACCGCTGGCAGACCATCTGCCGCCATGTCGGCTGCGTGCGCTCCACCGCTTGGCGGCGCTGGACGGCGAGCCTGCTGACCATCTCCAAGGCCCTGAAGAAGCTTGAGAAAAAGCCCGCGCAAACGGTCGGCGCAAAATCGACCGGTGCAGAACAGGGCGCCAAACCGCGCGGCGGGGGCGCCAGCGGGGCGCCGTGAGGGCGCGAATGGGTCGAACTTAGGGCGCGACAATATCAGCGGTTTTGGGGCAGTTTATCCCTAAGATGGCCGAAGGTGACAGAGCCCCAGCCGACGGAGATGCAGCGCAATATTGTTGCTGCCCGGGCCGGATCGGAGGTGAAAAAGCCCCCGCCTCCCGGCTCTGGTTCCTCCGCGGGATCGATCCTATGCGGGGGGCAGAGGCGCGCTAAGCCTCTAGCGTCAGGGAAAAATTCTGGGTTCGCGGACCGGGTTCGCACCTTTGGGTTCGCAGGTTCGCGGACCGCTAGATAACACCTCGCCGGGCGTCCCACCGCCCGGCGTTTTCATGACCCGCCGCGGCGGGACGGAAGGAGACGGCCTTGCAGATCGAGATGATGCCCACCACGCGGCTTGTCCCCTACGCTCGCAATGCCCGTACCCATTCCGACGACCAGATCGCGCAGATCGCCGCCTCCATCGCAGAGTTCGGCTTCACCAACCCGATCCTGATCGGCGGCGACGATGTCATCATCGCCGGCCACGGGCGACTGATGGCGGCGCAGAAATTGGGTCTGGCCGAGGTCCCGGTGATCGTTCTCGACCATCTGACCGAGGCGCAGCGCCGCGCGCTGGTGATTGCCGACAACAAGATCGCCGAGAATGCCGGCTGGGATGCGGAGCTGCTGCGTCTGGAGCTGGAGGGCCTGCGCGACATCGACTTCGATCTCGACATTATCGGATTCTCCGAGGCGGAACTGGACGAGTTGCTCGGCGATCTGGACGGCAGCGAGGAAGGCGCCGTCGATGGTGAGAACGAGATCCCCGAGCCGCCGGTCGACCCGATCTCCCGCCCCGGTGACATCTGGATCATGGGCAGCCACCGCCTGCTCTGCGGTGATGCCACTATCGCGACGGATGTCGAAAAGCTGCTGGCCGGCGTGAAGCCGATGCTGATGGTTACCGATCCGCCCTACGGCGTCGAGTACGACCCGGCATGGCGCAACCAGTCCGGCGCGTCGGCCACCAAGCGGACCGGCAAGGTCCTGAACGATGACCGCGCCGACTGGCGCGAGGCCTGGTCGCTGTTTCCGGGCGACGTCGCCTATGTCTGGCACGGCGCACTGCATGCCACGACCGTCGCCGACAGCCTGATCGCAGCCGGGTTCGACATCCGCTCGCAGATCATCTGGGCCAAGGACCGGCTGGTGCTGAGCCGGGGCGACTACCACTGGCAGCACGAGCCTTGCTGGTATGCCGTGAAGAAGCGCGGCAAGGGCCACTGGGCCGGGGATCGCAAGCAGACCACGCTCTGGCAAATCGCGAACAAGGATCAGGATGCCGAGACGGTTCACAGCACCCAGAAGCCGGTCGAGTGCATGCGCCGGCCGATCCTGAACAATTCCAGCCCCGGACAGGCGATCTATGAGCCGTTCATGGGATCGGGCACCACGCTGATCGCCGCCGAGACCACCGGCCGGGTCTGCTACGGGATCGAACTGAACCCGGCCTATGTCGATGTCGCCATTGCCCGCTGGCAGAACTTGACGGGGCAGGCAGCGGTGCTGGAGGGAGATGGGCGGCGGTTTGATGAGGTGATGGGCAAGCGGGAGGTAAAGATAGCATAGAACTGTTTGTCTATTGTCCACCGGATGAAGAGATGATCGCAATCGAAGTCGGCCGTCGATTTTGAAGGCGATTCTTCTTCGCGATTTCCGTTAGAAAACTGTCGGCATTGCTTGCCATCACAAACTCGTCGAGACTCGAGCCACCAGTGACGAATCTTTTGCTCACATCATCAAAATACTGTTGGATATTATTCCTAGTGAGCTTTTCGCCGCGCCTGAGAAGGAGCTTCAGGATAAACTCCAAATTCGCATTAGGTCATGTTGACAAATGGCGGAGCCAGAGCCTGATGCAGGCGACGTCGACGAAGCCGAGGAAGCTTTCGGCGGTTTTGTCGTAGCGGGTTGCCAGGCGGCGGCTGTTTTTCAGCTTGTTGAAGCAGCGCTCGACCATGTTGCGCAGGGTATAGATGGTCATGTCGACAGCCTTGCGCACCCTTCGGTTCTTTCGCATCGGTATCATGGGCAGGGCGTTGCGGCTCTCGTTGTCTTCCCGAATTTTATCAGAGTCATAGCCCCTGTCGGCGACCAGAACGGCGGGCTGTGGAAGATTGTCGGCCATCACCAGATCGTAGCCGGTGTAATCGGACTCTTGCCCCGGCGTGATCTCGGTCCTCATCGGGAGGCCTGCGCCGTTGACCCTGAGATGGATCTTGGTCGAGAACCCACCTCTCGAACGGCCAAGAGCCTCTTTCGGAGTCCCCCTTTTGCGCCCGCCGCATGATGGTGCGCGCGGATCACAGTGCTATCAACCATCTGGAGCTTGTCTGGCGCGATCTCAGCGTGGTTCAGCGCATCCAGGATATCCTCCCACAGTCCCGCCAAAGTCCAGCGGCGGAACTGACGGTAGACCGAGGACCACTTGCCAAACTCTTCGGGCAGATCACGCCATGGCGCACCAGTCCTTGCGATCCAGAAAATTCCATCGAGAACAAGACGATGGTTCGCGGGTTTCCGCCCGTTAGCGTGCCGGACGGCACGAATGAAGCCTTCGAAGAAGGTCCACTCATCGTCGGATATCAGGTTGCGTGCCAAGTTCATCTCCCACGTAGAGATGAGCTTGAATCATACGACGACTGCCAGAGGAATCCCTTTTGTCAACACGACCTAGCTAAAGTTGTTGCGTCAATAAGAGATTACAAGGACAAGCTTGCATGAAGAAATTAAACGCACCGCCCTTCGACAGACAAGTCGTCCGCTTTTTGCGCTCGAAGCTTTCTGATGTCCCGACCGCGCAAAATCTATGGAAGCGCAGTGATGGAAAGTACAGGGACTTCAAAAATAACGTAACTGCAACAATGATGGTCGCGCAATCTAGGCGATGCGCATATTGCGGCACTCGCCTATTCGAGAAACGGCCCCACAGAGATCATATCGCGCCGAAGAGCCCTCATTTCAGTTGGGCATTTTGGCCAACAAACCTAGTTTTGGCATGCTATTGTTGCAACGTCGATTGTAAGGGGGAGACCGATACGGTCGCTGTGGTGGCGTCCACCTATCGGCGCACGATTTTTACCATTGTGCATCCCTTCGTTGACGATCCGACTGATCATCTGAATTTTGGAGTGGCTGAAAAGGCCATCCTAGTAAACCCAAAGAACGGTTCAGCGAAGGGAGCCGAAACCATCAGGCTCTTCAAGTTAATGGACCCTGAACGTGCCAAGGAGCGAGCCAAGGATGTTCTTTTAGACGAAGACATCGAGCATCTTCACGGCGTAACCCGGGATATGTTTCTTGCCGCAACTGAAGAGTTGCGTGGCGGCAGAGTAGTCATGAAAGCCTGAGGCGATAGTAATTGTCCCGCCTCGCGCACAGGAGCTTGGGCGAATTATTAGAGCCGGCATTGCGCTTCGAGCCAAACTGAACGGCAGGTTTGGTAACGATGCGCCGCAACAGTTTTTATCTGGGAGAAAGTCAGCAAAGGGCCGTTCTGGGCCGCCAGCGCCGCGCGTCATCTTTCTGGAAACCGGATGACATTGTCGCCACGCATGAAGGCGATGGCGCCTTCTTCCTCGATTGTCTGAACAGCGGCGTCTCTGGCTTCCTTGTCGGAGGCGAACTGGTCGTCCCAGACATGGCTGGTGCCATCCTGGTCGACGACTTCAAGCATCCAGTTCTGATCCGTTTCGGCGCGATAGATTTCGATGGAGAAGGGATAGCCGTCGATGATGACGCGCTGGCTTTTGCCCGACGTGACGATGTTCGGTTCTTCTTCGATCATCTGATGGATCCCGGCTTGTGGGTTCCAGAGCAGTATGCGCGTTCCGACAAGCGGGTCAATCGCCCGCGAAAGTGCGGCCCCGCCGTCGTTTCCCACCCAGCTCATTTTTGTTGAGTAGGTGTTGAGTCGGCGGACCGGTATGATGATACCCCACGGCCTGACCGGGCGTAACGCGCTGTTATTACTGCGGATTTTTGGTTGCGGGGGTAGGATTTGAACCTACGACCTTCAGGTTATGAGCCTGACGAGCTACCGGGCTGCTCTACCCCGCGCCAATTTTGTCCTGATCGGGTGTTTTGATCGTTTCAGAGAGATATGCGTTTCTTTCCAGGTCTGGCGGTGACCTACTCTCCCACGTCTTGAGACGCAGTACCATCGGCGCAGCGGCACTTAACGGCCGAGTTCGGGATGGGATCGGGTGTTTTGCTCGCGCTAGGGCCACCAGACCAGGAAAGAAACGCTCAGCGTCGGATCCCTTGCGGGATCTGATATTGTCCAAGGATGCTTTGGAGGAAGCGGGGGTAATCCTGCTTCTTCCGGATCAAATCAAGCCTATCGAGCCATTAGTACCGGTCAACTGAATGCATTGCTGCACTTACATCTCCGGCCTATCGACGTGGTGGTCTTCCACGGCTCTCAAGGGAGACCTTGTTTTGAGGGGGGCTTCACGCTTAGATGCCTTCAGCGTTTATCCTGTCCGTTCATAGCTACCCTGCACTGCCGTTGGCACGACAACAGGTCCACCAGTGGAACGTTCACCCCGGTCCTCTCGTACTAGGGGCAACTCCTCTCAAGTCTCCAACACCCACGGCAGATAGGGACCGAACTGTCTCACGACGTTCTAAACCCAGCTCACGTACCTCTTTAAACGGCGAACAGCCGTACCCTTGGGACCTGCTCCAGCCCCAGGATGAGATGAGCCGACATCGAGGTGCCAAACGATGCCGTCGATATGGACTCTTGGGCATCATCAGCCTGTTATCCCCAGCGTACCTTTTATCCGTTGAGCGATGGCCCTTCCACTCGGGACCACCGGATCACTATGGCCGTCTTTCGACTCTGCTCGACTTGTCAGTCTTGCAGTCAGGCTGGCTTCTGCCATTGCACTCAACGAGCGATTTCCGACCGCTCTGAGCCAACCTTCGCGCGCCTCCGTTACTGTTTGGGAGGCGACCGCCCCAGTCAAACTACCCACCACGCAGGGTCCCGGACCCGGATAACGGGCCGCGGTTAGACATCAAGAGTGCGAAGGGCGGTATCTCAAGGGTGGCTCCACGGGAACTGGCGTCCCCGCTTCAAAGCCTACCGCCTATCCTGCACATCGCAATCCTGATGCCAGTGCGAAGTTGTAGTAAAGGTGCATGGGGTCTTTCCGTCTAACCGCGGGAAGTCTGCATCTTCACAGACAATTCAATTTCGCTGAGTCCACGTTTGAGACAGCGGGGAAGTCGTTACGCCATTCGTGCAGGTCGGAACTTACCCGACAAGGAATTTCGCTACCTTAGGACCGTTATAGTTACGGCCGCCGTTTACCGGGGCTTCAATTCAAGGCTTGCACCTCTCCTTTTAACCTTCCGGCACCGGGCAGGCGTCAGACCCTATACGTCGTCTTGCGACTTCGCAGAGCCCTGTGTTTTTAGTAAACAGTCGCCACCCCCTGGTTTGTGCCCCCGGCCTTCACTTGCGTAAAAACCGGGCCTCCTTCTCGCGAACTTACGGAGGTATTTTGCCGAGTTCCTTAAACGTGGTTCTCTCAAGCGCCTTGGTATTCTCTACCAGTCCACCTGTGTCGGTTTCGGGTACGGTCTTGTGGAGGGCTATTTCCAGGAACCGCTCAGCAGCCCCTCCAATCCGATAAGGAGGAACTACACCTGCGATCCGTCACCATCTCCTGGCCCAGGAATATTAACCTGGTTCCCATCGACTACGCCTTTCGGCCTCGCCTTAGGGGCCGGCTTACCCTGCTCAGATTAGCTTTAAGCAGGAACCCTTGGACTTTCGGCGACAGGGTCTCTCACCCTGTTTGTCGCTACTCATGTCAACATTCTCACTTCTGATCACTCCACCGGTTGCCTCACGGCCCGGCTTCACAGTCAGAACATTGCCTCCGTCGCATCCGAGGATACGAAAGAGGCAGCGTTCTATATCACAGAACGCTCCGCTACCACGCACAACAAATGTGCATCCAAAGCTTCGGCTCGTGGCTTGAGCCCCGTTACATCTTCGCCGCAAGACCTCTTGATTAGACCAGTGAGCTGTTACGCTATCTTTAAAGGATGGCTGCTTCTAAGCCAACCTCCTGGTTGTTTTGGAAGTCTCACATGCTTTCCCACTTAGCCACGAATTGGGGGCCTTAGCTGTTGGTCAGGGTTGTTTCCCTCTCCACGACGGACGTTAGCACCCGCCGTGTGTCTCCCGGATAGTCCTCTCGGGTATTCGGAGTTTGCTTAGACTCAGTAAGGCTGTGGGCCCCCATCATCCATGCAGT
>NZ_CP067169.1:2990000-3089821 GCF_028553885.1 Paracoccus aestuarii
TCCTCCGATCGAGCGGGCGCGCGGATGGGGCCGCATGCACCGGTTATCGCATGATCCACGCATGGAGTTGCGCGAATGGTGCATCACGTTCGGTTGAGGGGGCGGTCAGTCCGCCTGCGCGATCCGGTCCAAAAAGGCCGCGCCGAAGCGGTCCAGCCGCGGCTGGTCCAGATGCCGGGCCAGCGCATCCATCCCGGCGGGGCGCGCCTCGGCGATGCGGCGGATCTGGGCGGTCGAACACGACAGCGGCTTTTCCGTGCCATCCGCGCCGCGCTGCAGGTCCAGCTGGATCTGCATCAGATCGTCGAAAAGCGCGCCCGCCGGCCGGCCCGCCAAGGCCCGCCGCGCCGGGTGCATCTCAGGCTGCGCGCCCGCGATCACCTCCAGGAAGGCCGCACCGAAACTGTCCAGCTTCTTGGCGCCGACGCCGCCGATCCGGGCCATCTGGTCCATGTCCTGCGGGCGCTTCTCGGCCATCTCGATCAGGGTGCGGTCGGGAAAGATCACATAGGCGGGCACGCGCGCCGCCTCGGCCAAGGCACGCCGCCGGGCCTTCAGCGCCGACAGCAGCGGCTCGTCCTCCTCCGACACCTGGGTGCGCAGGACATTGGCGGGCTTGGCGCCCTTGGTCGTGTCCTCGCGCAGGGTCACGGGTTCCTCGCCGCGCAGGATGGGATGGGCGGTCTCGGTCAGATGCAGGGCGCCGTGGCGTTCCGGGTCGGGGCGGCAGAGGTCCAGCCCCATCATCTGCCGGAAGATCGCCTGCCACTGCCCGCGCCCGTGTTCGCGCCCGACGCCGAAGGTCGGCAGCTGGTCATGGCCACGCTCGCGCACCTTGTCGGTGGTGGTGCCGGTCAGGATGTCGATCAGATGGCCCGCGCCGAACCATTCGCCGGTCCGCACCATGGCCGACAGCGCCTTCCTGACCGCCAGCGTCCCGTCGAACAGCTTGGGCGGCGTCTGGCACAGGTCGCAATTGCCGCAATCCTCGGCCATCTCCTCGCCGAAATAGGCCAGCAGGCGGCGCCGCCGACAACCCGTCGCCTCGGCCAGACCCAGCAGCGCGTTCAGCCGCGCGTGATCTCCGGCCTTGCGGGCCACGTCGCCCAGGCCCTCGTCGATCTGGGTGCGGCGCAGGCGGATGTCGTCGGGACCATACAACGTCAGCGTATCCGCCGGATCGCCGTCACGGCCCGCACGCCCGATCTCCTGATAATATCCCTCGATGGATTTCGGCAGGTCGGCATGCAGCACCCACCGGATGTCGGGCTTGTCGATGCCCATGCCGAAGGCGACGGTCGCCACGACGATCAGCCCGTCCTCGGTCTGGAACCGCGCCTCGGCCTCGCGCCGGGCCTCGGCCTCCAGCCCCGCGTGATAGGCGATGGCGGGATGGCCTGCCTCGCGCAGCGCCTGCGCCAAGGTCTCGGTCCGCGCCCGCGCCCCGCAATAGACGATGCCCGATTGCCCGCGCCGCGCCGCCGCATAGGTCAGGACCTGTGTCCGGGGGCTGTTCTTGGGCTGGAAGGCCAGGCGGATATTGGGCCGGTCGAAGCCGCGCAGGAAGGTCACCGGCGGCTGACCGTCGAACAGCCGCGTGACGATCTCGGCCCGCGTCTCGACATCGGCGGTGGCGGTGAAGGCCGCCAAGGGCACGCCAAGCGTCCGCTTCAGATCGCCGATCCGCAGGTAATCGGGGCGGAAATCATGGCCCCACTGGCTGACGCAATGCGCCTCGTCCACCGCAATCGCCGTCACACCCGCCCGCCGCAGCAGGGTCACCGTCCCGCCCGAGGCCAGCCGTTCCGGCGCCATATACAGCACCTTCATCCGCCCGTCCGCGATGGCGGCAAAGACCGCCTCCGTCTCGGCCTCGGTATTGCCGCTGGTCAGGGCGCCCGCCTCGACCCCCGCCTCGCGCAGCGCGCGCACCTGGTCGCGCATCAGCGCGATCAGCGGGGATATGACAACCGTCACGCCGTCGCGCATCAGCGCGGGCAGCTGGAAGCACAGCGACTTGCCCCCGCCGGTCGGCATGATCGCCAGCACGTCGCGGCCTTGGGCCACCGCATCCACGACCTCTTCCTGGCCCGGACGGAACCCGTCGAAGCCCCAGACCTGACGCAGCAGGTCGCCGGTTGTCAGGTCACGCGCCATCAAGTGCCGTAGAAGAAGCCTGCATTGTTCGCCAGCGCGCTGCGGGCGATGATGATGATGACAAAGACCACCAGCGGCGCCAGATCCAGCCCGCCGGTATTGGGCAGGATGTTGCGGATCGGCTGATAGATCGGCTCCAGCAACCGGTTCAGCCCGTCCCAGATCTGGGCTACCAGCGGCTGGCGCAGGTTCAGCACCTGGAAATTGATCAGCCAGGACATGATGATGTGGACGATCATGATGAACCACATGATCTGAAGGATCAGCTGCAAGGCTTGATAGAGCGTGACCATCCGCATTTCCCCGTCTTTGGCGCGCATCCTGTATGACCGCGCGGCCAGCCCGGCGCAACCCGATCCGGGGCCCTGCCGCCGCGTTCCGGTTGACGCCCCCGTGATCGGCGGTCACCCATGGCGCGACATTGCGAAAGGCCCCCCCATGTATCCGCTGATCCGTTTTGCCAAGGAGATGTTGAAATTCCGTAAAGCCCCGCGGCTCGGGCCGCTGGAGGCGCATGTCTCGACCCATCGCTGCTGGCCGTGGGACATCGACCCCTGGTGGGAGCTGAACAACGGCCGCACCCTGACCCTGTTCGATCTGGGCCGCATCCCGCTGGCCAGCCGCACCGAGCTGGTCCCGATCCTGCGCGAGCGGGGCTGGGGGATCACCGTGGCGGGCAATTCAACCCGCTATCGCAAGCGCATCCGGGCCTTCGACCGCTTCACGATGATCTCGCGCATGGTGGGCTGGGATCACCGCTTCGTCTATATGGAGCAATCCATGTGGAAGGGCGCGGAATGCTGCAACCAGGTGATGATCCGGTCCGCCGTCACCTCGGCCCAAGGCATCGTGCCGCCCGGACAGGTCATGGAGGCGATGGGCCACGGCCCCGACAGCCCGCCTTTGCCCGATTGGATCGCCGCCTGGATCGAGGCCGACGCCGCCCGCCCCTGGCCCCCCGTCATCCCGCCGGAGGCGAAACTTCACTTGCCAGCCTGACTCCGCCCGGCCCTTATGGCGCAAACACCACGGGGGACGGGAATGGGGGGGACGGCAATGGGCATCGACCGCAAGCGGATCTGGGGCTGGTGGTTCTTTGACTGGGCCAGCCAGCCCTATCACACGCTGCTTTTGACCTTCGTCTTCTCGATCTATTTCGCCGAGGTCGCGCAGCGCCATTTCATCCTGCAGGGCGCGGACGCCGCGCAGGCGGGCGCGCAGGCGCAGGCGCTCTGGGGTTACGGGCTGGCGATCAGCGGCGCGATCATCGCGGGGCTGGCGCCGATCCTGGGGGCGGTGGCCGATACCTCGGGGCGGCGGATGCCTTGGGTCTGGCTCTTCTCCCTCCTCTATGTGGCGGGGTCGGCGGGGCTGTGGTTCCTGATGCCGGACCAGCCCGCGCTGGTCCAGGCGGTGGTCCTGTTCGGCATCGGCCTGATCGGGGTCGAATTCGCGACGATCTTCACCAATGCCATGCTGCCAAGCCTGGCGCCGCGGGCCGAGATCGGGCGCATCTCCGGCTCGGGCTTCGCCTTCGGCTATCTGGGCGGCGTGGTCTCGCTGGCGCTGATGCTGCTGCTGTTCGCGGAGACCCCCACCGGGCGCACCTTGGCGGGCATCCCGCCGATCCTGGGCCTGGACCCCGAGACGCGCGAGGGGACCCGCTTCGTCGGCCCCTTCACGGCGATCTGGTATGTAGTCTTCATGATCCCCTTCTTCCTCTGGGTGCGCGAGCCGCGCGGCACGGGCCGGCCCATCCGCGTGCGCCAAGGCCTGGCCGAGCTCTGGGCGCTGGTCCGCAGCCTGCGGCACCGGCGCAGCCTGCTGATGTGGCTGCTGTCATCGATGTTCTCGCGCGATGCGCTGAACGCGCTCTATGGGTTCGGGGGGGTCTATGCGGGGACGGTGCTGGGCTGGCCGGTCTTTCTGGCAGGCGTCTTCGGGGTCGTCAGCGCGATCTCGGCCGCGGGGATCAGCTGGCTGGGCGGGCGCGCGGACCGCGCCTTCGGGCCGCGCGCGGTCATCGCCGCCTGCATCCTGGCGCTGACGGCGGTCTGCATGCTGCTGGTGGGGATGGACCGCACATCGGTCTTCGGCATCGCCACGCCCGACCCGGTCCTGGGCGGGCTGCGCCTGCCCGACCTGATCTTCTTTGCCTGCGGGGCGGTGATCGGCGGGGCGGGCGGCGCGCTGCAGGCCGCCAGCCGCACCATGATGGTCCGCCACACGACCGAGGCCCGCGCGACCGAGGGCTTCGGCCTCTATGCGCTGTCGGGCAAGGCGACGGCCTTCCTGGCGCCCTTCGCGATCGCGGTGACCACCGATCTCAGCGGCAGCCAGCGCATCGGCTTTCTTCCCCTGATCGTGATCTTCCTGCTGGCGCTGGCTCTGCTATGGTGGGTCAACCCCGAAGGAGAGGGAGACGGAAAAACCCCATGAGACAGATCCTGACCGCGGCCGCCCTGATGCTGGGCATGGCCCTGCCCGCCGCCGCCGATCCGCTGGCCCGCGACGTGTTCGGCGCCTTCCGCACCCCCTCGCAGGGGGCGGCCGTGGCCATCGGCAACTATTCCCAGGGCTGCGCGCAGGGCCTGGTCCAGATGGCCGAAAGCGGCCCCAGCTGGCAGTCGATGCGCCTGTCGCGCGACCGCCATTGGGGCCATCCGGTGATGATCGACTTTCTGCAGGGCCTCTCGCGCGCCGCGCAGCAGGCGGGCTGGCAGGGGCTCTATATCGGCGATATCAGCCAGCCGCGCGGCGGGCCGATGACATCCGGCCATGCCAGCCACCAGATCGGCCTAGATGCCGATATCTGGATGCTGCCGCCATCCTCGCTGCAGCTGTCGCGCCAGCAGCGTGAAAACCTGTCCTCGGTCTCGGTCGTGGCGGGCAACGGCACGGCGCTGTCCAGCCACTGGTCGGGGGCGCATATGGCGATCATGCGCGCCGCCGCCCGCGATCCGCGGGTGGAACGCATCTTCGTCGATCCCGTGGCCAAGGTCGCCATGTGCCAGGCCGAGACCGGCAATCGCGACTGGCTGCGCAAGATCCGCCCGATCAACAATCACGACCACCATTTCCACATCCGCATGAACTGCCCCGCCGGATCGATCTGCCCGACGCCGAACCCGATCCCCGCGGGCGATGGCTGCGCCGAGGCGCAGGAATGGATCAACATCCGCATCGACCCCAGCCGGGCCCGTCCCACGCCGCCCGATCCCGATTACCGCCATCCCCGCACCTACCGGATGAGCGATCTGCCCCGCCAATGCGCCACAGTCGCCTCGGCGCCCTGATCCTGGTCCTGGGCGCCGCCCTGGCCCCCGCGCCCGCCCCTGCGGCGGGCGCGGTGCTGGAGGATATGGGCACCTTCGTCTGGCGCGACGCCGACCCCGATTTCGGCGGATTCTCGGGGATCGAGATCACCGAGGACGGCACCCGCTTCCACGCCCTGACCGACCGCGCGCATCTGTTCTGGGGCCGCGTGGACCGCGACGCCCAGGGCGCGGTTCGGGACATGGTGATCGAGGGCCGGGCCAATCTGCGCGACCGGTCCGGCAACCCCCTGCCCGCCGGGTATCGCGGCGACAGCGAGGGGATCGCCATCGGCGCGGACGGCCGCATCTGGGTCAGCTTCGAGGGGCTGCACCGGGTCGTGGCCTATGACCACCCGGAGGCCGCCGCGGACCCCCTGCCCTTTCCGCCCAAGCTGCCGGGGATGCGGCCCAATGCGGGGCTGGAATCCCTGGCGATTCGGGATGACGGCACCATCCTGGCCGTGCCCGAACAATCCTCCGGGCCGGCCACGCCCTTCACCGTCCTGGCCTTTGACGGGGAATGGCGCGAACACGCCCTGATCCGCCGCGATCCGCGCTGGCTGCCGGTCGGGGCCGATATCGGCCCGGACGGGATGTTCTATCTGCTGGAACGCGATTTCCGCGGCCCCTTGGGATTCGCCTCGCGCCTGCGCCGCATGGATCTGGTCGAGGGCGAGGTCGCCCGCGACGAGGTGCTGATGGAAAGCCGCTCGATGCAATATGACAACCTGGAGGGGATCTCGGTCTGGGATGACGGCGAGGGGCCGCGCATCACGTTGATCTCGGACGACAATTTCCTGTTCCTGCAGCGGACCGAGCTGGTCGAGTTCCGCCTGCACGAGGGCACGGACCGCAGGGCCGCGAATTGACAAGCCGGGGCGCGGGGGCGTAAGGCCCCGGCTGCCCCGCCGCCCTGCGGACGAAAGGGGCCGAGTTTCTCCGCAACCTTGTCAAAACGGATCCCGCGATGACCCGCTTCCTGCCCGGCATCCTTGCCATGGCCGCCATCGTGGTGGCCTCGAACATCCTGGTGCAGTTCACGGTGGCCACATGGCTGACCTGGGGCGCCTTCACCTATCCCCTGGCCTTTCTGGTGACGGACGTGATGAACCGCGTCCACGGCCCGGCCGCCGCCCGCCGCGTGGTGCTGGCCGGTTTCGTGACCGGGGTGGCCTGTTCGCTGATCGCCGCGGGGCTGGATGCGACCACGTTGCGAATCGCTTTGGCCTCGGGAACGGCCTTCCTGGTAGCGCAGCTGGTCGATGTCGCGGTCTTCGACCGCCTGCGGAACGGGCAGTGGTGGCGCGCGCCGCTGGCCTCGACCCTGATCGGCTCGGCGCTGGACACGGCGCTGTTCTTCGGCATCGCCTTTTCCGCCCTGCTGCCCGCCGACATCAACACCGGCTGGTCGAACGAGGCCGTGCCCCTGCTGGGCCAGGGCCCGCAATCGCCCCTGTGGGTGTCGCTGGCCTTGGCCGACTGGCTGGTCAAGCTGGGCCTGGCGATACTGGCGCTTGTGCCCTTCCGCATCATTGTCCGCAAATTGTTGCGATCGGGGACGGAAAGCTGATTGACAGATTTCGCATCTGTGTCAGCCTGTCCCTATAACGGCAATCTTTTGAAAGGAGGTGGTCCAGTGTCGAGAGTGATAGTGGAGAGAGGTGTCGGAACAGTCAGGGGGGCCGTGGCCTGAGGGCAGCCCCGAAGGTCGTAAACCCTGGTTGGGACCGGGCCCGAACCCGCCCCTAACCGGACCATCTCCTTGGATCTCGCGGGCCGCCTCATCTGGGCGGCCCGTTCCTTTTTCAGGCGCGCAGCGCCGCCCCCTGCGGGTCGCGATTGGCCCACATGGACCCGATCACCACCGCCAACCAGATCGCCGCCGCCAGCCACCAGATCCCGCCCATGACCAGCGCCATGCCCACCAGCCCGGCCTGCAGCACGTAATAGACCATCGGGATCAGCGTCTTGCGGATGATGTCGCCCTCGCGGTCGGTCAGGCCCACGACGGCGGATGCGGCCACGACGTTATGCACGCAGATCATGTTGCCCGCGGCCCCGCCCACGGCCTGCAGCACCACCACCGTGGTGATCCCGGCCAGATCCAGCCCGATCCCCTGCGCGGTCGAGAACTGGAACAGCGCAAACATCATGTTCGACACCGTGTTCGACCCGGCGATGAACGCCCCCAAGGCCCCCACGATCGGCGCAAAGAGCGGCCATGTCGCCCCGGTCGCGGCCGCCATCCCTTCGGCCAGGGTGATGGGCATGGACGGCATCTGGGCGGATCCGGAATTGATGAAGACCTGCACCATCGGCACCGCCAGCAGCAGCGCGGGCGCCGCCGCCATCATCGTGCGCCCCGAGATCGCCCAGGCCCGTCCATAATCGCGCCCCCGCATCCGGAACAGCCCGACCGAGATCAGCGAGGCGACGATCATCACCGTCCCCGGCGAATAGGCGAACTGGGCCTGCGCGTTGATGCCCGACCCGAACAGGTCGCGCAGCACCAGCGTCGTGTCCGGCCCGGTCAGCCAGGCCTTCAGCGGCTGGATGGTCCGCGTCAGCACCAGAAGGCCCGCCACGATCACATAGGGCATCCAGGCCGTCATCAGCCCGATGTCGCGCCGCCCCGGACCCAGATCGGCCTCCTCGGGTTCCAGCTTGCCCTGCCAGCCCTCGCCCCATTGGGCGCGGGGCGGAAAGTCGAACCGGTCCGAGGGCAGGAACCACCCCGCCCGCGCCGCCGGCACCACGATCATCAGCCCGATCAGACCGCCCAGCAGCGACGGGAATTCCGGGCCCAGCACCCGCGCGACCAGCACATAGGGCAGCGTGAAGGCCAGCCCGGCGAAGACCGCGAATTTCCACGCGCGGAACCCTTCGGCAAAGCTGCGGCTGGTCCCGAAGAACCGCGTCAGCATGCCCACCATCAGCAGCGGGATCACCACACCCACGACCGCATGGACCAGCGCGACCTGCGCACCGACCACGGGGACATAGTCGGCGACGGTCATCGGGGCGATGGCGGTGGCGACCTCGGGGCTGTTGGACAGGCCGGTGGTGATGCCCACCAGCATGGGCGTGCCCACCGCGCCGAAGGATACCGGCACCGACTGGATGATCAGCGTCACCATCACCGCCGCCATGGCCGGAAAGCCGATGGCCAGCAGCAGCGGCGCCGCGACCGCCGCGGGCGTGCCGAATCCCGACGCGCCCTCGATCATCGACCCGAACATCCAGGCGATGATGATCGCCTGGATCCGCCGGTCGGGCGAGATGTCCATGAACCCCCGCCGGATCGACCGGATCGCCCCCGATTCCTGCACCGTGTAAAGCAGCAGGATCGCCCCGAACACGATATAGAGCAGCGTGATCGCCGTCACCAACCCGTTGATCGTGGCCCCCGCGACCCGCGCCGCGGGCGCCCCCCACAGAAACAGCGCCAGCCCCACCGTGACCAGATAGGCCACCAGCATCGACAGCTTGGCCGATCGCCGCATGACGACCAGCAGCAGAAACACCACCACGACCGGCAAGGCCGCGGCGGCAAGAAACACTCCCTGTGACACCTCGTCTCCTCCTCGATTTGTCCACACCAGTCGGACCAATTCAGGGGCGAAAAGCAAGAAAAAACCGGTCTGGAAAACAGACCGGTTTCAGGGATGCGGGACAGGGGGCCGCGTCAGTCGCGGCGGATGGCGATGGCGATGCCCTGACCGCCGCCGATGCACATGGTGATCAGGCCGGTGCGCCCGCCGGTGCGCTCCAGCTCGTGCAGGACCTTCACGACCAGGATGGCGCCGGTCGCCCCGACCGGATGGCCCAAGGCGATGGCGCCGCCATTGGGGTTCACCCGCGCCGGGTCCAGCCCCAGTTCGCGGTTCACGGCCAGGGCCTGGGCGGCAAAGGCCTCGTTCGATTCGATCACGTCGAAATCGCCCGCGGCAAGGCCCGTGCGCTCCATCAGGGCACGGACGGCGGGGACGGGGCCGATGCCCATCACCTCCGGACGCACGCCGGCGACGGCATAGCCCAGGATCCGCGCCCGCGGCACCAGGCCCGCGGCCTTTGCCGCATCGGCCCGCGCCAGAACCAGCGCCGCCGCGCCGTCATTGATGCCGCTGGCATTGCCGGCGGTGACGCTGCCGCCCTTCTGGAAGACGGGCTTCAGGCCGGCCAGCTTCTCCAGGCTGGTCTCCTTCAGGTGCTCGTCCGTGTCGAAGGCGACCATGCCCTTGCGGGTCTTGACCTCGACCGGGACGATCTGGTCGCGGAAATGCCCCGCCTGGACCGCCGCCGCCGCCCGGCGCTGGGATTCCAGCGCGAATTCGTCCTGGGCGTCGCGGGTGATGCCATGTTCGGCGGCCACGTTCTCGGCGGTGACGCCCATATGGCCGGTGCCCATCGGACAGGTCAGCGCGCCGGTCATCATGTCCAGCATCGCCTGATCGCCCATCTTGGCCCCGAACCGGGCCGAGGGGATGACATAGGGCGACCGGCTCATGCTTTCCGCGCCGCCCGCGATGGCGAAATCGGCATCCCCCAGCATCAGCGCCTGCGCGGCCGAGACCACCGCCTGCGCCCCCGATCCACACAGCCGGTTGACGTTCATCGCGGGCGTCGTCTCTGGGATGCCCGCATCCAGCATCGCCACGCGGCTCAGATACATGTCGCGCGGCTCGGTGTTGATGACATGGCCGAAGACCACATGCCCCACCCGGTCGGGCGCCAGGCCCGCCCGTTCCAGCGCGGCGCGGGTGACGGTCGTGGCCAGCGCGATGGGCGGGGTGGCGGCCAGGCTGCCGCCGAAGGTGCCGATCGCCGTGCGGGCGCCGGACAGGATGACGATGTCGGACATGGTGGGCCTCCTCTTGCCGTTGCCGACAGTCTAGGGCCGCGCCCGCATCCCGCAACCCGTGCCGCAGCGGCAAATTGCGGCCCGCGCGCCAAGCCGCTATGTTGTGCGGGAATAACGAAAGACGCCCCCCATGACCCAGACCGCCCCCCGGCTGCGCATCAAACTGCGCCTGGAATACGATTCCCCCCTGATCCTGGGGCCCGGCAAGGCCGAGCTTCTGTCGCGCATCGGCAGGCTGGGATCGATCTCGGCCGCCGCGCGCGAGATGGGGATGAGCTACAAGCGCGCCTGGACCCTGGTCGAGGAGATGAACACCGCCTTCATCGACCCGGTCATCGACAGCGCGCGCGGCGGGGCGGGCGGCGGGGGCGCGCGGGTCACGCCCACGGGCGAACGCGTGCTGGCCCATTACCGGGCGCTGGAATCGCTGCTGCTGGATGCGGGGGCCACGGATCTGCAGGCGCTGAACGCGCTGCTGCGCCCGGAAGGGGCCGGCTGATTTTCCCCGGGTCCGGGGCCAGTTCCGGGTTTGTGATTTCACCCGGGCGTGATTTCCTGTAACAATCCCTGCGAAAGACCGGCCCCAAGACCGGACCGAGCAGAATGAGGGTTTCCATGAACTGGCTTCTCAAGCTGGCGATCGTCGGGCTTGTCGCCTCCTGCGGGGGCGGCGGCAATTTCAGCGCTCCGCGCCAGCTGGACAATGCATGCGCCATCGCCTCCGAACGTCCCGCCTATCTGCGCGCGATGCGCCAGACCGAACGCAAATGGGGCGTGCCCGTCCATGTGCAGATGGCGACGATGTATCAGGAATCGAAATTCATCGGCGATGCCCGCACCCCGCATCAATATGCGGCGGGCGTGATCCCCGTCGGCCGCCAGAGCAGCGCCTTCGGCTATTCCCAGGCCCTGGACGGCACCTGGGAGGAATATCAGCAGAATTCCGGCAACCGTCGCGCCCGGCGCGACAACATCCGCGATGCCACGGACTTCATGGGCTGGTACATGCATGGCAGCCAGCAGCAGCTGGGCCTGTCCAAGCATGATGCGACATCGCAATACCTGGCCTATCACGAGGGTCGCGGCGGCTATCGCAGCGGCAGCTTCCGCGGCAAGCCCTGGCTGATGCGCGTCGCGAACCAGGTCGGCCAGCGGTCCGAGATGTACCGCCAGCAGCTGATCGCCTGCCGCCGCGCTTGACGCGGGCCCCCTGCTGGGGCCTTCTGGTCCCCGCATCTTCGGGGGGATCCATGTATCGCGTCATCGGCACCGCAAAATCCCGCGCCTTCCGCGTCCTGTGGATGCTGGAGGAGCTGGGCCAACCCTACGAACACATCCCCGCCCTGCCCCGCAGCGAGGGGGTGGCCCAGGTGAACCCGGCGGGCAAGGTGCCGGTGCTGATCGACGACGGCACGCCGATCACCGATTCGACCGCCATCCTGACCTATCTGGCCGATCGCCATGGCGATCTGACCCATCCGGCGGGCACGCTGGACCGGGCGCGCCAGGACAGCCTGACCCAGTTCCTGCTGGACGAATTCGACGCGGCCCTGTGGCTGGCGGCGCGCCACAGCTTCGTGCTGCCCCCGCAGATGCGGCTGGCGGCGATCAAGAACACCCTGATGTGGGAATTCGAGACCAGCCAGAAGACCTTGGCCCATCGCATGGGCGACGGCCCCTTCCTGATGGGGCCGCGCATGACGCTGGCCGACGTGATCCTGACGCATTGCCTGGACTGGGCGCTGGTCGCGCGCTTTCCGGTCACCGAACACCGGCTGTCGGATTATCTGGACCGGATGCGCCAGCGGCCCGCCTACAAGGCCGCCGCCGCGCGCTAGGGCGCGATCCGCGCCGCCGCCGCCCGCCCTGCCCGCAGCCCCGTCGCCAGGCAGGCGGTCAGCAGATAGCCGCCCGTCGGCGCCTCCCAGTCCAGCATCTCGCCCGCGGCGAAGGTGCCGGGCAGGGCGCGCAGCTCCAGGTCGGGGGTCAGCGCCTCGGCGCGGATCCCCCCGGCCGAGGATATCGCCCGGTCCAGCCCCATCACCCCCGCATGGCGCAGTGGCAGCGCCTTGGCCCGCGCCGCCCATCCCGCCGGGTCCTGCGGCAGGGGCCGCCCCCATTCCAGCATCAAGGCCACGCGCAGCGGACAGCCCAGCACCCGGCGCAGCCAGTTGCCGATGCTCAGCCGCCCGCGGGCTTGGGCGAATCGCCTGGCCAGCCGCTCCGCCGTCAGGTCCGGCGCCAGGTCGATCACCGCCGCCGCCCCGTCGCGGATCTGCGCGGACAGCGCATAGATCCCGCCGCCCTCGACGCCGTGGCGAGTGACGACCCATTCGCCGCGGCTGACCGCGCCGCCCGCGCGGATGGCCGTGCCCTTGACCGCCTGGCCCTGAAAGCGGCGCATCGGGTCGGACCAATCCACCCGCAGCCCCATATTCGCCGGGCGGAAGGGCGCGATCGCCACCCCCGCCCCCGCCCGGATCGGCACCCAGCCCGCATCCGATCCCAGCCTGGGCCAGCTGGCCCCGCCCAAGGCCAGCACCGTGACCTGCGGGGCGACGTCCCGCGGCCCCTCGGGCGTGTCGAATCGGAACCCGTCGCCCAGCCCGGTCCAGCGCCAGCGGCGCCGCAGGGTGACGCCCCCCGCCTCCAGCCGCGCCAGCCAGGCCCGCAGCAGGGGCGAGGCCTTCATCCCCACCGGAAAGACCCGCCCGGTGGACCCCGAGAACAGCGCGATGCCCAGTCCCTCGGCCCAGGCCCGGACCGATTCGGGGCCGAAATCCCGGCCATCCACCTGCAGAAATCCGCCCGGATCGGGCGCGCGGCCCGCGATCTGGTCGGCAAAGACCGCCGCAGGTTCGTCCTTGGTCAGGTTCAGCCCGGATTTGCCCGCCATCAACAGCTTGCGCGCGGGGCTGGGCATGGCATCGGCCAGGATCACCCGGCGCCCCGGGGCCATCAGCGCCTCGGCCGCCATCAGCCCGGCGGGCCCCGCGCCGATGACCAATGCCAGGCTCACCTGCGGCCCCGCGGCTTCATCACCAACCGCAGCAGCGCGCGTTCGACCAGCGCCATCTGCGGCGCGCGGCTGGCGCTGCGCAGCACCATGTCGGTCGAGATCAGCAGCGACACCGCCTCCTCCAGGGGGCCCATGCCCCAGCTCTGGGCCTGGCGCGCCATGCGGTCGCGGCGCGGGCCGAAGACGGGGGGCCGCGCCCGGGCCAAGGCCACGCCCGGTCCCGCCGGATCCGCCGCCGCCAGATGCAGCGCCCGGAAATGGCGCAGCGCCGCGATGCACAGCGTCACCGGCGCCATCCCCTGCTGGTCGATCCGCCGCATCAGGGGCCCGAAATCCCCATCGCGGCGTTCGGCGACCGTGTGGATCAATTCGTCCAGATCCGCCTCGATCGTGGCGGGGGCCAAGGCCGCGATCTCCTCCGGGGTCAGGGGGCTGTCATCACCATGCTTGTAGAGGCCGATCTTCTCAATCGTCTGGCGCAGATCGCCCGGGTCCAGCGCCCGGGCTAGGATCGTCATCTCGCGCAGCGCGTCGCGGGGCAGCTGATGCAGCCCGGCATCGGCCATCCAGCGGATGATCTCCTCCTCGCCCGGGGGGTCGTCATAGATGGGGGCGCAGACGGCCTGGCCATGGGTCTCGAACAGCTTGCGCAGCGCGGATGACTTGGAAAGCTGGCCCGCGGTAACGACGACGACCGCATCCCCTTGGCGCCACCCCTCCAGCGCGCCGCGCACGGCATCGGCGGCGCTGTCGGGCGTGTCCTCGACCAGCACGACGCGGGGGCCGGGAAAGAACCCCACCTCGCGCACCGCGTCGATCAGCTGGGCGGGGTCCTTCTTCAGCCCGCCGCCGGGCATGCGGGTCAGGCGCATCTCCTCGTCGGCCTTCTCGCCCACCAGGGCGCGCACGGCCTCGGCCCGTTTCAGCGCGACGCGCATCGCGTCCTGGCCGTGGATCAGCAAGGCGGGCCGCGACGGGTCGGGCCGGGCCAGATAGCGCGCGATCTCGGGGCCCTTCAGCAGCATCGCTCAGCCCGGCAGGCCGGGCGCCGCCGCCAGCAGCCGCGTGACCACCTGATCGGCCAGCATCAGCGCCAGGCGCTGGCGGGCATCGCCCTCGGCCGCCAAGGTCGAGATCGTCGTCCCCGTCGTCGAATAGGAGGTGAAGCTGCTGACCCGCCCCTGAACCAGCACCGTCCCGTCCCCCGCCTTCAGCGAGAAATCGGCCGTGCCGTTCAGGGAATAGCGCGTCGTGACCTCGTCCGGGGTGATGGCCTGGGGCACGACCCCGGCGGCGATCTGGTAATCCAGGTCATAGATCGCCGCATCCTCCGGGCCCAAGCGGTCGGCGATGCGGCGGTTGAAGACGAAATCCAGGGGCGTGTCCGGGTCGCGCGGCCGAACCCGGCCGAACAGCCGCCCGCCGCCCCCGCCCGGCCCATAGACCGGCGTCAGCCCGCAGCCCGCCAGCGCCAGCAAGCCCAGGATCGCCGCGCGGCGGTCAGGCGACCACATTGACGATCCGCCCCGGCACGACGATCAGCTTTTTGGGCGCGGCCCCCTCCAGGAAGCGCCGCACGGTGTCGTCGGACAGGACCAGCGCCTCGATCTGGTCCTTGGGCATGTCCTTGGGCACGGTGATCTCGGCCCGGCGCTTGCCGTTGATCTGGATGGGCAGGGTGACGCTGTCATCCTCCAGCAGGGCGGGGTCGGCCTTGGGCCAGCCGGCATCGACGACCATGCCCTGCCCGCCCGAGGCGGCCCAGACATCCTCGGCCAGATGCGGGACCATCGGCGCCATCAGCTGGGCCATGATGCGCAGCACGGCGCAGCGCGCCTCGCCCCCGGCCTTGGATCTGCCGATGGCATTGGCCAGCTCATAGAGCTTGGCGACGGCCTTGTTGAAGGCGAAACCCTCGATCGCGCGGGTCACATCGGCGATGGCGCGATGCGCCGCGCGGGTCAGGTCGGGATCGTCGCCGCCCTCGGGCGCATCCTCGGCCAGGCGATGCACGCGGCCCAGGAACTTGGCGGCGGCCTCGGCCCCGGCGGCGGTCCATTCGACGTCGCGCTCGGGGGGGCTGTCGGACAGCATGAACCAGCGCGCGGTATCGGCGCCGAAGCTCTCGACGATGTTCACCGGGTCGACGACGTTCTTCTTGGATTTCGACATCTTGGCCGAGGGGATTACCTCGACCGCCGTGCCGTCGGCCAGTTTGCCGTCGGTCACATCCTCGGGCAGGTGATAGACAGGGCGGCCGCGATCATCGGTGGTCTTGTAGATCTCGTGCGTGACCATGCCTTGGGTGAACAGCGCATCAAAGGGCTCCTTCGCGGCCTCGGGCAGGTGGCCGGTTTTCACCATCGCCCGGGCGAAGAAGCGCGAATAGAGCAGGTGCAGGATCGCATGCTCGATGCCCCCAATATACTGGTCGACATTCATCCAGTAATCCGCATCCGCGCGCTCGGTCGGCGTCGCCGCATGGGGAGAGGTGAAGCGCGCGTAATACCAGGACGAATCGACAAACGTGTCCATCGTGTCGGTTTCCCGGCGCGCGGCATTGCCACAGACGGGGCATGGCACCCCACGCCACGAGGGGTGGCGGTCCAGCGGGTTTCCGGGCACGTCGAAACTCACGTCCTGCGGCAGCAGCACGGGCAGGTTCTGCTTCGCCTCGGGGACCGTCCCGCAGGTGTCGCAATGCACGACCGGGATCGGACAGCCCCAATAGCGCTGGCGCGAGATGCCCCAATCGCGCAGGCGGAACTTGGTCACGCCCTCGCCATAGCCCGCGCGTTCCGCATGGGCGATGGCGGCGTCCACCGCGGCCTCTCCGGTCTGGTCGGCGGCGCCCGCAAAGCCGCGCACATAGGTCACGGCCTCGGTCTTGCCGGGCACGAAGGGCGCGTCGGCCACCAGCGCATCGGCCTGATCCAGCGTCATGCCGGGCTGGCCGAAGGTCGCGCGGATGGGCAACCCGTATTTCACGGCGAATTCGTGGTCGCGCTCGTCATGCGCCGGGCTGCCGAAGATCGCGCCGGTGCCGTAATCCATCAGCACGAAATTCGCGATCCAGATGGGCAGGTGCCAATCCGCGTCCAGCGGATGCGCGACGGTCAGACCGGTATCGAATCCCAGCTTGGGCGCGGTCTCGATCGCCTCCTCGGTGGTGCCGATGCGGCGGCATTCCGCGCGGAAGGCCTCGATCTCGGGGCGCGAGGCCGCCAGCTCCTTGACCAGCGGATGGTCCGGCGACAGCGCGACGAAGCTGGCCCCCATCAGCGTGTCGGGGCGGGTCGTATAGACCTCGATCGCCTCATGGCCCGCGGGCGCATCGACCGTGGCGAAGCGGAACTGCAAGCCCCGCGACTTGCCGATCCAGTTGGCCTGCATCAGGCGCACCTTCTCGGGCCAGCCCTTGAGGCCGTCCAGCGCCTCCAGCAATTCATCGCTGTAGTCGCTGATCTTGAAGAACCACTGCGTCAGCTCGCGCCGTTCCACCGTGGCGCCGGATCGCCAGCCCTTGCCGTCGATCACTTGTTCGTTGGCCAGCACGGTCATGTCGACCGGGTCCCAGTTCACCTGCGCCGATTTGCGCGTGATCAGGCCCGCCTCAAGCATGTCCAGGAACAGCGCCTGCTGCTGCGCCACATAGGCGTCGTCGCAGGTCGCGAATTCGCGGCTCCAGTCGATGGACAGGCCCAAGGGCTTCAGCTGATCGCGCATGGTCGCGATATTGGCATAGGTCCAGTCGCGCGGATGGCCGCCCTGTTCCATCGCGGCATTTTCCGCGGGCATGCCGAAGGCGTCCCAGCCCATCGGGTGCAGCACCGAAAACCCCTGCGCGCGCTTGAACCGCGCCACCACGTCGCCCATCGTGTAGTTGCGCACATGGCCCATATGGATGCGCCCCGAGGGATAGGGGAACATCTCCAGCACGTAATATTTTGGGCGCTCGTCGCGGATGGCGGTGAAGCTGCCGGCATCCGCCCAGGCCTTCTGCCAGCGGGCTTCGCTCGTCGCGGGATCATAGGGCATGGGGAACCTCGGGCGTCATTCGTTGCCCGAGGGGGTTTACATGCCGCGCCGGACCGGGTCCAGCGCCGCTTGCAGAGGCTACAGGCGGCCGTCGCGGATGCGCAGCTGGCGCGCGCGGGTCAGGATCGCGTCCTCGACCGCGCGCACGGTGCCGGGTTCGACCGCCGCGCCGCCCGGACCCTGCAAGGACAGGCGCAGGCTGCGCGCGTCCAGCGCCGGGTCGCTGATCTGGATCGTGGCGCGATAGGACCGGCCCCCGCCGGGCGGCGTGCCGAATCCGGTCTGGATCACCCCGGTGAAGGGATCGACCGTCTGGATCGGCAGAAAGTTCAGCACGTCCAGGCTGGCATTCCACAGATACTTGTTCACGCCGACCGTCTGGTTCGGATTCTCGGACCGGCGGAAGACGTCCTGGATCCGCGTGCCGCGAACCTCGGGCCGCATGTCCGGGCCGTCGGCCATGGTCAGCGTATCGGCCGGGCGCGCGCCCCCGCCGCCGCATGCGGCCAGGCCCATGCCAAGCCCCGCGCAAAGCGTCGTGGCGATCATCAGGCGCGCGGCGCGTGCAAAGCTCATCCCATCCCCCTGAGGTCGGTGTCTCGGCCCCAGCATTAGACCGGAACGGCATGTCAGAACAAGGCATTCCCTCGGCCCGCGCCCATCCGGCGCGACCGCGCGCGGGATGCCACCCGCGACGCTTCCGGGGGCCTTGCAACCCCGCCTTGCGCGACTGTGGCGCAAGTGCATCAGGCTAGCCCGCAAGCAAACCCGACGGTCCTGAATTCGTTGCATCACAATCGCGGAAAGGTGAAACAAATAGCATCCCCAGGACGGAACTCCGGCTTGGGCAACAGAGAGACAAGAGGGAACATCACCATGAAAAAGGCTCTTATCGCCTCGACCGCGCTGGTTCTGTCCGCCGGCGTGGCCGCTGCCGACGTGACCATCTCGGGCTATGGCCGCACCGCAGTCGACTATGTCGAAGGCCGCGATCAGGAAGCCCAGGTTTCGGCCCGCGTCCGCCTGAACGTCCATGCCACGACCTCGACCGACCAGGGCGTCGATTTCGGTGCCCGCGTCCGCGCCCAGTGGGACCAGGGTGATGCCGGCATCGATTCCGTGTCGCCCGGCCAGATCTATGTCACCGCCAGCGGCCTGACCGTCGCCGTCGGCAACGTCGGCACCGCCTTCGACAATGCCGGCCTGCTGTACTCGTCGGAAGTCGGCCTGATCAGCCGTTCGTTCGGCAACCCGTCGGGCGCCTTCTTCGCCTATTCGTCGAAAGCCTACGGCTCGAACACCTTCCTGACCGAGTGCGACGACGAGCTGGAAGTGCCCTGCTCGACCATCGTCGACAACCAGTCGCGCAACCGTCTCGGCGTCTCGGTCGAATACGCGGTCGACGCGCTGAAGGCCCGCTTCTCCTATGTTGACCCGAACCAGACCGTCGGTGGCACCACCGAAGAGATCGGCGTTTCGGTCGACTACAACTGGAACGACATCGCGCTGTCGGCCGCCGCGGTCAAGGACGGCGCCGGCGAGTCGGGCAACGACCAGTACTTCCTGGGCGCCTACTACACCCTGGCAGGCACCGAAAACGGCGTCGGCCTGAACTACATCGACAACAACAGCAGCGACACCTTCGTGCTGTACGGTGACTATGTCGTCGCTCCGCTGACCACGCTGAGCGCCTATGTGTCGAACAACGATGCGGCCGGCAACGACACCGACACCGCCTTCGGTCTGGGCGCCCGCTACGACCTGGGCGGCGCCTACCTGGCCGGCTCGCTGGAGCGTGGCTACGACAAGAACGTCCGCGGCGACTTCGGTGTCCGCTTCGACTTTTGATCCGACCGGATCGTCATGAACCAGAGAGAGCGGGCCTTGCGCCCGCTCTTTTCTTTTTGTCAGGTGGGGTCATGGGACTGGAAGACATCACCCGCCGCATCCGTGCGGCCGAAGCCGCCGCCGGACGCGAGCCCGGAGCCGTGACCCTGATCGCCGTCAGCAAGGTGCAGCCCCCCGACCGGGTCGAGGCCGTGCTGGCCGCGGGCCACACCGTGTTCGGCGAAAACTACGTCCAGGAGGCGCAGGCCAAATGGCCCGCATGGACCGCCCGCCACCCCGGCGTGTCGGTCCACATGATCGGGCCGCTGCAATCGAACAAGGCCCGCGCTGCGGTGGCGCTGTTCGACGCGATCCATTCGCTGGACCGGGTCACCTTGGCGCGCAAGCTGGCCCAGCAGATCGACGAACAGGGCCGCAGCCCGCAGCTTTTCGTGCAGGTCAATACCGGGGACGAGCCACAGAAGGCCGGCATCCTGGTGGATGAGCTGCCGGGCTTCCTGACGCTCTGTGCAGAGCTGGGCCTGCGCCCGCAGGGACTGATGTGCATCCCGCCCGAGGATGGCGACCCCGCCCCGCATTTCGCCCTGTTGGCGCGGCTGGCGGCGGATCACGGCTTGCCCGGCCTGTCCATGGGGATGAGCGCCGATTTCGAGACCGCCATCGCCCATGGCGCGACCCATGTGCGGGTGGGCTCGGCGATCTTCGGCGCCCGCGATTACGGCTGAGGCACGATGATCCGCGTGCCCGGCGGCGCCTGCCGGGCCAGGCGGATCAGGTCGGCCCGGGCAAAGGCGATGCAGCCCTCGGTCCCGAATCCCGGCCGGCGCCACTGGTGCAGAAAGATCGCCGATCCCCGCCCCGGCACGGCCCGCGGCCAGTTCCAATCCGTCGTCATCACCAGGTCATAGAGCGGGTCCGCCCGCCGCATCCGCTCGTGGCTGGCGGTCAGGGGCGCGCGGGCGTGGCGGTTATAGGCCGGATGGCCCGGGTCGTCGCACCACAGATCGCCCGGCCCGATCGCGCGCGCCCAAGGCGCGGGCCGGGCCAGCCGGTCGGGGCGATACCACAGGCCGGTGATCCGCATGACCCCCGCCGGGGTCGCGCCGTCGCCCTCGCGCTTGGTGGCGGTCACCCCGGTCTTGCCGATCGCGCAGGGGATGACCCGGCCCGAAAACCGCAGACCCATCGGCGTCAGCACCATCGCGCCCCTCACAGCAGATGCCCGGATTTCTGCGCCTTCACGTCCAGATAGGCGGCGTTGTGGCGGTTGGGCGGCATGATCAGGGGGACGCGCTCGGTCACCTCCAGCCCTTGGGCGGTCAGCATGGCCACCTTGCGCGGGTTGTTCGTCATCAGCCGCACCCGCGCGAATCCCATCCGCGCCAGCAGCGCGGCGCCGATGCGGAAATCGCGCTCGTCATCCTCGAAGCCGAGCCGGTGATTGGCCTCGACCGTGTCGAAGCCCTGATCCTGCAGCGCATAGGCGCGCATCTTGTTGGCCAGCCCGATTCCCCGCCCCTCCTGGTTCAGATAGAGCAGCACCCCCGCCCCCGCCTGCCCCATCGCGCCCAAGGCCGCCTGCAATTGCGGACCGCAATCGCATTTCAGGCTGCCCAGCACGTCGCCGGTGAAACAGGCCGAATGCAGCCGCGCCAGCACCGGCGCGTCGCGGGGCGGATCGCCGATCTCGACGGCGTAATGCTCCTCGGCGCCGTCATCGGGGCGAAAGACATGCAGCCGCGTGCGCTCCGCCGGCAGCAGCGGCACCCGGGCCCGCGCCACCGGGGCCAGATGCGGCGCGGCCAGCAGCTGCGTCAGGGCCGGGCCGGACCGCAGCACCGTCAGGCCGGGCGGCACCGGCCCTGCCACCAGCAGCATCGCGGGCAGCAGCTGGGCCGATTTCGCCAAGGCCAGCGCGGTGCGATGCGCATCGGCCGGACCGTCGCGCAGGCTGGTCAGCGGGCCCTTCAGCGGCGTCATCAGATCGCCCGCCGGATCGGCCAGCGCCCGCAGCCAGGACAGGCCCGCATCACCCGGCAGCGCGATCCGCGCCAGATCGCCGTCATAGGCCCGCGCCTTCAGCGTCCCCGCCCGCCGGTCGGTCAGCGCCAGGACCGGCGCGCCCAGGCCCGCCAGATCGGCCAGCCGTTCGGGCGACAGCGTCTCGACCGCGGCGGCCAGATGGCCGTCGATCACGACCGGCAGGCCCATGCGCAGGTCGGCGCGGGCACGGGCCAGGGTCTCGGCAAGGGTGGGGATCAGGCTCATGCGGTCACGTCATTCTGTAACATTCTGAAACATAGCGCGCCCTGCCGACAACTCCATGTGAGAATCGGGCCATCGCGCTGGACGGGCGGCGATCCGCCCGCCACCTCTCTGGGCAAGAGCCGAAAAGGAGGCAAGCATGGCCGGACTGAAGAAGATCCTGTTGGTGGATGACGAGGAAGACCTGCGCGAGGCCTTGGCCGAACAGCTGGTCGCGACCGATGATTTCGACGTGACCGAGGCCGGCAGCGGCGCCGAGGCGGTCGAGGCGACCAAGAACGCCATCTTCGATCTGGTGGTGCTGGATGTGGGCCTGCCCGACACGGATGGGCGCGAGCTGTGCAAGAAGCTGCGCAAGCTGAACGTGAAATGCCCCATCGTGATGCTGACCGGCCATGACACGGATGCCGACACCATCCTGGGCCTGGATGCGGGCGCGAACGATTACGTTACCAAGCCGTTCAAGTTCCCGGTCCTGCTGGCCCGGCTGCGCGCCCAGCTGCGCACGCATGAACAGTCCGAGGACGCGATCTTCCAGCTTGGGCCCTATACGTTCAAGCCCTCGATGAAGATGCTGATCGACGGCAAGGACCGCAAGATCCGCCTGACCGAGAAGGAGACGAACATCCTCAAGTTCCTCTACCGGGCGCAGGACGGGGTGGTGGCGCGCGATGTGCTGCTGCACGAGGTCTGGGGATACAATGCCGGGGTGACCACCCACACGCTGGAGACGCATATCTATCGTCTGCGCCAGAAGATCGAGCCCGATCCCAGCAATGCGCGCCTGCTGGTGACCGAATCGGGCGGCTATCGTCTGGTCGCCTGATCGTCGCGGGAACCGCAAGGGGGTCCCGGCGTTGGATCCCCGAAGCCCAGTGGTCGGCGGATGCGGCCACACCCCTCCCTCTCTGATGCCCCGGCGATTCCCCGCGCCGGGGCAATTTTTTTGCCCGGCTCAGCCGCGGCCGTGCGGCGCGGTCCAGTCGTCATCCGGGCCGATCGGGATGATGCGGTTCGGGTTGATCATGTCATGGCTGTGGTAATAATGGCGCATGAAATGGTCGGGATGCACGGTCTCGGCCACGCCCGGCCATTGAAAGAGCTCGCGCGCCCAGCCCCACAGGTTCGGAAAATCCACGATCCGGCTGCGGTTGCATTTGAAATGGGTGTGATAGACCCGGTCGAACCGCAGCACCGTGGTGAACAGCCGCCAATCCGCCTCGGTGATCCGGTCGCCGGTCAGATAGCGGTTCTCGGCCAGCAGCCCCTCGATCCAGTCCAGGCTGTCGAACAGCGGATGGACAGCCTTGTCATAGGCCTCCTGGCTGGTGGCGAAGCCGGCCTTGTAGACGCCGTTGTTGACCGTGTCATAGACCCGGTCGTTGACCGCCTCGATCCGGTCATGCAGCGCCTGCGGATAGTAATCGTCGTCATTGCCGGTCAGCCCGTCGAAGGCGCTGTTGAACATGCGGATGATGTCGGCGCTTTCGTTGGACACGATCTGCCCCGTCCGGCTGTCCCACAGCACCGGCACCGTCACCCGGCCCGACGCGTCGGGCTTGGCCTTCAGATAGACCTCGCGCAGGTAGTCCAGCCCGAACTGGCGGTCGCCGGTGGCGCCGTCGAAATCGGTGCGGAATTCCCAGCCCTCGCTCTCCATGTCGGGATGGACGACGGATACGTCGATATGGTCGGTCAGGTCCTTCAGCGCGCGGAAGATCATCGTGCGATGCGCCCAAGGGCAGGCATGGCTGACATAGAGGTGATAGCGCCCGCTTTCCGCCGCGAAGCCGCCATCGCCCGTGGGGCCGGGCGATCCGTCCGCGGTCACCCAGGACCGGAACTTGGACGTGTCGCGCTTGAATTCACCGCCGGTGCTGTCGGTGTCGTACCATTCGTCCTTCCAGACGCCGTCTACCAGTTGGCCCATGGGCTGATCCTTCCTTGGAGTGGGTTTCGCCGAGGCAACGGGCGGGGGCCGGGCTTGTTCCGGCCCGGCCTGCGACATGCGGTCAGCCGATGGCGCGGTCCCGCGTCTCGGTCCGCACCAGCGTCAGGGCCAGCGCGGCCAGGATCAGCAGCAGCGCGAAGCTGCCGATGGCCAGGCCGAACCCCTGCATGAAGACCACCGCCAGCAGGCTGGGCGCCAGGATGCCGCCCAAGCGCGCCATGGCCCCCGCCGTGCCCATGCCGGTGCCGCGCAGATGCGTGGGATAAAGCTCGGGCGTCAGCGCATAGAGCGCCCCCCAAGTCCCCAGCAGCGCGAAGCTCATGACGATCAGGGCTGTGGCGACCATGACCGGCCCCGTGGCCAGCGCGAATAGGCCGCATCCCGCCGCCGACAGGATCAGGAACCCGGTCAGGGTCGGCTTGCGGCCCACCGCCTCGACGCCCCAGGCGGCCAGCGCATAGCCAGGGACCTGGGCCAGGGCCAGCACGACCAGAAAGCCATAGCCGCGCACGAAGCCGAACCCCTCGGTCGCCAGCTGCCCCGGCACCCAGACAAAGACCCCGTAATAGGACAGCGACACCAGGAACCAGACCGACAGCACCCCCACCGTCAGGCGGCGCAGCGGCGCGGCCATGATCGACCGGGCGGCGCCTTCGGGGACCGGGGCGGGCTTCAGGTGGACATGGGGCGGCAGGGGGTCCGCGCCGTTCACGCGCAGCACCTGGTCGATGACGGCCCGCGCCTCGGCCTGGCGGCCCTTGCGGACCAGATACATCGGGCTTTCCGGGATCCAGAAGCGCAGAAAGAACCCGATCAGCGCGGGCAGCGCCGCGACCAGAAAGATCCAGCGCCACGGCGCATCGGCCCCCCAGCTGGCCGCGGCCCAGGCCGTCAGGGCGACGACGATGGTGCCCACGGCCCAGAACCCCTCCAGCCAGACCAGCCAGCGGCCGCGGTTCCGGGGCGGCAGGAATTCCGCCATCATCGCGTAGTCGACGGGCAGCGTGCCGCCCACCGCCACCCCGGTCAGAAAGCGCAGCACCAGCAGCCAGGTTAAATCCCCCGCCAGCACCGATGCCAGGCCAAAGACCGCATCCATCGCGACGGTCCCCACCAGCACCCATTTGCGCCCGATCCGGTCGGCCAGCCGCCCGAAGAGGAACGCCCCCGCGAACATGCCCAGAAAGAACACCGTCCCGATCTGCAGCGCCGTCACCCGGTCCAGCCCGAAGGTCACCGCGACCGAGGGCGCGGCGAATCCCACCGCGATGACCTGCATGGCATCCGCCGCCCAGACCATCCCGAAGATCCCCAGCAGGCGCCACTGGAATCGCCCCGTGCCGCCGCGCGTCAGGGCCTCGTCGATGGTCAGCTTCATTCCCCCGCCCCCCCTGCCGGCCGCCTGTCGGGTTCCTGCATAACGGCTGCGGCCCATAGCGCAAGCCCGGGGCCCATTGTGACCGCCCGCCCCCGCGGATAGGCTCCGCCCGCAAAGGAGACGCCCCATGTTCACCATCGCCACCTGGAACATCAATTCGGTCCGCCTGCGCGAGGGGCTGGTCGCGCGGTTCCTGGAGGAGGAGGGTCCCGACGTCCTGTGCCTGCAGGAATGCAAGGCGCCGGTGGACAAGATCCCGCTGACCCGCTTCGCGGAGCTGGGCTATCGCCATATCGTCGCGCGCGGCCAGAAGGGCTATAACGGCGTGGCCATCCTGTCGCGCCTGCCGCTGGAGGATGCGGGCGACCGCGACTATGCCCGGCTCGGCCATGCGCGCCATGTCTCGGCCCGGCTGCCCAATGGCGTGGTGATCCACAACATGTATGTCCCCGCCGGCGGCGACGTCCCCGACCGCACCGTGAACGAGAAATTCGGCCAGAAGCTGGATTTCCTGACCGAGATGCGCGACGTCTTCCGCGCCGACCGGCCCGAACGCGCGATCCTGGTGGGCGATCTGAACATCGCGCCCGGCGAGGACGACGTCTGGTCGCACAAGCAGCTGTTGAAGATCGTCAGCCACACGCCGATCGAGGTCCAGCACCTGACCGACGCGCAGGAGGCCGGGGGCTGGGTGGACGTGACCCGCAAGGACATCCCCCAAGGCAAGCTCTACAGCTGGTGGTCCTATCGCGCGCGGGACTGGGACGCGGCGGACAAGGGGCGGCGGCTGGACCATATCTGGGCCAGCGGCGACATCGCGGGCGCGGCCCATTCCAGCCGCATCCTGCGCGCGCTGCGCGGATGGGACCAGCCCAGTGACCATGTCCCGGTCCTGGCCAGCTTCGACCTGTGACAGCGGGGGGCCTTTCGCGCGGCCCGCGAAAGCCCCATATTGAATCCCGACAGATCAATACGGACCCGGTGACCCATGACCATGCTTTTCGACGGCAACCCCGCCCCCGGCAAGACCGACGACTTCATCAAGGACGTGACCGAGGCGGATTTCATGGCCGAGGTGGTCGAGGCCTCGATGCAGGTCCCGGTCATCGTCGATTTCTGGGCACCCTGGTGCGGGCCGTGCAAGACGCTCGGCCCCGCGCTGGAGGCCGAGGTGGCCCGCCACAAGGGCCGCGTCCGCATGGCCAAGGTCAATGTGGACGAAAACCAGATGATCGCGGGCCAGTTGCGGGTCCAGTCGATCCCCACCGTCTATGCCTTTTTCCAAGGCCAGCCGGTCGATGCCTTCCAAGGCGCGCTGCCCGCCAGCCAGATCAAGCAGTTCGTCGACAAGCTGGCCGCCATGTCCGGCGATGACGGTGGCCTGGCCGATGCGCTGGCCGCGGCCGAGCAGATGATCGAGGATGGCGAGGCCGCCGACGCGGTCGAGACCTTCACCGCCATCATCGGCGAGCTGCCCGACAGCCCGGAGGCCTGGGGCGGGCTGATCCGCGCCCATCTGGCCGCGGGCGATGCCGCCGCCGCCGCATCGACCCTGACCCAGGTGCCCCAGCCCCTGACCGGCAGCGGCCCCGTCGAGGCCGCGCGCGCCCAGCTGCAGCTGGCCCAGCAGGCTGAAAGCGCCGGCCCCCTGGACGACCTGGCCGCCCGGGTCCAGGCCGATCCCGCCGATCAGCAGGCCCGTCTGGACTATGCCCAAGCCCTGACTGCCGCCGGCCGGATCGAGGAGGCCGTGGACATCCTGCTGGACAGCTTCCGCCGCGACCGCGACTGGAACGACGGCGCGGCCAAGGCGCAGCTCTTGACCATCTTCGACAGCCTCAAGCCCACCGATCCGATCAATCAGAAGGGGCGGCGGCGGCTGTCCTCGCTGATCTTCGCCTGAGTGCCATGGCGCTGCGTTTCGACCTGCCCGACCGCATTCCGCTGTTCCCGCTGCCCGACGCGGTGCTGATGCCCCGCGCGCGCCTGCCGCTGCACATCTTCGAGCCGCGCTATCTGCAGATGCTGGAGGATGTGCTGAAGACCGATCACCGCCTGATCGGCATGATCCAGCCCGAGGGCGAGGGCCTGTCGGCCATCGGCTGCGCGGGCCGGGTGGTGGCGTTTTCGGAAACCGATGACGGGCGGCTGATGATCTCGCTCGGGGCGGTGTCGCGGTTCCGCCTGATCGAGCTGCAGGAGGGGTTCGCCCCCTATCTGCAGGCGCGGGTGGACTGGTCGTCCTTCGCCCGCGACACCGGCGGCCCCGAGACCGATCCCGGCCTGGATCGCGGCGGGCTGTTCGACCTGTTGGACCGGTTCATGCAGATGCGCGCCCTGTCCACCGATTGGGACGCCGCCGCCAAGGCCGAGGACGAATTGCTGATCAATTCGCTGTCGATGATGCTGCCCTTCGGCCAGGGCGACAAGCAGGCGCTGCTGGAATCCCCCACCCTGTCGGACCGGCGCGAATTGCTGGTCGGGCTGATCGAATTCGCCCTGCATGGCGGGGAAAACGAGGAACGACTGCAATGACCGACACGCCCGGATTCGACCGCCACATGCTGGAGGCGCTGGTCTGCCCCGTGACCCATGCCACGCTGCGCTATGACGCGGCGGCGGGCGAGCTGATCTCAGAGGCGGCGGGGCTGGCCTTTCCGATCCGGTCGGGCATCCCCATCATGCTGGTGGACGAGGCCCGCCAGATCCGCGCCGACTGACCCCGCGCGGTGAGTTTGGACCCACGCCCCGTGCCCTTTCCCCGGGTCGGCCGCCCGGCCGGTCCGCCGCGCCTACCCTTCTGGGCGGTCGCGGTCATCGCCGCCTGCTGCCTGGTCGAGGCCGCGCTGTGGATCGCGCCCCTGCTGGGCTTTGCCGATGCACGCCAGATCGCGATGTTTCTAGGCGCCTTCTGGTCGCCGCTGTTCTGGGGCGGGGCGGGGATCTATCCGGGGCAGGTCGCGGCGATGTTTCTGACCTATGGCCTGCTGCATGGGGGGCCGCTGCATCTGGCGATGAACATGATCTCGCTGGTGGCGGTGGGGCGCGAGGTGACGCGGCTGATGGGGCCGTGGCGGTTCGCGGTGGTCTATGCCGCCAGCCAGATCGGCGGCGCGCTGGCCTTCGCCTGGCTGCAGCCGCAGGCCGGGCCGATGATCGGCGCATCGGGCGCGGTCTTCGGCGTGGCGGGCGCGCTGGTCGTGCAGGCGGGGCTGACCCTGCGGCGGCGCCAGCGTTCGACCCGTCCCTTGGTGCGGGCGGTCGTGCTGATCCTGGGGCTGAACGTGGCGCTGACCGTGCTGATGCCCTCAATCGCGTGGGAGGCGCATCTGGGCGGCGCCGTGACCGGCATCGTCCTGGCCTTGGTGCTGGGCGGTCGCCGGGTCTGACCGGCGCAGCATCCGGGCCAGTTCCGGCAGGGTCCGGTCGCCATCCGACGCGGCCGCGCCCTGCAGCACGGCGGCGATGCCTTGGGCGATGCGGTCCTCGGCCCCGGCCTCGGCCGACATCTGCAGGTGATAATCCAGGTCCTTGGCGGCATTGGCGATGGAAAAGGGCATGGCCCCGCGATCGCCGCGGGTCAGGAAGGGCGTGATCCGGTCCAGCGCCACGCCCGCCCCGCCCCCCGCGGCCAGCACCTCGACCAGGGTCTCGGGCGCGATGCCCGCATCCGTGGCCTGGGCCGCCGCCTCGGACAGCAGCGACAGAAACCCGACCGAGACGAAATTGTGCAGCAGCTTCATCCGGTGCCCCGACCCCAAGGGGCCGACATGGCGGATGTTTTCGGCGAAACAGCCCAGCACGGCGCGCATGCGGTCCAGCACCGCGCCGTCCCCCCCGACCAGCAGGTTCAGCCGCCCCTCATGCGCCTCGCGCGCGGTGCGGGTCATGGGCGCGTCTAGATAGCGCGCCCCCGCCCGCGCCACCAGCGACCACATCCGCAGCGTGGAATCCGGAAGGGCGGTGGAACAGTCGACGACCACCGCGCCCGGCGCCAGCCCCGCGATGACGCCCTCGGGGCCAGTCAGCACCGCCTCGACCTGGGGCGATCCGGTCACGCAGAGGATCACCGCATCCGCCCCCCGCGCCACGTCCCGCGCCGTCGCGCAGGCCTGCCCGCCGAGCGAGATGATCTCATCCGCGGGGCGGTTGCCGGGATGGTCCAGATAGCGCAGCCGGTGCCCCCGCAAGGCCAGGTTGCGCGCGATGCCATGGCCCATATGGCCCAGCCCGATCAACCCCAGTTGCGCCATGCGTCCCCCTACCTGTCAGTCCGTGTTGATCCAGACGGCCTTGCTGTCCAGGAATTCGTCCAGATGTTCGATCCCGCCCTCGCGGCCATGGCCGGATGCCTTGACCCCGCCGAAGGGCACGGCCGGGTCGATGGCGTGATACATGTTGACCCAGACCGTCCCCGCCCGCAGCCGCCGCGCCAGCTTGTGCGCCGTGCCCAGATGCGTGGTGAAGACCCCCGCCGCCAGCCCGTAGGGGGTGGCATTGGCGCGGGTCACGACCTCGTCCAGATCGTCGAAGGGCAGGGCGGACAGGACCGGGCCAAAGATCTCCTCGCGCGCGATGGTCATGTCGTCGGCCACATCGGCAAAGACGGTGGGCTGAAAGAAATGCCCGCCCGCAAGCCCCGGCCCCTCGGCGCGGGCGCCGCCGGTCAGCAGGCGCGCGCCTTGGGCCAGGCCCCGGTCCAGATAGCCTTGCACCCGGTCCGCCTGACGCGCCGAGATCAGCGGCCCGATCTCGGTCGCGGGGTCCAGGCCCGGGCCGATGCGCAGGGCGGCGGCTTGATCGGCCAGGCGCGACAGCACCTCGTCCTGGATCTCGCGCGCGACGAAAAGGCGCGAGCCCGCGATGCAGATCTGGCCGGAATTGGCAAAGACCGCCATGGCCGCGATGGGGATGGCCCGGTCCAGATCCGCGTCGCGGCAGAGGATGACGGGCGATTTCCCCCCCAGCTCCAGCGAGACGCGGCGCAGGTTGCCCGCCGCCGCCTGCGCGATGGCCCGGCCCGTGCCGGTCGATCCGGTGAAGGCCACGCGGTCCACGTCGGGATGGGCGGCCAAGGCGGCCCCCGCCTCGGGGCCGAGGCCCGTCACCACGTTCAGCACCCCCGGCGGCAGGCCGCAATCCTGCATGATGCGGGCCAGCATCAGCACGGTCAGCGAGGCCTCCTCGGACGGTTTCAGCACGACCGTGCAGCCGGTTGCCAAAGCGGGGGCGATCTTCCACACCGATCCCGCGATGGGGGCGTTCCACGGGATGATCGCGCCGATCACGCCCAAGGGTTCGCGCACCGTCCAGGACCGGATGTCGCCAGGAAAGGAATTGGGGATGGTCAGCCCGTGGATCGCCACCGCTTGGCCCGCATAGAACCGCAGCATCCCCAGCACCCGGCGGCTGTTGGCCAGGCTGCGCTGGATGGGCATGCCCATGTCCAGCGTGTCGGACAGGCACAGGTCCTGCCATTCGGCCTCGACCCGGTCGGCGATGCGCAGCAGCAGGGCCTGCCGCTCGAAGGGGGTAAAGCGCGACCACGGCCCCTCGAAGGCGCGGCGGGCGGCGGCCACGGCGCGGTCGATGTCCGCGCTGTCCGCGCGCGGCACAGTGGCCAGCAGGCGGCCATCGGCGGGGTTGCGGGCCTCGATCACGGCGCCGGACCGGGCATCGGTCCAGTCGCCGTCGATCAGCATCCGGCGGTGGCCGCCGTCATACAACTCGGCGGCGCGGGCGGTCCAGTCGGTCATGCCGCGTCTCCGCCATCCATGGGCCAGGGGCGGGACGGCGGGGCGATGCGCTCCCAGGCCCGCGCAACGCGCAGCACGCCCAGATCGTCGAAGCGCCGCCCCGCGATCTGCAGCCCGATGGGCACGCCCGCATCGTCAAAGCCGCAGGGCACCGAGACCGCAGGCTGTTCGCCCAGGTTGAAGGGCATGGTGAAGCCGATATGGTCCATCGTCCGCGACACGTCGTCGTCGCAGGGACAGCCCCATTCCGCCGGAAAGGCGGTATTGGGCGAGACCGGCGACAGGATCGCGTCGAACCGCGCGGTGACGGCGGCGGTCAGGCGGCGGATCTCGACAGTGGCGGCGTAATCGCGATAGACATCCTCGCCGCTGCGGCCCAGGCCGCGATCGGCCCAGTCCAGGATGCGCGGCAGGATGCGCGCGCGCCGGTCGGGGGGCATGGCGGACAGCTCGACCCCGGCCCGGGTCTGCCAGAAGCGGTCCACATGGGCCAGCAGGTCCGGCGTCAGCCAGGGATCGACGGGCAGGATGCGGGCGCCCGCGCGCTCCATCGCGGCGGCGGCGCGGGCGATGGCGTCGCGGACCTGGGGATCGACGGGCATCCCGCAGCCCGCATCCATCTGCAGCCCGATGGTCAGGCCCGCCAGGTCGCGGTCCAGGTCCAGCCAGTCGATCGCCTGCGCGGGCAGGTCCATGTGGTCGCGCGGATCGGGCCGCGCCAGCACCGCCATGGCCATGGCGGCATCGGTGACGGTGCGCGTCATCGGCCCCGCCGCCCGGCCCATGAAGGGCGGATCGATGGGGATGCGGCCCAGGCTGGGCTTGACCCCCACCAGCCCGCACCAGGCCGCCGGCAGCCGGATCGAGCCGCCGATATCCGTGCCTAGATGGATCGGGCCTGTCCAGCTTTCCCCGCCGGCCCCGCAACCCGTGGAACACCGCCATGACCCCCGCGCTGGACCCGCCGGGGTTCATGGCGGTGTTCCACGGGTTGCGGGTCAGGCGGTGAAAGCTGGACAGGCCCGATGACAGCATCCCCAGATCGGGCATGGTGGTATGGCCGACAAAGACCGCCCCCGCCTCGCGCAGGCGGGCGGTGGGGGGGGCGTCCTCGGTCCGGGGCGTCAGGTCCGATGCGGCGCAGCCCAGGGGCATGGGCAGGCCGCGCGTGGCGATGTTTTCCTTGATGGTCACGGGCACGCCGTCCAGCGTCACGCCGCCCACCCGGATCGGATCGCCCGCGTGCCAGCGGGCCTCGGCGGCCCGCGCGGCCGCCATCGCGGCGTCGCGGTCCTGGTGCCAGATGGCGGCGATGCGCGGCTCGCAGGCGTCGATCCGGTCCAGCACGTCGCGGGTCACCTCGACCGGGGACAGATCGCCCCGTTCGAACCCCGCGACCATCTGCGCCGCGCTCAGCGCATTCGTTCCCGCCATGACCGATCCCCTGTTGCATGCCGTATCGCTGTGCGATATGCTTGTATTGATAACGATAATCCGCGCCCCCGCGCCTCGTCAAGCGATCCTGCATGAGCGACATCTCCCGCCCGGTCCTGCCGCCCGTTCCCACGCCCCCGCCCGCCGATGACGCGCTGTTCGTCGATGCCATCGCGCGCGGCTTTCAGGTCCTGTCGGCCTTTCACGGCGCCTCGGGGCCCCTGTCCCTGGGCGAGATCGCGTCCCGCAGCGGGCTGGGCCGCAGCGCGGTGCAGCGCATCGTGCATACGTTGCGCCATCAGGGATATCTGCGCCGCGACCCGCAGGATCGCGGCTATCTGCCGGGCCTGCGCCTGCTGGATCATGCGCTGGACTATCAGCGGCTGGACCCCCAGATCGCCCGCGTCCTGCCCGTGCTGATGGAGCTGCGCCGCGAAACGGGCGAGCGGGTGGATTTCAGCCTGCGCGACGATCTGCGGCTGGTCTATGCGCTGCGCTTCCAGTCCAAGCGCGGCTTCTATTCGGCATCGCTGATCGGGACCAGCGTGCCGCTTTATTGCACGGCGGGGGGGCGGGCGGTGCTGTCGCGCCTGCCCCGCCCCGATGCCGAGGCGCTGCTGGCGCGGTCCACGCTGCTGCCCTATTCGCAGCGCACCCTGACCGATCCGCAGGCGATCATGGCCGAGGTCGACCTGGCCCGCGAGCAGGGCTATGCCTTGGCCCAACAGCAGATCGTCGCCGGAGAGATCGCCCTGGGCGTCGCCGTCCTGGATGCGGCGGGCCTGCCCTTGGGCGCCATCCACATCGCCGGATCGCTTGGCGAATGGGATGCCGAAGGCTTCGCGCGCAGCTTCGCCGCCTTAGCCATGAGCGCTGCGGGCGCGCTGAACGCCCGCTGACATTCAGGCGATCCGGGTCAGCAGGCCCGCGGCCAGGCGCGCGCGTTCGACCAGGCTGGCGGTGTCGATATGTTCGTCCAGCGTGTGCAGGCCCCGGCCCCGGACGCCGATGCTGTCCAGCGTCGGCACCCCCATCGCGCCGGTGAAGTTCCCGTCCGACCCGCCCCCGGCCCGGTCCGAGGTCAGGTCGAACCCGATCCGACCGGCCAGATCCTGCGCCAGATCCAGCAGCGCCATGGTCCCGGGCTGCGGTTCCCAGACCGGGCGGGTGACGCCACGGGTCACGATAAATTCGACCCCGCCCTCGACCCCCTGCAGGTCCCGCATGGCGGCGACGCCGCGGTCCAGATCCTCCTGGGTCTTGGCCATGGACAGGACCTCGGCCCGGCATTCCGAGGCCACGCAGTTCACCCATTGCCCGGCATGGATGACGCCCACCGAGAATGTGCAATCCTCGGTCGTCATCGCCTCGATCTGCAGGATGCGGCGCGCCATGGCGGCGATGGCGGATCGTCCGTCCTTCAGCGCCCAGCCCGCATGGCTGGGCCGCCCCTGCGTCACCAGATCGAATCGCGCGATGGCATAGCGTCCGATCACCGCGCCCCCATCGGGCAGCGCCGGTTCGGGGACCAGCACGGCGCGCTGGCCGCGTGCGGCATCCTCGATCAGACCGCGCGTGGCGGGGGTGCCCACCTCCTCGTCGGGGGTGAAGAGGAAGGTCACCGGCAGGGGCGTGGTCATGCCAGACCGCGCGATCTGGCGCATCGCCTCCAGAAAGACGTAATTGCCGCCCTTCATGTCCATGATGCCCGGCCCCCAGGCCTTGCCGTCGGCCACCCGGAAAGGCAGCTTGTCCAGCGTGCCCACGGGATGGACCGTGTCCATATGGCCCGACACAAGGATCCCCGGCTGGCCCTGAATGGGATGCGGGAAGGTGGCGCGGATCGAGGTGCCGAAGCCCTTGGTCCCCGGCACGGTTTCCACCGCAGCACCTGCCTCGGCCAGATCGCGCGCGGCCAGATCCATCATCCGGCTGACGGCGGCGGCGTCCCAGGTGGGGCTTTCGCATTCGACCCAAGGACGCAGGCCCGCCAGCATCGCGTCCGTGTCGAAGGGCAGGTCCAGCGCGCTCATGCCGCCACCGGCAGGCGGCGTTCGATCAGCCGGGCATAGATGGATGCGCCGACCGGCAGCACCGCCTCGTCCAGCACGAAGCCCGGATTGTGCAGCGGCATGGTCCCCGCATGGCCCACGCGCCCGTAAGCGCCGGGCACGATCTGCAGCATGTCGGCGAAATCCTCGGAGCCCGTGGCGGGTTCGTCGCCGTCCAGCACGGCATCCGCGCCCAGCACGTCGCGCGCGGCCTCGATCCAGGCATCCGACAGGGCGGGATCGTTCATCAGCACGTCGAAGACGTTGCGCAGATCGACCGTGATCTCGACCCCATAGGCCTGGGCCATCCCGGCGCAGATCTCGCGCATGCGGGTCTGGGCCATCTCGATCACCTCGGGCTTGAAATAGCGGATCGTGCCGGCCAGCGTCGCGGTCTGGGGCACCACGTTATAGGCGCTGCCCGAATGGATCTGGGTTACCGACAGCACACAGGTGTCCAAGGGCGCCAGGTTGCGGCTGACGATGGTCTGCAATTGCCCCACCAGCGCCGAGGCGATGACCAGCGCGTCGCGCGACTGATGCGGCATGGCGGCATGGCTGCCCTTGCCCTGCACGGTGATGTCGAAGAAGGACGCCCCCGCCATCGCGGCGCCCCGGCACAGCGCCGCCGTCCCCGGCCGCCCGTTCGGGCTGTTGTGCAGGCCGTAGACCTCGTCCACCGGAAAGCGGTCGAACAGCCCCTCGGCGATCATGCCGCGCGCGCCGCCCAGCCCCTCCTCGGCGGGCTGGAAGATGAAAACCGCGGTGCCGTCGAAATTGCGGCTGGCGGCCAGATATTGCGCGGCGCCCAGCAGCATCGTCGTATGCCCGTCATGGCCACAGGCATGCATGGTGCCGGGCGTGGTCGAGGCATGGTCCAGCCCCGTCGCCTCTTGGATCGGCAGGGCGTCCATATCGGCGCGCAGGCCCACGCGGCGGTTGCCCATGCCCCGCCCGCGCAGGATGCCCACGACGCCGGTTTTCGCCACGCCCTCATGCACCTCGTCAAAGCCCCAGTCCCGCAGCTTTCCCGCGACGATGGCGGCGGTGCGGGTCTCCTCGAATCCCAGTTCGGGATGGGCGTGCAGGTCGCGGAAGATGGCGGTCAGGTCGGGGGCTGTGGCGTCGATCTCAGGCAGGTTCGGCATGGGGCAGTCCTTGCATCTCGCGGAAGTTCTGGAAATCCCAGGATCGGCCGGGTGCGGCCTCGATCAGGGCACGGGTATAGGGATGGGCGGGGGCGGCCAGCACCTGGCCCGCAGGCCCGTGTTCGACCACCGCGCCGCGCTGCATGACGATCACCTCGTCGCAGATCTGGGCGGCGACGCGCAGATCATGGGTGATGAAGACGATGGCGATGCCCAGATCGCGCTGCAACTGGTCCAGCAGATCCAGCACCTGCACCTGCACCGACACGTCCAGCGCCGACACGGCCTCGTCGGCCACCAACACTTCGGGGCGCATCATGACCGCGCGGGCAATGGCGATGCGCTGGCGCTGCCCGCCGGAAAACTGATGCGGATAACGGCGCAGCGCGTCCTCGGGCAGGCCCACGACGCCCATCAGGCGGGCGGCCTCGGCCATGGCCTCGCGGCGCGGTGTGCCATAGTTCAGCGGCCCCTCGATCAGGCTTTCGCCCACCGTCCAGCGCGGATTCAGGGACCGCATCGGGTCCTGGAACACCACCTGCAATTTGCGGCGATGCGGGCGCAGGGCGGCGCGGGACAGGGGCGCAATATCGGCATCGTCCAGCATGATCCGCCCCGAGGAGGGCTCGATCAGCCGCATGATGCAGCGCGCCACAGTGGATTTTCCCGACCCGCTTTCGCCCACGATCCCCAAGGTGCGGCCCGGCGCCAGGGCGAAGGTCACATCCTTGGCCGCATGGGCCTGGGGCAGCTTGCGCAGGATGCCGCCGCCGCCATAGACCTTGTTCAACCGCTCGACCCGCAGGACCGGATCGCCCCCCGCCGCCCGCGCGGGACGCGGCGCAAGGCTGGGCACGGCGCGCAGCAGCTTTTGCGTGTAATCGGCCTTGGGGGCGCGCAGCAGGGTCTCGACGGGGCCATGTTCGACGATCGCGCCCTGCTTCATCACATAGACCGTGTCGGCGATCTCGGCGACCACGCCCATGTCATGGGTGATGAACAGCACCGCCGTGCCATGGTCGCGCTGCAATTCGTCGATCAGCGACAGGATCTGCTTCTGCGTGGTCACGTCCAGCGCGGTCGTGGGTTCGTCCGCGATCAGCAGCGCGGGCTCCAGCACCAAGGCCATGGCGATCATGATCCGCTGGCGCTGGCCGCCCGACAGCTGATGCGGATAGGACCGGAAGATGCGCTCGACATCGGGCAGATGCACCTGCTCCATGATGGCGATGGCGCGGCGGCGCCGTTCGGCGGCGGAATGGCGGGTGTGCAGCTCCATCACCTCCATGATCTGATCGCCGACGCGCAGGACGGGGTTCAGGGCGGTCATGGGTTCCTGAAAGATCATCGCCACGCGGGCCGCGCGCAGATCGCGCATCTGGGCCTGCGACAAGGGCAGCAGGTCGCGGCCCTGCAGGGCGATCGTGCCGCCCCGGACCTGCAAGGCCTGCGGCAAGAGCCCCATGATCGCCAGCGAGGTCACGGATTTGCCGGACCCGGATTCCCCCACCAGGCAGACCGTCTCGCCCGCGCGGATGGTCACGTCGATCCCCGACAGCACCGCCGGATCGCCCGGCGTATCGGGCAGGGTCACGGTCAGGCCCTCGGTCTGCAGGACCACCTCGGCTGCGTCGAAATTGCCGGTCTTGAAGCGCATCAGCCCGCCCTCTTCTTCAGCCGTGGGTCCAGCATGTCGCGCGCGGCATCCCCCAGCAGGTTGATCGACAGGATGCAGAGCGACAGCGCAATGCCGGGATAGAGGATCAGCTCCGGCTTGATGCGGAAGAACTGCCGCCCCTCGGCCATGATGTTGCCCCAGGTGGGGGTTTCCGTGCTGACGCCCGCGCCCAGAAAGGACAGGATCGCCTCGGTCAGGATGGCGGATGCCAGGATATAGGTGCCCTGCACGATCAGGGGCGCCGTCGTGTTGGGGACCAGATGCCGGATCAGGATCTTGCGCATCGGCGTGCCAAGCGCGATGGCGGCCTCGACATAGGGTTCCTCGCGCGCGGACAGGATGACGGCGCGGACCAGACGGACCACGCGCGGGATCTCGGGGATGGTGATGGCGGCGATGACCGACCCGACGGACGGCCCGTTCAGCGCCACCAGCGCGATGGCCAGCAGGATCGAGGGGATCGCCATCAGCGCATCCATCGCCCGCATGATGATCGCATCCGCGGTGCGGAAGAAGCCCGCCACCAGCCCGATCACCAGGCCGAGCGCCACGGCCACGACCGCCGTGGCGATGCCGATGATCAGCGATAGCTGGCCGCCGATCAGCACCCGGCTGAAGATGTCGCGCCCGAAATTGTCGGTGCCGAGCGGGTGGCCCGGCTGTGGGCCCTGCAGGCGGACCATCGGGTTCATGGCCAGCGGATCATGCGGCGCGATCCAGCCCGCCAGCAGCGTCAGCAGGACGATGACCGCCAGGATCAGCGCCGCCAGTTTCGCGCCCAGACCGAATTGCGGCAGGCGCAGCGCGCGCAGCACGGGCTGCATCGCGGATGTGGGTTGCGGGATCTGTGCCATCAGTAGCGGATCCTTGGGTCAAAGAGGCTGTAGCTGAGGTCGATCAGCAGGTTCACCAGCACATAGAGGAAACTGGTCAGCAGGATCATCGCCTGGATCACCGGATAATCCCGCGCCAGGATCGCATCGACCGTAAGGCGGCCCACGCCGGGGATGTTGAAGACGGTTTCCGTGACCACCACGCCCCCGATCAGCAGCGCAAAGCCCGTGCCGATCACCGTCAGGATCGGCACGGCGGCATTCCGCAGCGCATGGCGGAACAGCACCCGGCGTTCCGGGGCGCCCTTGGCGCGGGCGGTGCGGATGTAATCCTCGCCCAGCACGTCCAGCATGTTGGCGCGCGTCATCCGCGCGATCAGCGCGACATAGATCGTGGACAGCGTCAGCGCGGGCAGGAAGGCGGTGGACAGAAACGCCCCCAGCCCCGCGGACAGGGGCCGGAAGCCCTGGACCGGGAACCAGCCCAGCTGCAGCGAGAAGACCAGGATGAACAGATAGCCGATCACGAAGACCGGCACCGAAAAGCCCAGCACCGAAAACGTCATCACCGCGTAATCGGCGGCGCTGCGATGCTTCCACGCGGCCAGCACCCCCATCGGCACGGCCAGCGCCACCGACATCAGGATGGTCAGCACCGCGATGGACAGGGTCGGCCCGATCCGGTCCGCGACCATCGCCGCCACCGGCGTGTTCGAGATCAGCGACACGCCCAGATCGCCGCGCAGCAGCTGACCCACCCAGGTGATGAACTGGATGTGGATCGGGTCGTTGAGGCCCATCGCCTCGCGGATGCGTTCAAGCTGGGCGGGGGTGGCCATGTCACCCGCGATGATCGCCGCCGGATCGCCCGGCGTCAGGCGCAGCAGCAGAAAGACGAAGACCGCCACCAGCAGCATGACCGGAATCACCGCCAGAACGCGGCGCAGAACATAGCCCAGCATCGCAAGAACCCCCTGTCAGGTCGGCGGGGCGGCACGGGGCCGCCCCCTGATCGTCACTCGGACTTGGTGATGCCCCAGAAGACCGGGACCGGGCTGTCGATCATGTCGGTGATCGTGGTGCGGCGGGCCTGCGGCAGGGTGTATTGGCCCAGAGGGATCAGCAGGCCGTTCTCCAGCGCGTGATCCTGGATGCGGGCCGCGACCTCGGCCTGCGCCTCGGGCGTCTCGGCGTCGATATAGTCCTCCTTCAGCGCCTCGATCGCCTCGTCGGTGGGCCAGCCGAACCAGGCGTCATCGCCCCGCCCGCTGAGCATCGGGTTCGAGATCGGGTTCGAGATCTCGGGCACCATCCAGTTGGTGATGAAGATGTTCCAGCCGCCATCCGCAGGGGCCGCTTGGCTCGCGCGGCGCGTCACCAGCGTCTGCCAGTCCATCGGCTGCATGTCGACGGTGAAGCCCGCCTCGCGCAGCATCTGGGACACGACCACGGGCTGGGTCACCAAGGCGACCAGATCGGTCGGTGCCATGATGACGACGGGGGTGCCGTCATAGCCCGCCTCCTCCAGCAGGGCGCGGGCCTCGTCCGCGCCGCCGCCCTGGACCAGGGTCTCGGCCCCGCCATCGCTTTCCAGCGGCGTGCCGCAGCCCAGCACCGCGCCGCAGACCTGATAGTATTCGGGATTGCCGACCATCGCGGCCAGGATCGGTTCCTGCGTGACGGCCTTCAGCGCGGCCTGGCGGATCTGGGGGTTGTCGAAGGGCGGGTGCAGGAAGTTCATCCGCGTCATGGTCTGCATGCCGGTCGGCTCGCGCGTCTCCACCACGATGTCGGGATCACCCTCCAGCAGGGGGATCAGGTCGACCTGCATCGCCTCGATATAGTCGATCTCGCCGCTGGACAGCGCGTTCACGGCGGTCTGCACGTCGGGCATGTTGACCCATTCGACGCGGTCCACATTCACCACCTTGCCGCCCGCCATCCAGGAGGCGGGCTCGTCGCGGGGGACGTAATCCTCGAATTTCTCATAGACGACCTTCAGGCCGGGCTGGAATTCGGCCTCGTTGAAGGTGAAGGGGCCCGAGCCGACATATTCGGTGATCGCCTCGTCGGCGGGGGTTTCCGCCACGCGGGCGGGCATGATGAAGGGCGGGATGGCGGATTGCTTGGACAGCACGTCCAGCATCGGCACGAAGGGCTCGCTCAGCGTCCAGGTGATGGTGCGGTCGTCCGTGGCCTCCAGGCTCTCGGTGCGGTCCATGATGACCTGACCGCCCGCATCGCGCTGCGCCCACCGGTTCAGGGACGCGACCGCATCGGCGGCCGTGACGGGTTCGCCGTCATGGAAGACCAGCCCCTCGCGCAGGGTGAAGGTCCAGATCAGCCCGTCGTCGGAGGTGGTCCAGTCGGCCATCTGCGGCTGCGGCTGGAAGTCGCTGTCCTGCGCCACCAGCACGTCATAGATCATGTAGGCGTGGTTGCGGCTGATATGGGCGGTGGTGATGATCGGGTCCAGCACGCGCAGGCCCGAATGCATCACGGCGGTGATGGTGGTCTCGGCCCAGGCCGCGCCGGTCAGCATGGTCGAGGCAAGGAACGTCGCAGTCAGTCTGTTGAACATGATGTCCTCTCTGTTGAACGGATCCGCGGGGCGATCTTGGCGTCAGCCTTGCGCGGGGGGCGTGAAGGTCGGGCCGCCGGGTTCCAGCCGGATGCCGGGGCGAAGATGGCGGAAGGGCAGGCCGGCCGGGCTGACGGGCATCGGCCCGGGCGCGGCGCAGGTCAGGATATCCGCCGCGATGGGCGCGAAATCGGCGCGGAAATGGTTCGAGCTCTTGACGACCAGGATCGCCTGATCCTCGGGGACGATGCCCAGGAATCCGAACATCCGGCGGTCGGCCATCTGCGCCTTTTCCGAGGCGACGGCGATGCGCACGCCCCCGATCCGCAGACAGGCGCAGGGCCCCAGATCCAGATGCGCGCCGCCATAATAGGGGCCGGTCGCATGGCAGCGCCCGTCCGACAGCGCCTCGACGGTGAAGGATGCGGCGAAGGGCGCGTCGCCCGCGACGCCGGAGCGGCCGCCCAAGGCCAGGTCGATCACCGCCCCCTGCCCCGCGCGATGCGCCTCGGCCGCGGCGGCGGGATCGACGATCAGCCCGATCGCCGCATCGCGCGCATCCGCCGCGACCAGCGCGCGCAGCATGCCCGTCGTGTCGGAATCGCCCCCCGCGCCGGGATTGTCCTGGGTGTCCACCAGCACCACCGGCCCGCGCGGCGCGGCCATGGCGCGGGCCACGCCCTGATCCGGGGTCAGGCATTCCCCCCGGAAGGCGGGTTCGGCATCGGCGACGGCCCGGGCCAGCCGGTCGGCCCAGGCATCGGCCATTGCCGCATCATCGGCATAGGCGATGACCGAGGGCCCGCAATCGGCCACATCCGCCGCCGGAAAGCCCATGAAGACCGATGCGCCGACGCCTTGGGCCTCGGCCTCCTCCAGCAGGGCATAGATCCCCGCCGCGGGTTCGGTCGATGTCGCCTGCCAGGCGATGGGGATCAGGAAATCCAGCTGGCGAAAGGCCTTGGCCGGGCGCGCGCCGCCCATCAGCCGGTCCAGCGCCGCCGCGGCCCTGCGGCCGGTCAGCGCCATGTCGACATGGGGATAGGTGCGGAACCCCTCCATCTGGTCGGCGGCCTCGACCATCTGGGCGCTGATATTGCCGTGCAGGTCCAGCGCGGCCACCACCGGCACGTCGGGCCCCACCGCCGCGCGCACCCGGGCCAGCAGCCTGCCCTCCCCATCGGGCGCGCCCTCGGCCACCATCGCGCCGTGCAGGTCCAGAAACACCCCGTCCAGCGGGCCCAAGGCGGCCAGCCCCTCGACCAGCTCATCCGTGATCGCGCGGTAGCAGTCCGCCGTCACCGGCGCCGAGGGCACCGCCCCCGCCCAGATCACCGGCAGCAGGTCCCAGCCCCGTTCGCGCGCCGCGGCCAAGGCGCCGGCCACGGGCAGGTTCACGTCGCGGGCCCGGTCGATGATCTGCGCGCCCCGGCTCAGCGGCAGATAGCCGCCGCCCTGCAGGAATGCCTGAATGTCCGCCGGGCTGGGGGCGAAGGAATTGCTTTCATGGACAAAGCCGGCAAGGGCGACGCGGCGGGCGGGACGGGGCATGTGTATTGCTGTCCGATACGGTTGCATTGCATGCCGAGACTAAGCGTCGCGTCTTCGCCCTGTCAACGTCCGGCATCGGGACCGCGCATGAAAAGACGCGCGCCCCGGGGGACGCGCGTCGTCCGTGATCATCAATCGATCACTCGGCCAGTGCGGCCGCGTAGTTTTCCGACACCTGGTCCCAGTTCACGACATCCCACCAGGTCTCCAGATAATCGCCCCGGCGGTTGTTGTAGGTCAGGTAATAGGCGTGTTCCCACACGTCATTGCCCAGGATCGGCGTGCCCTGAACCTCGGCCACGTCCATCAGCGGATTGTCCTGGTTCGGGGTCGAGGTGACCTGCAGCTGGCCCGCATCATCCACGATCAGCCAGGCCCAGCCCGACCCGAACTGGCCCGCGCCGGCCTGTTCGAAGGCGCTGCGGAAGTCATCCTCCGATCCGAAGACGGCGGTGATCGCCTCGGACAGCTCGGACGACATCTCGCCGCGCTCGCCCTCGGGGGCCATCAGCTCCCAGAAGAAGGTGTGGTTCCAATGGCCGCCGGCGCTGTTGCGGACGCGGTCGGTCTGGGTGCTGGCGCTGGCCAGCAGGTCCTCGACTTGGGCATCCTCGGCGATGTCGCCATCGGCCACGGCGGAATTCAGGTTGTCGATGAAGGACTGGTGGTGGCGGCTGTGATGCAGCTCCATCGTCTCGGCATCGATCACCGGTTCCAGCGCGTCATAGCCATAGGGCAGTTCGGGCAGCGAGAAGGGGCCTTCCTGCTGGGCCAGCGCCGCGGCGGGCATCGTGCAGAGGGCGAGAACGGCAAGCGTGTTACGCATCGGGGTACCTCGTTGGTTGCCGGGTCCAACGGGCCGGGCGCGGCATCGTTCCACCGCCGCGCCCGGAAAGGCGGCAAACCGCCCCGTCAGTCGATCACGATTGCCCGGCCATGCGCGGTGCGGGTCGTGGCCGCGGCCGTCAACGCGCCCTCCGCCCCGCGCGCCGCCGCCGTCAGGCGACCGAGGCTGCCCGCGGGGGCGCGGGTCAGGGCGTGGCCCCGATCCTCCAGCGCGGTCAGGGTGGCGGGGGGCAGGCTTTCCTCGGCCACCACGCCGCCGGGCGCGCGGGTGCGCGGATGGAACGAGGACGGCATATGCGTGATGTGGAACATCGGCGCGTCCATCGCCCGCTGCAGATCCATGCCCTGATGGGCGTGGCGCAGCCAGAACAGCAGCTGCCACTGATCCTGCTGATCGCCGCCGGGCGTGCCGAAGCTGATGCGCCGCCCGTCCTTGTGCCATGCCAGGCTGGGGGACAGGGTCGTGCGCGGCCGCTTGCCCGGCGCCAGCGCGCAGGGCGCATCCCTGTCCAGCCAGAACATCTGCGCCCGTGAATTCAGGCAGAACCCCAGGCCCGGCACGATGGGCGAGCTTTGCAGCCAGCCGCCCGAAGGCGTGGCGGACACCATGTTCCCCCACCGGTCGATCACGTCCAGATGCACCGTGTCGCCGCGCGGCGCATCCGACAGATGCGCCATGGTCGGCTCGTAGACCGCGCCCTCGGGCAGGCTGAGCCGGTCCAGCATCGCGCGGACCTGCGCCACCTGCGCGTCATGGCCCGGCAGGATGCCCGGGCGCAGGGTCAGATCGGCGCGGCCCCCGATCGCCGCGCGCCGGAGGGCCGCATAGGCGGGCGACAGCAGCGCCTCCATCGGCACGGCGACGCGGTCGGGATCGGCGTAATAGGCCTCGCGGTCGGCCATGGAGAGCTTCAGCGCCTCGACCACCAGATGGGCGAAATCGGGGCCCGTTGGGTCCATCGCCGCCAGATCGTCGCCCGCCAGCATCGCCAGCGCCTGCAGCAGGACCGGCCCCTGCCCCCAAGGCCCGGTCTTGGCGATGGTCCAGCCGTCCTGTTCCAGCGTCACCGGGGCCTCGTGATGCGCCCGGTATCCCGCCATGTCATCGGCGGTCAGCACGCCGCGATGGGGCCGACCGCTTTCGTCCATCAGCGGCGCCTCGGCCATGAAGGCGCCGATGCGTTCGGCGACGAAGCCGCGATAGAAAGCGTCGCGCGCCGCGTTGATCCGCGCCTCGCGCGTGGGGCCCTGCGACGCGGCGATCCGCCGCCAGGTCGCGGCCAGGTCGGGGTTGGCGAACAGCCCGCCCTTGGCCGGGGCCCGCCCCCCCGGCATCCAGACCGCTGCGGATGACGGCCAGTGTTCGTTGAAGAACGCGCCCAGACCCGCGATGGCATCCGCCGCGCGGTCCAGGATCGGATGGCCGTCGGCGGCCAGACGGATGGCGGGGGCCATGATCTCCGCCAGCTCCATCGTGCCGTGATCGCGCAGCATCAGCATCCAGCCGTCGAAGGCGCCCGGAATGACGGTCGCCAGCAGGCCGTTGCCGGGGATCAGGGTCAGCCCCTCGGCCCGGTAATGGTCGATGGTGGCCGCCGCGGGCGCGGGGCCTTGCGCACAGAGGACCGTCGCCCGCCCGTCCTTCCACAGGATCGCGGGCAGATCGCCGCCGGGGCCGTTCAGATGCGGTTCCACCACCTGAAGGGCCAGCCCCGCGGCCACGGCGGCGTCGAAGGCGTTGCCGCCCGCGCGCAGGATGTCGGCCCCGGCCTCGGTCGCCAGGTGATGGGTGGATGCGATTGCGCCGGTCATCAGGTCTCTTTCGGGTCGAGTGCGTCGCGCAGGCCATCGCCCAGCAGGTTGAAGCCCATCACGACAAGGAAGATCGCGGCCCCCGGCCAGATGGCCATCCACGGTGCCTGCGACAGAAAGTTCTTGGCCGTGGCCAGCATCGACCCCCAGCTGGGCGCGGGCGGCTGCTGGCCCAGGCCCAGGAAGGACAGCGAGGCCTCGGCGATGATCGCGGTGGCGATGGTCAGCGTGGCCTGCACAAGGATCGGCGGAAAGACATTGGGCAGGATATAGCGGGTCATGATCCGCAGATGGCCCAGGCCGATGGCGCGGGCGCCCTCGACATGGTCCTCGGTCTTGACGGACATGACCTGTCCGCGCGTCAGGCGTACGAAGACCGGCACCGCCGACAGGCCGATGGCGATCATGGCATTGGTCAGGCTTGGGCCCAGGAATGCCGCCAGCGCGATGGCCAGGATCAGGAAGGGCATGGCCAAGAGCGCATCCGTCGCCCGCGCGATGATCTGGTCCGTCCAGCCGCCGAAATAGCCCGCCAGCACGCCCAAAGGCACGCCCACCGCCAGCGCGATCAGGACCGACACGACGCCCGCCATCAGCGAGGCCCGCGCCCCCCAGATCATCCGCGACAGGATATCGCGCCCGATCTCGTCCGTGCCCAGCCAATGTTCGGCATTGGGCGCGAGGCGGATCTTGCCCCAATCGGTCGCCGCCGGGTTCGGGATCGGCAGGACCGGCGCCAGCACCGCCAGAGCCACGAAGAACAGCACGAAGATCCCGCCGACCATGGCGCTGCGGTTGCGTTTCAGCTTGCCCCAAGCGCGGCTCTGGCGGCGCGGGGCCACGACGGGGGCTGCGGGGGTGGCGATCACGGCATCGCTCATATCGCGGCCCTCATGCGTGGGTTCAGCAGGACATAGAGGATGTCCGCCAACAGGTTGATCAGGATGAAGCCCGTCGCGGTGACCAGCACCACGCCCTGGACCACGGCGTAATCGCGGTTGAAGACCGCATCGACCACCATCTTGCCGAAACCCGGGATGGTGAAGATCTGCTCGGTCAGCACCGCGCCCGCCAAGAGTTCCCCGAACATCACCGCCGAGAGCGTGATGACCGGCAGCAGCGCGTTGCGGAAGGCATGGCGGCGGATCACGGTCTTTTCGCGCAGACCCTTGGCGCGGGCGGTGCGGACGTAATCGGCCTGCAGCACGCCCAGCATGGATGATCGCGTATGCCGCATCAGCGTCGCGGCCAGCGCCGTGCCCAGCACGATCGACGGCATCAGCATGGTCTGGAAGCTGCGCACCGGATCGACCCAGGGGCTTTCGTAGCCCGAGGCCGGCAGCCAGCCCAGATTGACCGAGACCAGCAGGATCAGCATGATCCCCAACCAGAAATTCGGCACGGACAGGCCAGACAGCGCCACGATATTGGCCAGATAGTCCCAGAAGGTGCCCTTCTTCACCGCCGACATGACGCCCGCGGGAATGCCGATCACCATGGCGAAGATCATCGACATCACCGCCAGCTGGATCGTCACCGGCAGCTTCTGCGCGATCAGTTCGGTCACCGGCAGGCCGGTGCGCAGCGAGGTGCCCAGATCGCCGCGCATCACGTCGCCCAGCCAATAGAGATATTGCATGATCAGGGGATCGTTCATGCGGTACTGCTCGCGCAGCATGGCGATGGTCTCGGGGTCGCGATCCTCGCCCGCCAGCACCAGGATCGGATCGCCGGGCAGCAGCTTTTGCAGCATGAACACGAAGATCGTGACCAAGAGCAGCGTGGGGATCGCGACCAGCACCCGGTTCAGGATGTAACGCGTCATGGCGGCCTCGTTTGGCTAGGGGGTGCCTGCGCCCGGACGGAGCCCCGGGCGCAGGCGTTCAGGGACGGATCAGCCGCTGACGCCGCGCAGGCGGATGATGCCGTCGGCATAGGGTTCGAACCCTTCGATCCCTTGGCGCATCGTGAAGAAATACTTGATGTGATAGAGGTAGATGATCGGCAGATCCTCGGCCAGGATCTCGCGCGTCTGGTCATAGAGCGCCTTGCGGGCCTCCGGATCCGGTTCGGCGCGGGCCTGGGCCAGCAGGGCGTCGACCTCCTCGTTGCAGTATTTCTGGTCGTTATTGCCGCCTTCGCAGCTGACGAAGGGGTGGATGTTGGCATCGGGGTCGATGCGGCCCGACCAGCCCTGCTGGGACATGTCGAAATTGCCCGCCGCGTTCTCCGACAGCAGCGTGGCGAATTCGGTCGCGCGCAGGCTGATGTCGAAGCCCGCCTCGGCCGCCATGGCCTGGACGACCTGCGCCTGCTGCATGGCGACGGGGCTGTTGCCGACCTGCATCTCGATGCGCAGGGGCGTGTCCACCCCGGCCTCGGCCAAGAGTTCGCGGGCGCGATCCACGTCGCGGGCGGGCAGCGGGTCGCGCTCGTCATACCAGGTGGTGCCCGGCGCGGCCCATTGGTTGCCTGGCACATACTGGCCCTCGAAGACGACCTGGTTCAGCGCCTCGCGGTCGATGGCCAGCGACAGCGCCTGGCGCACCCGCGCATCCGATCCCAGAGGCCCTTCCGCGCGCGAGCCGTTGCCCACATTGATGGTGATGCCCTGATAGCCGATATTGGCGATCTCGAACAGCTGCAGGCTGCCGTCGCCCTGGATCTGCGGCACGTCTGACGGCGCGGTGCGTTCGATGATGTCCAGATCGCCCGAACGGACATTGGCCAGACGCACGGTCGTGTCGGGGATCGGCTGATAGATCACGCGGTCATATTGATATTCGTCGGCCTCCCAGTGATCGGCGAACTTGGTCAGCACGATCCGGTCGCCCTCGACCCGTTCGGCGAACTGATAGGGGCCGGTGCAGACCGGCGCCTGGCCAAAGCGTTCGGCGGCGGGCTCGGCCGCGTCGGGCGAATACATCCGGCCCGCATGGTGGGCCAGCTGCGCCAGCAGGGTCACGTCGGGGGCGTTCAGCGTGATGGTCAGCTCGTGTTCGCCCGTGGCCTCGACGCCCTCGATCGAGGTCAGTTCCGACCGGCGCGAGGATTGCGGCAGGGTCATGTTGCGTTCCAGCACGCGGCGCGCGCTGTCGGCGTTGAAGGGGGTGCCGTCGTGATGGACCACGCCCTCGCGCAGTTGCAGCACCAGCGTCAGCCCGTCATCCGACCAGTCCCATTCGGTGGCCAGTTCGGGGATGATCTCCATATCGGTATTCGTGTTGAACAGCCGGTTGCAGAGCGATTCATAGACCAGCGAGGACACGAAGGTCCGCGACTGCGCGGGGTCCAGGAAATCGGGATCCTCGTTCAGCCCGATCCGCAGATCCTGCGCGGCGGCCATGCCCCCGAATGCCACCGTGGTCAGCAGCGTCGCCATGAAGGTCTTGATTCTCATTATCGTCTCCCGGTTGGTTTCTTGGTTGTTCAGGTGGAATGTTCGCGCCAGAGCGCGAAGCGCGCCGCCGTGGCAGGGCTGCGTTCGGGGGTCGGCGCGGGTTCCGACAGGGTCGGCAGGTCGCGCCAGTGATGGCAGGCGGTCTGATGCGCCGTCCCCTCCTCCAGCACGGGGCGGGTGGTGCGGCAGATCTCGGTCGCATGGGGGCAACGGGTGTGGAACTTGCAGCCCGGGGGCGGATTGGCGGGCGAGGGGATGTCGCCGCCCAGATGCGCGATCTGGCCCCGCCCGCCGGGGCTGGGCACCGGGATCGCGGACAGCAGCGCCCGCGTATAGGGATGGCGCGGCGTCGAATACAAGTCCTCGGTCGCGGCCAGTTCGACCACCTCGCCCAGATACATGACGGCCACGCGGTCGGCCATGTGGCGGATCACCGACAGGTCATGCGCGATGATGATCAGCGTCAGGCCGAAATCGTCCTTCAGATCCTCCAGCAGGTTGACGATCTGGGCCTGCACCGACACGTCCAGCGCGGATACCGGCTCGTCCCCGATCAGCAGCTTGGGCCCGGAGGCCAGCGCGCGGGCCACGCAGATGCGCTGGCGCTGCCCGCCCGAGAATTCATGCGGATAACGGTCGGCATGGTCGGGCCGCAGCCCCACCTTGGTCAGCAGATCCGCGACCCGTGCCCGGCGTTCCTTGCGCGACAGGGTGGAATGGACCAGCAGCGGCTCGCCCACGATGGTCTCGACCGTCATGCGCGGGTTCAGCGAGGAAAACGGGTCCTGAAAGATGAACTGCATCTCGGCCCGCAGCTTGCGCATCCGGGCGGCGGAAAGGCCGGTCAGGTCCTGCCCGTCATAGGTGACGGTCCCTTCGGTCGGTTCCAGCAGGCGCAGCAGCAACCGCGCCAGCGTCGATTTCCCGCAGCCCGATTCGCCGACGATGGCGAAGGTTTCGCCGCGTTCCACCGACAGGCTGACGCCGTTGACGGCGTGGATCACGGTCGGCTTGCCGATGATCCCCTTGCCCGAGGTGAATCGCTTTTCCAGCGCGGTGGTGGTCAGGATCGGATCGCTCATGCGGCACCTTTCGCGAAATGCGCCTCCAGCGGGGCCTTGATGCAGGCGGCGGCATGGCCGGGGCCAAGCGCGCGCAGATCGGGCCGCCCCGCATCGCATTCGCCGCTGGCGAAGGGGCAGCGCGAGGCGAAACGGCAGCCCGGCGGCATCGCCTCGGGGACGGGGACCGATCCCGGAATGGTCATCAGCCGCGAGGCCCCCTGCGCGCGCCCCGCCAGCGCCGGCATCGAGCCCATCAGCCCGATCGTGTAGGGATGCTGGGGATCGCCGAAGATCGCGCCGACCGGGCCGGTTTCCACCACGCGGCCCGCATACATGACGGCCACATCGTCGGCGATCTCAGCCACAACGCCCAGATCATGGGTGATCATCAGCATGGCAGCGCCGGTTTCCGCCAGCAATTCGCGCATCAGGTCCAGGATCTGGGCCTGGATGGTCACGTCCAGCGCGGTGGTGGGTTCATCCGCGATCAGCAGTTCGGGATCATTGGCCAGCGCCATGGCGATCATCACCCGCTGACGCATGCCCCCCGACAGCTGGTGGGGATAATCGTCCATGCGCTTTTCGGCCGCGGGCATGCGGACCAGGCGGAACATCTCCAAGGCGCGGGCGCGCGCGGCGTCGCGGGAACAGCCGCGATGGCGGCGCACGGCCTCGGCCACCTGATCGCCGATGGTGAAGACCGGGTTCAGGCTGGTCATCGGCTCCTGAAAGATCATCGCCATGCGGTTGCCGCGCAGCGCCTCCATCTGGGTGACGGTCTTGGCGCCCAGATCCTCACCCCGGAACAGCACCTGGCCATGGGTCACGGTGGCGGCCTTCTTCGGCAGCAGCCCCATCGCGGCCAGCGAGGTCACCGATTTCCCGCAGCCCGATTCGCCGACCAGCGCCAGGGTGCGGCCCGGGCGGATCGACAGGCTGACCCGGTCGATCAGGTCGATCGGCTGGCCCTTGAAGCGGATGGACAGCTCGCGCAGGTCCAGAACGGGGGTGTCAGCCGTCATCGGCGGTCAGCTCCTCTTGGCTATAGCGCAGAAAGATCGCGTGCAGCTCGGTCAGGTGGTCGCGCATCGCGGCCCCCGCGGCCGGGGCATCGGCCCGGCGCATCGCATCCAGGATGCGGCGATGGTCGTCCTGGGCATGGCCGGTGCCGGTGCGCACCCGTGCCCGCATCCGCAGCTGCCGGATGCCTTGGTCATGCCGCCAGGCGTTGATTCGGTCGAACAGGACCAGCAGCAGCGGATTGCCCGTGGCCTGCGCGATCTCGCGGTGCAGGGCGCTGTCCCACAGGTCGGCGGCATCGACATCGGGGGCGGTCTCGATCCGGTCGATGCAGGTGGCGATGCGGCGCAGCACCTCGGGCGTGGCGCGCGCGGCGGCCATGCGCGCCAGCGACGGCTCCAGCGCCAGGCGCGATTCGATGACATGCAGCAGGGTGGCGGGCGTGGCGGGCAGCTGGCGGTGATGGGCGGCGCGCGGCCCGGGCGGCGGCCCGGCAAAGGTGCCCGCGCCCTGGCGGCGCCAGACGCGGCCCTCGGCCTCCAGCACCTCCAGCGCGCGACGGACGGCGCGGCGCCCGACGCCCAGCTGCGCGGCCAGGTCGCGTTCGGGGGGCAGCTGCGCGCCCGCCTCCATGTCCGGCGCGGCCAGCAGCGCCCGCACCCGTTCCAGCGCGACGGCCGAGAAATCGGCGGGCTGGGCGGGCATGTCGCCGGTCAGATGGTCCGAACCATTCATCATTGGTTCAGCCTAAGGTTCACACACCGCCCGGATCAAGCCTTTTTGAACACGTCCATGTGAAAAACCACGGCGATGTGACTTTTCCCTTAGGCTCCAGACTCATTAAGTTTCACAGCCAGAACAAGACGGTTGCGGCGAGCATGATCGCTGAGAAGAACGTTTCCGGGCAGCGGTCATAACGGGTTGCGACGCGCCTCCAGTCCTTCAGACGTCCGAACATGATTTCGATGCGGTTACGCCTTTTGTAACGCCGCTTGTCGTATTTGACGACCTTCTTGCGGGACCTCCGTCCGGGGATGCAAACCTTTATCCCCTTGTCTTTCAAAGCGTCTCTGAACCAATCAGCGTCGTAGCCCCTGTCGGCCAGAAGCCACTCAGCCTTCGGCAGGCTGCCCAGCAGCGCCGCCGCGCCGGTGTAATCGCTAACCTGGCCGGCCGACATGAAGAACCCGATCGGCCGCCCCTTCGCATCGGCGACAGCGTGCAACTTGGTGTTCATACCGCCTTTGGTGCGCCCGATCTGGCGCCCGCGCCCCCCTTTTTCACCCCAAGGCTCGAGGCCGTGCGGTGTGCCGTGAGATAGGTCGCGTCAATCATGATCGTCTTGTGCTCGGCGCTCTCGGCGGCAAGGCCGAGCGCAAAATCGACCGCAGGCGGCACTGCGCACTGACCGACAACGCCGGATGGCCCCGCTCAATCATCCCGTCCGGCGTTGTCTCTCGGATCAGTAGCGTTCCAATGCCTCATCACGTGCCGGTCCACGGCTTGAGCTTTCGTGACAAAAAATCGTTGGCGACAGCCAGCTCTCCGATCTTGGCATGCAGCAACCGAACCGTCTCTTCGTCCGCCTCCGCTGGCTTTCGGCTCCCCGCTCGAAGATATCCGCCGCACCGTCGAGCAGCGCGCTCGCCGCAGACATGTCTGTCCGCTCCTGGAACCGATGGCGGACTATGGCTCGCTCCACTGATGGATCATCGTCGGATGCACGCCGTATTCGGCGGCCAGCTCCGACACAGTGCGCTCGCCCTTCAATGCTTCCAGCGCAACACGCGCCTTAAAGCCCGCGTCATGGTTTCTGCGTTTCCGCATTTCTGATCTCCTCGTTCTTGGAGACCAGCAAACGTCAGATCGTAGCTCCCGTCACTGTCCGATTCTCGGGGAGTAGCTTACTGGGGTAGCCGACTTGGGCACAGACCCGTTCCAGTATCCGGACCACATCCTCGCCGCGGTAGGTGAAGCGCGGGTCTGACCTGCCACTGAACTTTCATCCAGCCGCGACCGGAGCCGGTAGCTGATTTACGCCTTTCGGCGTGGGTTGAGCAATCGCCCGGCGCGCGGAACCCTCATCGCGTGCAGCGGGACGGGCGATTGCGGTGGTCAGGTGCAGGGCAAAGCCTGCGGGGGTCTGGTAGCCGAGGGCCGAGTGGGGCCGCGCGGTGTTGTAGTCGGTCACCCAAGCCGCGATCAGATCACGGGCATGGGCCAGGTTGCGAAACAGGGTCTCGTTGAGAAACTCGACCCGCATCCTGCCGTTGAAGCTTTCCACGAAGCCGTGTCTCGCATGGGTTTGCCCGGCGCGATGTAGTGCCATTCGACCTTATGCTCGGCGCACCACTTCAAGATCGCGTTTGAAGTCAGTTCGGTCCCGTTGTCTGAAACGATCATTTCTGGCCTGCCGCGGCGTTCGATCAGTGCCGCCAGCTCCCGGACCATGCGGCGGCCCGAGATCGACGTGTCCGGGATCGCCGCCAGGCATTCCCGGGTGACATCATCGACCACATTCAGGATGCGGAACCGCCGCCTGCAGGCGAACTGGTCATGAACGAAATCGAGCGACCAACGGGCATTGGCCCGTGCCTCGATCAGGATCGGGGCCCTTGTGCCAAGGGCCTTGCGGCGCGCTTCGCGTTTACGCACCGTTAACCCTTCCTCGCGGTAGAGCCGGTAGATGCGGTTGATCCCCGACGCCTCGCCCTCCCGCCTGAGCAGGACGAAGAGCCGCCGGTAACCGAACCGTCGACTCTCATGGCCAGATCACGCAACCGACTGCGCAGGGCCGTGTCAGGCGCACGCTGCGACTGGTAGCGCACCATCTTGCGATCCGCGCCCGCAATCTCGCACGCCCGCCGTTCCGATAGCCCGAGATGGGCCTTCAGATGCGCGACAGCCTCGCGCTTCACGGCGGGCGTCACCATTTTTTGACAAGAGTTCCTTCATCGCCGCCATGTCGAGCATCTGCTCGGCCAGCAACTTCTTCAGCTTGGCGTTGTTCGCCTGCTCTCTCGGACCGGTGGCGTTCGCAGGCTCACTCCTCAAGCGCCTTCAGCCGCTTGGCCTCTGACACTGTCATCCCGGAATACTTCGCCTTCCAAGCGTAGAACGTGCCCTCCGACATCCCGTGCTTGCGGCACAGGTCAGCACACTTTGCCCCCGCCTCATGCTCCTGCAAGATGCCAATAATCTGCTCTTCCGTCAGTCGTGCCTTCTTCATCGTCCGTCCTCTCCATGGGCCGGACTCTAATCGTAGATGGAGGAAAAATCCCGTGGCAGGTTAAATGCATTGTCGCGTCTGACTTCGATCACGACCCTCCCAATGAAGCACACGACATGAGAAAAGCGTATAGAGAAGCTTTCGACGACCTGCTGAAGATATCCAAGGCGGATGTTCTGCCGAGCACACAGCGCTAAGCTTGGAGCTATCGTCCAAGTGGTTGCGCCCAGCTGCTGTTCGGCAGCAAGCGAGAGGACTGCTTTCGGCGCCAGACTGATCAGCAACCGCCTCGGCGACCAGCAGTCGTGGGCGATACGGCGCAAGCAATTTTTGTCGGCTTTTGTCAGTGTGTTGGGTAGAGGTTTAGGCTCTCAGGCGCAGCGCCATCGTCCTATAACTTCCAGCACAATATCAATTGCGGGGTGGGGTAGGCCGTAGGGCGGCTACTTTTCTTGCCCACCTAACCAATTGAAAAGTGTCAATAAACTGCACTTGATTTGGTGGAGCCGAGGGGAATCGAACCCCTGACCTCGTCATTGCGAACGACGCGCTCTACCAACTGAGCTACGACCCCACTTGGGCATGTGGTTTAACGGTCGCGGCGTCTTTGTCAAGACGCCGCGACGCGGGGGTCACTGGGCCGCGGTGGCGTAATCCTCCAAGGGCGGGCAGGTGCAGATCAGGTTGCGGTCGCCATGGGCGTTATCCACCCGGCCCACCGGCGGCCAGTACTTGTCGACCCGGAAGGCACCCGCCGGGAAACAGCCCTGCTCGCGCGAATAGGGGCGGTCCCAATCGCGGACCAGATCCTCGACCGTGTGGGGGGCGTGGCGCAGCGGGCTCTGATCGGCGGCGATGCGGCCCTCGGCCACCTCGGTGATCTCGTCGCGGATGGCCATCAGGGCGGTGATGAAGCGGTCGATCTCGGCCTTGGTCTCGCTCTCCGTGGGCTCGACCATCAATGTGCCGCTGACCGGCCAGCTCATCGTGGGGGCGTGAAAGCCGTTGTCGATCAGCCGCTTGGCGATGTCGTCCACACTCACGCCATGGGCCGCGAAGGGCCGCGTGTCGATGATGCATTCATGCGCCACCCGGCCCCGATTGCCCATGAACAGGATCGGATAGGCCCCCGCCAGCCGTGCGGCGATATAGTTCGCGTTCAGGATCGCCACGCGGGTGGCCTGGGTCAGCCCCTCGCCGCCCATCATCAGGCAATAGGCCCAGGAAATCAGCAGGATCGAGGCCGAGCCATAAGGCGCCGCCGCCACCGCGCCCTCGCCCGTCTGCGGATCGCCGGGCAGGAAGGGCGCCAGATGCGCCTTGACCCCGATCGGCCCCATGCCGGGACCGCCGCCGCCATGCGGGATGGCGAAGGTCTTGTGCAGGTTCAGGTGGCTGACATCGCCGCCGATCTCGCCTGGCTTCACCAGACCGACCAGCGCGTTCATGTTGGCGCCGTCGATATAGACCTGACCGCCATGCTGATGCGTGATGTCGCAGACCTGCCGCACCGTGTCCTCGAAGACGCCATGGGTCGAGGGATAGGTGATCATCGCCGCCGCAAGCCGGTCTCCCGCCTTGGCAGCCTTGTCGGCGAAATCCTCCAAGTCGATATCGCCGTTCGGGGCGGATTTCACCACGACGACCTGCATCCCGCACATCTGCGCGGTCGCCGGGTTGGTGCCATGCGCGCTGACCGGGATCAGGCAGATGTCGCGTTCCTCCCCGCGCGAGCGGTGATAGGCGGCGATGGTCAGCAGCCCCGCATATTCCCCCTGTGCGCCGCTGTTGGGCTGCATCGAGAAGGCGTCATAGCCGGTGATGCGGCAGAGCTTCTCGGTCAGGTCCGCGATGGCCTCGTGATAGCCCGCTGCCTGGTCATGGGGCGCAAAGGGATGCAGCGCGCCGAATTCGGGCCAGGTGATGGGCATCATCTCGGCCGCGGCATTCAGCTTCATCGTGCAGGAGCCCAGGGGGATCATCGCCCGGTCCAGCGCCAGATCCCGGTCCGACAGGCGGCGCATATAGCGCATCATCTCGGATTCCGCCCGGTTCATGTGAAAGACCGGATGGGTCAGATAGTCGCTTTCCCGCAGCAGCGCCTCGGGGATCGACGGCGCGGTCGCAACCGGTGCCGCATCGGTGATCCCGAAGGCGTCCAGCAGGCGGGTGATGACGCCCGCATCGGTCGTCTCGTCCACGCTGATGCCGACGCGGTCGCGGCCCACGCGGCGCAGGTTGATGCCCCGGTGCCGGGCGGCGGCCATGATCCCCTGCTGGCCCACCCCCACCTTGACGGTGATCGTGTCGAAGAACGCATCCGGCGCGACCTCGGCCCCGGCGGCGCGCAGCGCATCGGCCACCGTCACCGCATGCAGATGCACCCGCTGCGCGATGGCGCGCAGGCCCACCGGCCCGTGGAACACCGCATAGAACCCCGCCATCACGGCCAGCAGCGCCTGCGCGGTGCAGACATTGCTGGTCGCCTTCTCGCGGCGGATATGCTGTTCCCGCGTCTGCAAGGCCAAGCGCAGGGCGGGATTGCCCGCCGCATCGACGCTGACGCCCACGATCCGCCCCGGCATGGCGCGCTTCAGCGCATCGCGGCAGGACATGAAGCCCGCATGCGGCCCGCCATAGCCCATGGGCACGCCGAAGCGCTGCGCCGAGCCCACTGCGATATCGGCCCCCATCGCGCCCGGCTCGCGCAGCAGGCACAGGGCCAGCAGATCCGTCGCCACCACGGCCAAGGCGCCCGTGGCATGCAGCGCCTCGATCTCGGGGGACAGGTCGCGGATATGGCCATAGGTGCCGGGATACTGGAAGATCGCGCCGAAGACCTGATCGGCCACCAGATCGTCGACCGAGCCCTTGACGATGCGGATGCCCAAGGGCGCGGCCCGCGTCTCGATCACGCTGATGGTCTGCGGATGCAGGTCATGAGCGACAAAGAACGCATCCGCCTTGGACTTCGACTGCCGCCGGGCCATGGCCATCGCCTCGGCCGCCGCCGTCGCCTCGTCCAGCAGCGAGGCATTGGCCACCGGCAGCCCGGTCAGATCCGCGACCATGGTCTGGAAGTTCAGCAGCGCCTCCAGCCGCCCCTGCGCGATCTCGGGCTGATAGGGGGTATAGGCCGTGTACCAGGCCGGGTTCTCCAGGATGTTGCGCTGGATCGCGGGCGGCGTGACAGTCCCGTAATAGCCCTGCCCGATCAGGCTGGTCATCACCCGGTTCTTCGCCGCGACCTCGCGCATCCGCGCGATCAGCCCGGCCTCGGACAGGGCGGGCCAGTCCAGCACGTCATCCTGGCGGATGGCGGCGGGCACGGTCTGCTCGATCAGCTGATCCAGGCTGTCGGCGCCCACGGCCTTCAGCATCGCCTCCATCTCGGCGGGCGAGGGCCCGATATGACGGCGATTGGCGAAATCGTCGGGGTTGTAGTCACTCGCGGTCCAGCGGCTCATCACGCCTCCATCGGGGCGCGCGGGCCCCTCTTCTTCGTTGTCCAAATACCCTTGGGGGTCGGTCAGCGGTTCGCCATCGGTTCAAGAACCGCTGGCCGACGGGTGAAACCCCCGGGCCATCCCCCCGAACCGACCTCAGCCGATCAGCGCCTTGTAGGCATCTTCGTCCATGAACCCGTCCATCGCGCCCGCATCCGCAGGCTTGATGCGAAAGAACCAGGCCGCCATCGGATCGCCGTTCACGTCGCCCGGCGCATCGGCCAGGGGCGCGTTCACCGCCGTGATCGTGCCCGACACGGGCGCCACGATGTCGGACGCCGCCTTGACCGATTCGATCACCACGATCTCCTCGCCGGCCTCGACCTCGCGGCCCTCCTCGGGCAGCTCGACAAAGACCACGTCGCCCAGCTGCTCGCTGGCATGCTTCGTGATCCCCACGACGATCTCGTCGCCCTCGGCGCGCAGCCATTCATGGTCTTCGGTATATTTCAGCATGACATCCTCAGCGTTTGTAGGAGGGGGTGACAAAAGGCAGGGCGCAGACGGTCAGGGGCAGGCGCTTGCCGCGCAGCTCGGCCATAACCGTGGCGCCTTCGGGAATGTCTTTAGGAATGCGCGCCATGGCGACCGGCCCACCGACAGACGGCCCGAACCCGCCGGAGCTGACCGTGCCGATGGGCGCGCCATCCTCGGAAAACAGCGCCACGCCCTCGCGGATCGGCGCGCGGCCCTCGGGGCGCAGGCCCTGGCGCGTGACCGCAGGCGCAGCCAGCTCGGCCAGGATCACCTCGGCGCCCGGAAACCCGCCCGCCCGCGCGCCGCCATTGCGGCGGACCCTGGGGATCGACCAGCCGAGCGCCGCCTGCGCGGGCGTCACGCCCGCGTCCATGTCATGGCCGTAAAGCGGCATCCCCGCCTCCAGCCGCAGGCTGTCGCGCGCGCCCAGACCGATCGGCGCCACCTCGGGCTGATCCAGCAGCGCACGGGCGAAATCCGCCAACCGCGCCTCGGGGACCGAGATCTCGAACCCGTCCTCGCCCGTATAGCCCGAACGCGAGACCCACAGCTGGGCCCCGTCCCAATCCAGCGCCGTGCTGTCCATGAAGCGCATGTCGGCCACGTCCGGCACCAGCCGCGCCAGCGCCGCCTCCGCCTGCGGCCCCTGCAGCGCCAGCAGCCCGCGATCACGCACCGGCGTCACCGTGACGCCCGACAGGGTCTGCAGATGGGCGATGTCCTGTTCCGCGCAGGCCGCGTTCACCACCAGCAGGAAATGATCCCCGCGATTGGCGAACATCAGGTCGTCGAGGATCCCGCCCTGGTCATTGGTGAACAGCCCGTAACGCTGGCGCCCCGGCGCCAGGCCCGCCACATCGGCGGGGATCAGCGTCTCCAGCGCGGCGGCGGCGCGGGCCATGTCGCCGCCCTCGGGCGCGACCAGCACCTGGCCCATGTGGCTGACGTCGAACAGCCCGGCCTTGGCGCGGGTGTGCAGATGCTCGGTCATGACGCCCATGGGGAACTGGACGGGCATCTCCCATCCGGCAAAGGGCACCATCCGGCCCCCAAGCTCCACATGCAGATCATACAGTCCGGTCCGTCGGGTCGTGTCGGCCATGGGCCCTCCTGCGGGTCAGCCGGGCAGCCGGCATCGGTTGGACGGGACCGATGTCCCGCACGTCGATGCCCCCTCTGTCCCTGCCCGGTCCCGGGCGCCTGAGATCGTTATCCCTTCGGCGGGCGCAGCGCGCCACTCTCCAGAGTTCTTGCGGAGAACGGTCCTTTCGCCTGAGAGCTTGCCGGGGCGGCTTCTCCTTCGGCCCCGGCGCGATGCGCCGGCGTCTCCCGAATTCCACCTGCAGGCGTACCGCCAGCCCGCCCCCGAGGCAAGACCTTTGTCGCAAACGGCGCCTGAAGTGCCGCGACCCGACCGGCGGTTGACAGGCCCCGCCGCCCCGGCCCAAGGTCGCGCCCGGAAGGCCAAGGGGCCGGAATGCAGGGCCAAGTTCTTCCAGATCGGCTTCAACAAATGCGGCACCACCTTCATCGCGCGGCTGTTCGACATGAACGCCATCCCCGCCGCCCATTGGCTGGAGGGCGCGCTGGCCGACGACATCGCCTATGCCAGGCTGACGGGCGCCAAGCCCCTGGCGCGATGGGCCGACCGGATCACGGCCTTCACCGACATGGAATCGGTGCGCTTCCTGAACATGCCGGTGATCGAGGCCTTCCGCGACTTCGCCCTGCTGGACGCGCATTACCCGGGCGCGGTCTTCCTGCTGAACACCCGCCGGGTCGAGGACTGGATCGCCAGCCGCTATCTGCATCGCGACGGCGATTACGCCCGCAGCGTGGCGGCGGACCGGGGCGTGGCCCTGGGCGATCTGGCCGATCTGTGGGCGGCGGATTGGGAGGCGCATCTGACCGCCGCGCGCCGCCATTTCGGCGACCGCCCCGAATTCCTCGAGATCGACATCGACCACGCCACCCCGGAGGATTACCGCCGCGCCCTGTCGCCTTGGTTCGACCTGCCCCGCATCCCCGACCTGCCCGGCGCGGGGGTGCGCCGGGCGCGGCTGCGGAACCTGCCCCGGGGGGCGCGGATGCTGGATGCGCCGCTGCCGGGCGCCGATCAGGACCCCGCGCGCCGCGACCGGCTGGCCCGTCGCTTAGCGCGGCTGGCGCGGCCCGCGTTGCTGCTGCGCCGCGCCGCCACGCGCGCGCCGCATGACCAGGCCCTGTGCCTGGACCTGACCGAGGGGGTGATGCGCGATGCGGGCGGGCGCGTCATGCCGCTGCGGCGCGGGCCGGACGGGCGCTTTCACCTGGATTCGCAGCGCCCCGGCCTGCTGCGCCCGGCGGCTGTGGCCAATGACATCGCGGGGATCGCGCGCGAGGGGCTCTATTGGCTGGACATGCGGCCCGCGACCTTCGCGGGCAGCGGGCCGGACGATCCCGCCCATGCTCCGCTGATCGCCGGGCTGCGCCGCAAGGGGGCGCAGAACCTGTTCCTGTGGCCCGCGCCCTGGCATCACCGGATCGGCAATCGCGGCTTTCCCGGCAGCACCAGTCCCAGCCCTGCCGCCCGCGACGCAGCGGTGGTCTGGCGCGGCACCCTGTCGGGCCATGACCCGATCAGCCGCCTGACGGCCGAGGCCGCCGTGACCGCGCTGCTGGCCGATCCCGGCGACGCGGCCGCCCGTGGGGCGGTGACCCGCGGCCCGCGCTGGCGGTTCCTCGCGGAGCGCGCCGCCGATCCGGCGCTGGACCTGGCGCTGCTGGCCGATCCGCGCCGCGACCGGGCGCTGGCCGGGGCCGGGCTGACCGCGCCCGTCCCCTGCGCGCCCCCGCGGGCCGGGCGGCTGCATCTGTGCCTGTCGGGGTCCGAGGGCGATGCCGACCTGCTGCCGCTGGCCTTCGGCCACGCCACCGTGATCCGCCAGCAGGACGGGTGGGAAAGCTTCGTCACCGGCCTCTTTCAGCCCTGGACCCATGTGATCCCGATGGCGGAGGACGGATCGGACCTGGAGGCGCGGCTGGCCTGGGCCGCCGATCACCCCGATGACTGCCGGCGGATGTCCGAACGCTGCCGTCGGCTCTGTGCGGGGCTGGGCGATCCGGCGGGGCGGCGGCTGCACCTGTCGCATCTGCTGGCCGATTACCGCCGGGCCACGCGGCAGGATTGATCAGCCGCGCGGAAAGACCAGCACCCGGTCGCGCCGCAGCATCAGCCACATCGGCGTGCCCTCGGGCGGCAGGAACACGCCCGGCACCGTGGCATTCAGCGTGATCGCGCCTTCGTCCGTGGCGAATTCCACCAGCGATTCCCGGCCCAGATAGCGCGCGCGCCGCACCCGCGCCAAGGCCGCCGTGCCGTTTTCGGGCGTGGGCGCGGGCCCCTGCCCGGCGCGGTCGAAGTCGATCTTCAGGTGCTGGGGGCGGATGACGATGTCGACCTCGGCCCCGTCGGGCAGGCCGGGGGTCAGGAACTGGCCAAAGGGCGTATCCGTCAGCGCCCCCTGCACCCGCCCGGTCAGCACATTGATATCGCTGAAGAAACCCGCCGCCTGCCGGTCCACCGGCGCGTTGTACAGATTGTAGGGCGCCCCCTGCTGCACGATCCGCCCGTCCCGCATCAGCAGGATCTGGTCGGCCATGCGCATCGCCTCATGCGGCTCATGCGTGACCAGCAGGACGGCGGTGCCCTCCTCCTTCAGCAGGGCCAGGGTCTCGTCGCGGATGCCGTCGCGCAGGCGTTCGTCCAGGCCGCTGAAGGGTTCGTCCATCAGCAGCACGCCCGGCCGCGGCGCCAAGGCGCGGGCCAGGGCGATGCGCTGCTGTTCGCCGCCCGACAGCTCGTGCGGATAGCTGTCGATATGGCGCGTCATTCGCACCCGGTCCAGCAGCTCGGCCACACGGTCGCGATTGGCCTTCCAGCCGCCCGCCAGGCCGAAGGCCACGTTCTCGCGCACGGGCAGATGGGGGAACAGGGCGAAATCCTGGAACATCAGCCCGATGCCGCGCCGTTCGGGCGGCACCCGCGTGCGCCCGTCGCAGATCAGCCGGCCGTCCACCAGGATGCGCCCGCTGTCCTGGATGTCGACGCCCGCGACGATGCGCAGGGTGGTCGATTTGCCGCAGCCCGACGGCCCCAGCAGGCAGGCGACCTGCCCCGCCTGGACCTGGAAGCTGACATCGCGGACGACCGCATGGCCGTCGAAGCGGCGCGTCAGCCCCTGGACGTCCAGGCGCGGCATCGTGGGGGCGGGCGTCAGGGTCACGGGCGATCTCGGTGGGTTTTGGTCGGGTATGCCTATCAGGGCCGCCCCCCCGCCGCAACCGCGCCCCCCGCTCAGATCGTCGTGTTCAGCGCGCCGCCGTCCAGCATCAGGTTCTGCCCGACGATGAAGCGCGCCTGGCTGCTGCACAGAAAGGCGCAGGCGGCGCCGAAATCCTCGGCCGTGCCATAGGTGCCGGTGGGGATGGTCGCCTGGCGCTGCGCACGGGCCTGATCGACGCTGATCCCCTGGGCCTTGGCGACGCCGCCATCCAGGCTGTCGGCGCGGTCGGTGGCATGGATGCCGGGCAGCAGGTTGTTCACGCAGACGCCCTTGCCCGCCACCTGCCGCGACATGCCCGCGACGAACCCCGTCAGCCCGGTCCGCGCCGTGTTCGACAGCCCCAGCACATTGACCGGCGAACGCACCGAGGCCGAGGTGATGTTCACCACCCGCCCCCAGCCCCGGTCCATCATCCCCGGCACCAGGGCCTGCATCAGCGCCACCGCCGACAGCATGTTGGCGTCGATCGCACGGATGAAATCCTCGCGCGACCAGTCCCGCCAGTCGCCCGGCGGCGGGCCGCCCGCATTGGTGACCAGGATGTCGGCATGACCCACCGCGTCCAGCACGCGGGCGCGGCCCTCCTCGGTGGTGATGTCGGCCGCGACCGGGGTGACCTCGACGCCGTGGCGCTCGGCGATCTCATGGGCGGTGCGGGTGATCTCGGCCTCGGTGCGGGCGTTGATGACCAGGTTGACGCCCGCCGCCGCCAAGGCCTCGGCGCAGCCGCGCCCCAACCCCTTCGAGGCCGCGCAGACCAGCCCCCTCTTGCCGCCGATACCCAGATCCATCGCACCCTCCTGTGACCGTTCGGAGGGCAGAAGACGCGGCGGCGGCCGGTTTGTCAAATGCCGGGGGCCGGGTGCGGCGGGGCAAGGCCCCGCGGCGGGCGAGGGGCCTCGATGGCCCCGAGCCCGCCTGCCCCCCACCGGCCTTTCAGCCGATGGCCTGCCGGATCGCCGCCATGTTCGCGCCATAGACATCCGCCTGCGCGACGGATCCGCCCTTGAAGACCGCCGAACCCGCAACCAGCACATCCGCCCCGGCCTTGGCGACCAAGGGCGCGGTGACCGGGTCCACGCCGCCATCGACCTGGATATGGATCGGCCGGTCGCCGATCATCCCGCGCAGGCGCGCGATCTTGTCGATCTGGCTGTGGATGAACTTCTGCCCGCCAAAGCCCGGGTTCACCGTCATCACCAGCACCATGTCGCACAGGTCCAGCAGGTATTCGACCGCCTCGACCGGGGTGCCGGGGTTCAGCGCGATCCCGGCCTTGGCACCCGTCGCGCGGATCGCCTGCAGGGTGCGGTGGGGATGGGGCCCGGCCTCGACATGGGCGGTGATCACATCGGCCCCCGCCTCGGCATAGGCCTCGATATAGGGATCGACCGGCGCGATCATCAGATGCACGTCCATGACCGTGCGCACATGCGGGCGAAAGGCCTTCACCGCCGGCGGGCCGAAGGTCAGGTTCGGCACGAAATGCCCGTCCATCACATCGACATGGACCCAATCCGCGCCCTGATCCTCGATCGCGCGGATCTCGCGGCCGAAATCGGCAAAGTCGGCGGACAGGATCGACGGGGCGATCTTGATCTTGCGGTCGAATTCCATCGGCATCTCCCTTCGGGCGCAGGCGTTCGCGCGCCGAGGTGCCCGCTGACGCGCGCCGCGTCAAGCCTGTCGCGCCCTATTGCGCCGCGATCGCGCGGTCGCGCATGCCCGCCAGCAGGGACGCGATCTCGGGGCGGCAGGACCCGCAATTGCCCCCCGCGCCCAAGGCGGCGGCGATGCGCTCGACCGTGTCGGCGCCCGATGCGGCGGCCTCCTCGATGCTGCGGCGGCCCACGGACAGGCAGGCGCAGACCACCGGCCCCGGATCGGGCCGGTCCCGCGGCGCCCGACCCGACAGGACCCCCGGCGCCTCGCGGCCCAGGGACGCGCCCAGATGCCCCCGCGACAGGGGCACGGGCCCCGGCCCCACGAACAGCGCCGCCTCCAGCCGGCCGTCGCGGATGATGGCCAGCCGTTCGGTCCCGCGCGCGGGGTCGCGCATCCAGGCCGTGGGCGGGCCCAGGCCCAGCATCCGCTCCAGCGCGGCGGGCCAGTCGGGGATCGCCGCCTCATCCGCCATCTCGACCTGCCAGCCATCGGCCAGCCGCGCCTGCGCCCAATAGGCGCAGTCCGGCCGCGGCCTGACCCGGCTGACCAAGAACCCGTGCCAGGCCGCGGCATATCGCGTCACCGCGACCGGCGCCGATTTCCCCGCCGGCTGCCCCGAGACCGGGTCGCACAGCCCCCCGACCACCGCGCCGATCCGCCCCGATGGCGCCGTCAGCCCCGTGAAATGGATCGGCGCGAAGGGATGGCCCCGCCGCACATCGCCCGAGATCATCACCCGCAGCACCGCCTGCGCCCCCTGCCCCCGGACCCGCGCCAGATCCGCCGCGCCCAGCCCCAGATCGGCCGCATCCGCCGGATGGATCTGCAGATAGGGCTCGGCCAGATGCGCCGACAGGCGCGGCGACAGGCCGGTCCGGGTCATCGTGTGCCACTGGTCGCGGATGCGCCCGGTGTTCAGCCGGAAGGGCACACCGTCCGGGGCGCGCACGCTGACGGCGATCATCCGCGCCCGGCCGTCGGGCGTGTGGAACCGCCCCTCGCCAAAGAACCGCCCGCCCCGCTGCCGCGCGTTCTGCGGCCAGGTCGTCGGGGCCAGGGCCTCGTAATCCGCCGCGGCCAGGTCCGAGATGTCGAAATCCCCGCCCAGATCCCCCGCCACCCCCGACAGCGCCGCATGTTCGGCAAAGACCGCCCCCGGCCCCGACCAGTCGAAGCCCGCGAACCCCATCCGGGTCGCCACCTGGGCGATCTGCCACCAGTCGGGTCGCGCCTGCCCCGGCGGAGCCAGCACCGCGCGCTGGCGGCTGATCATGCGTTCGGAATTCGTGACCGCGCCGTCCTTCTCCCCCCATGCGGCCGAGGGCAGCAGCACATCCGCCAGCCGCGCCGTGTCGGTTTCCGGCCAGGCCTCGCTGACCACGGTGAAGTCGCAGGCGGCGATGGCGCGGGCCACGCGGTCGGCCTCGGGCATGGTGACGGCGGGGTTTGTATGCATGATCCACAGCGCCTTGATGCGCCCGTCCCCGACCGCGCGGAACAGATCCACGGCCTTCAGGCCCGGGCGATGGGCCATGTTCGGCGCGGCCCAGAACGCCCCCACGGCGGCGCGATGGGCGGGGTTCTCCAGCTCCAGATGGCAGGCCAGCGTGTTGGACAAGCCCCCGACCTCGCGCCCGCCCATGGCATTGGGCTGGCCGGTGACGCTGAAGGGCCCCATGCCGGGCCGCCCGATGCGCCCCGTCGCCAGATGGCAGTTGATGATGGCATTGACCTTGTCCGTGCCGCTGTCGGACTGGTTGATGCCTTGGGAATAGACTGTGACGGTCCGTTCCGTCCCGGCCCAGAGGTCCAGGAACCGCCGCAGCGCCTCGGGCGGCAGGCCGGTATCCTGCGGGCGGCTGGCGCGCGCGGCGCGCAGCGCGTCGTCATATCCGGCGACATGGGTCAGGAATGCCCCGCCGGTCCGGCCCGTGTCATGCAGATGCGCCAGCAGCAGGTTGAACAGATGCCCGTCCGCGCCGGGGGCTATGGCCAGATGCAGGTCCGCCCCCTCGCAGGTGGCGGTGCGGCGCGGGTCGATGACGACGATGCGCATGTCGGGCCGCGCCGCGCGGGCCGCCATCAGCCGCTGGTGCAGGACCGGGTGGCACCATGCCAGGTTCGACCCGGTCAGCACCACCAGATCGGCCAGCTCCAGATCCTCATAGAGGCCCGGCACCGTGTCCGACCCGAAGGCGCGGCGATGCCCCGCCACGCTGGAGGCCATGCAGAGCCGGGAATTCGTGTCGATATTGGCGCTGCCGATAAAGCCCTTCATCAGCTTGTTGGCGGCGTAGTAATCCTCGGTCAGCAACTGCCCCGAGACATACATGGCCACGCTGTCGGGCCCGTGCCGGGCGACCGTCTCCGAAAAGCGGGCCGCGATCAGGTCCAGCGCGCCGTCCCAGCTGGCATCCTGCCCGCCGATGCGCGGGGCCAGCAGGCGGCCCGCGATGGCCACCGTCTCGCCCAAGGCCGCGCCCTTGACGCAGAGCCGCCCGCGATTCGCCGGATGGTCGGGATCGCCCCTGACGGTCAGGCCCCCCTGCCCGTCGGGCGTGGCCAGCACCCCGCAGCCGACCCCGCAATAGGGGCAGGTCGTGCGGACCGTCATGCCGCCCTGCTCGTCAGGCGCGCCGCGTCCAGCAGGATGCGGCCGTCGCGGACCTGCACGGCATGAGTCGCGACCCGGCCTTCGTCGGCGCCCTGCGCCTGCCCCGTCGCCATGTCGAAGACCCAGTTATGCAGCGGGCAGGTGACCTGGGTGCCATGCACGATCCCCTCGGACAAGGGCCCGCCCTTGTGCGGGCAGCGGTCGTCCAAGGCAAAGACCTGGTCCGTCGCGGTGCGGAAGATGGCGACGCAGCCTTGCGGGGTGCGGACGACGCGGGCGCCCTCGCGCGGGATGTCGGCCAGTGCGGCGATGTCGATCATGCTCATTCGGCGGCCCTCAGGGACAGGTCGGCTATGGGGGACCATTCCGCCGGGCGGGCGGCGTGATCGGCCCAGGGATCGGTCTGAAAGACCGATTGGCTTAGCATGAAGCGGTCATGGAGCGCCGCACGGGTCGCCGGGTCCGAGACCTGCTCGCGGCACCAGTCGAGGCCCACCTTGTCCACCCATTTATAGATGCGGTGCAGATAGCGCGCGTTCTCGCGGTAAAGCTGGACGAAGGCGGCGGTGACCTCGCAGACCTCATCCTCGGTGGCGACGGTCAGCAGGAGGACCGTCTCGCGCACGTCCATGCCCGCCGCCCCCGCGACGCTGATCTGAAAGCCGCTGTCCACGCAGACGATGCCGATATCCTTGCAGGTCGCCTCGGCGCAGTTGCGCGGGCAGCCCGAGACGCCCAGCTTGACCTTGGCCGGTGTCCAGGACCCCCAGAGCAGCTTCTCCAGCCGGATGCCAAGCCCCGTCGAATCCTGCGTGCCGAAGCGGCAGAACTGCTGGCCCACGCAGGTCTTCACCGTGCGCAGCCCCTTGGCATAGGCGTGGCCCGAGACCATGCCCGCGTCATTCAAATCCGACCAGATGGCGGGCAGGTCTTCCTTCCTGACGCCCAGCAGGTCGATGCGCTGGCCGCCCGTCACCTTGACCATCGGTACGTTGTAGCGATCGGCGGCATCCGCGATGGCGCGCAATTCGTCGGGCGTGGTGACGCCACCCCACATGCGCGGCACGACGGAATAGGTGCCGTCCTTCTGGATATTGGCGTGGTTCCTTTCGTTCACGAAGCGGCTCTGCCGGTCGTCGCGATACTCCAGCGGCCAGTCCGCGAGCAGATAGTAGTTCAGCGCCGGGCGGCAGGAGGCGCAGCCCCCGACCGTGGTCCAGCCCAGTTCCTGCATCACCGCCGGGATGGACTTGAGGCCCATCGACTTGATCAGACGGCGCACGTCCTCGTGCGTGTGATCGGTGCATTTGCACATCGGCGGGTTGGCATTGGCGGCAAACCCATCGCCCAAGGTCAGGGCCATGACCTGTTCCACCAGCCCGGTGCATGTGCCGCAGCTTGCGCTGGCCTTGGTCAGGCCGCGCACGGCGTCCAGCGTGGTCGCGCCGCCCTCGATGGCGCGGGTGATCTGTCCCTTGCAGACGCCGTTGCAGCCACAGATCTCCGCCTCAGGCGGCAAGGCTGCAACGGCTGCCAGAGGGTCCGATGGGGCACCCCCCGCAAAGGCCGGGCCAAAGATCAGCGTGTCGCGGTCCGCGGTCACGTCCGCGCCTGTGCGGATCTTGTCGAAGAACCACGCCCCGTCGGCGGTATCGCCATACATCACGGCGCCGATCAGGCGCTCGCCCTCCAGGATCAGGCGCTTGTAGATGCCGCGGCCGGGATCGCGGAACACGATATCCTCGCGCCCCGGCGCATCTGCGAAATCACCCGCGCTGAACAGATCGCAGCCGGTGACCTTCAGTTTCGTGGCGGTCTGGACGGGCCGGAACGCAGCTTGATCGCCGGCCAGCGTCGCGGCCAGCACCTTGGCCTGATCGTAGAGCGGCGCGACGAGCCCGAAGAGCTGGCCGTCATGCTCGGTGCATTCGCCAAGCGCGTAGATCGCCGGATCGCTGGTCCGCATCTGGTCGTCGACGGTGATGCCGCGCGCGACCTCCAGGCCCGCATCATTGGCCAAGCGCGTCTCGGGGCGGATGCCCACGGCCATGCAGACCAGATCGGCGGGATAGACGGTGCCGTCTTCCAGCAGCACGGCCTCGACGCGATCCTGACCAAGGATCACCTTGGTCGCGCCCTTGCAATGGATGCGGATGCCGCGCTTTTCCAGATCCTTCTGCAGCAGATAGCCTGCGGCGGGGTCCAGCTGACGCTCCATCAGATGGCCCATCAGGTGGATCACAGTTACCTCGGCGCCACGCGCGGCCATGCCTGCAGCGGCCTCCAGGCCCAGCAGACCGCCGCCGATGACGACCGCGCGCGCGCCGGGGCGCGAGGCGTCGATCATCGCGTTCGTGTCCTCCAGGTCGCGATAGGCGACCACGCCGGGCAGCCTGTGGCCGGGGACCGGGATGATGAAGGGGGCCGAGCCGGTGGCGATGACCAGCGCGTCATAGGGCACCGGCCCGCGCGCGCCGTGGACGATCTGCGCCTCTCGGTCGATGGCGGTCACGGCCTCGCCGAAGCGGGTGGTGATGCCTTGGGCCTCGTACCAGGCCTCGTCATGGGTGACGATCTGGTCATAGGTCTTTTCGCCCGAGAGGACCGGGGACAGCATCAGGCGATTGTAGTTCCCGCGCGGTTCGGCGTTGAACAGGGTGACGGTGAAGGCGCCGGGGGCGGCCTCGAACAGATGCTCCAGCATCCGGCCCGAGGCCATGCCCGCACCGATGACGACAAGGTTCTTTGTCATGGGGCTACTCCGCCGCTTCGACGAAGCGGTGACGTTCATAGAGGAAGCGCAGCACCGATTCCCGGGTGCGCACGTAATCGGGCTGGCTGGCCAGGCGGATGCGGTCGCGAGGACGCGCCAGCGGCACGTCCAACACCTCGCCGATGGTGGCTGCGGGGCCGTTGGTCATCATCACGATGCGATCGGCCAGCAGCACGGCCTCGTCCACGTCATGGGTGATCATGATCATCGTGTTGCCAAGCCGCGCGTGGATCTCCATCACCGCATCCTGCAGATGCGCGCGGGTCAGGGCGTCCAGCGCGCCGAAGGGTTCGTCCAGCAGCAGGACCTTGGGCTCCATCGCCAAGGCACGGGCGATGCCCACGCGCTGGCGCATCCCGCCCGAGATCTCGCCCGGGCGCTTGTCGGCGGCGTGGCTCATCTGGACCAGATCCAGGTTCCGCATGATCCAGTCATGGCGTTCGGCCCGCGATTTCGTCCGGCCGAAGACCTTGGTCACGGCCAGCTTGATATTGTCATAGACCGTCAGCCAAGGCAGCAGCGAATGGTTCTGGAACACCACGGCGCGGTCGGGGCCGGGGGCGTTCACCTCGCGCCCGTCCAGGACGATCCCGCCGGTGGTGACATCGGTCAGCCCCGCGACCAGGTTCAGCAGCGTGGATTTCCCGCAGCCGGAATGGCCGATGATGCTGACGAATTCGCGCTTGTCGATCCCGAGCCGGATGTCGGACAGCACATGGGCGGTCCGCGCGCCGTTCACGAAGGTCTTCGAGACATGGTCGATCTGCAGATATGTCATGGCTGTTCCCCTCATGCCGCGGTGCCGCGGGAGACGACGCGTCCGATCCAGCCGACCAGACGATCCAGGATGAAGCCCGTCCCGCCGATATAGACGAGGGCCACGATGATGTCGCTGAGTCGCGAGGAGTTCCACGCATCCCAGATGAAGAAGCCGATGCCCACGCCGCCGGTCAGCATCTCGGCCGCAACGATGGCCAGCCAGGACAGGCCCACCCCGATGCGCAGCCCCGAAAAGATGTAGGGGGCGGCGGCGGGGACCATGATCTTCCAGAAGAACTCGACCTGGTTCAGGCGCAGGACGGCGGCGACGTTGCGGTAATCCTGCGGGATGGCGCGCACGCCCGCGGCGGTGTTGATGATCACCGGCCAGATCGCGGTGATGAAGATCACGAAGATCGCCGACGGCCCGCTGTCCATGAAGGCGGCCAGGCTGATGGGCAGCCAGGCCAGCGGCGGCACCGTGCGCAGGATCTGGAAGATCGGATCGAAGCCGCGCATCATCAGCGCCGATTGGCCGATGACCGCGCCGGTCAGCACCCCCACCACGGCGGCCAGGCCGAAGCCATAGGCCACCCGCTCCAGCGAGGTCAGCACCCGCCATCCCAACCCGATATCCTGGGTGCCATAGACATAGAACGGGTCCAGGATCAGCTCGGCGCTGTCGGCCCAGACCTGGGCGGGGGTGGGCAGGCCGGATGCGTCGCCCGATGCGCCGACCTGCCAGATGGTCAGCAGAAGGGCCAGCACGGCCAAGGGCGGCAGGACGGCGCCGGCCAGCGCGGCGCCGCGCTTGCGCCAGGGGGCCAAGCGGCCGGGCGCGCGATGGGGCAGCGCCAGGACGGGGGCTGCGGGTTTGGGGGTCAGGTCGGACTTGCGCTTCAATGCGGTGACGGTCATCGGATCACACCATGGCCTTGATGGATTGGGCATCCAGATAGGCGCCCGGATCGGCGGGATCGAAGGTCGCGCCGTCGAAGAAGGTCTCGACCCCGCGGCTGTCGCCGAAGCCGGGGTTCAGGCCCAGACCGGCCGCCGCCGCCAGCCACAGGTCGCTGCGATTGGTGCGGTCGACCAGGGCTGCCGTGTCCAGATCGCCGGGCAGGTATCCCCATCGCTTGTTCTCGGTGATGAACCAGGCATCCAGCGATTTCCACGGATAGGAGGTCTCGCCCGCCTCGCCCCAGAACTTCATCGCGAGGTCAGGGCGGTCCTCGATGCGGTCGCGGCCGTAATTGATGCGTCCCTGGATGCGGCCCACGATGTCGGCCACGGGGACGTTATACCATTGGCGGCGGCCGACGATCTCGGCCATCTCCTGCTTGTTTTCGGGGGCGTCGCACCAGATCTGCGCCTCCATCACGGCCATCATGATGGCGATGGTGGCGTTGGGGTTCGCGTCCACCCAATCGGCGCGCATGCCCAGCACCTTTTCGGGGTGGCGCGACCACAATTCGCCCGTGGTGGCGGCGGTGAAGCCGATGCGCTGGTTGACCAGCTGTTCGTTCCACGGCTCGCCCACGCAGAAGGCCTCCATGTTGCCGACCTTCATGTTGGCGACCATCTGCGGGGGCGGGACCACGATCAGGTCCACATCGGTGGTGGGGTCGATCCCCCCCGCCGCCAGCCAGTAGCGCATCCACAGATCATGCGTGCCGCCGGGAAAGGTCATGGCGACCGGGATCTCCTGCCCCGCGGCGCGGCGGGCGGCGAAGATCTCGCGCAGGGGCGCGCTGTCCAGGCCCACGCCGCTATCGGCATAATCCTGGCGCACGGACAGGCCCTGCCCGTCCTCGTTCAGGTTCAACAGCGTGTACATCGGCAGGCCCTGGCCGCCCTGCATCACGCTGCCGGTGGAATAGAGATGCACCTTGGGCCGCAGGATATGCCCGCCGTCGATCCCGCCGCCCCCCGATCCCAAGGCCATGTTGTCGCGCGTGGCGCCCCAGCTTGCCTGCTTTTCCACCAGCACGTCGGGCATGCCGTATTTGGCGAACAGCCCCTTTTCCGCGGCGATCACCAAGGGCGCGCTGTCGGTCAGCGCGATATAACCCAGCTTGGCGCCCGTCACCTCGGGCGTGCCGGGGGTCGCGGCCCAGGCCCCGCCCGGCAGGGCAAGGCGGGCGGCGGCGACGGTGGCAAGCGTGCCCGCAGCGGTTTTCAGGAAGGCGCGGCGGGAGGGGGGGTTGGGCAGGGTCATGGGCTGGTCCTCGGACTGGCGCGGCATGGCGCGAATGAAAAAGGCCACCTGCCGCAGCCCTGCAAAGGGGCACGATCAGATGGCGTCATTGCCGGATGGGGGCCGCATCCTCGCGACCGGATTGTGTGCCGCGTCCTCGCGGCGGGGCGTGCGGATGCGCCGTTGCATCCGCCTTGACTTCATGGTTCCGCATGGGCCGGGGCCGCGTCAAGCGCGGGCGGGATCGGCGCCGCCGCGGCGCGGCGAAACGCCTCCGGATGCGCCAGACTGCCCGCCGTTTCAGCGGTCCGCGAAGGCCGGATCGAATCGATGCCCGTCAAAGAACGCATCCGCGCCCAGAATCATCCGCCCCTGTTCGGCGGCCACCGTGGTCGGCGCGACCATCGCCCCCTCGACCTTGGAGGAGGCGCCGGGCAGGTCCGCCCCCGTCCCCCGCAGGTGCTGACGATAGAGGTCGGTGCGGAAACAGCCCGCCGCACGCGCCATCGCGGGGCCTGTCTCCAGCCCGTGGCGCGCGGCCAGCCGCCCGCCCAGCATTGCCGCGATGCTGCGCCAGGGAAAGGTCGCGCCTTGGTCGTGAAAGCGGATGAAGTCGGGGAAATCGCGCAGATCGCCCGCGGCGGTGACATGCAGCCGGCCCAGAAGGCCGCGCTCGCACAGCTCGGGGGCCAGGTTCAGGTATTCCGGCCGGGCCAGGATCTCGGCCGCGGTGCCGCGATTGTCGGGCCGGTCCAGCCAGCGGCCGGCCCGCCACAGCGCGCGCATCAGCCGCCCCGTGCGGTCGGGATCGCCCTGGGCCCGCGCGCGGGTCATCACCAGCCCCTTTTCAGGCGGCGCGGCCCAGATTGACCGCCCCGCCAGCAGCAGCGCACCCACGCCCCGTTCGACCGCGACCGAGGCCCAGGGATCGCCCACGCAATAGGCGTCGACCTCGTCCGCGGCCAAGGCATCGGCCATCTGCGGGGGCGGCACGGTGCGCACCGCCAGCCGCGCGGCCAAGGGCGTGCCCGCCAGCCAGTGATGGACCAGCTCGGCCTGGGTCGAGAAGGGGAACGGCACCCCCACCCGCAGCGCGCCGGGATGGGCGCGGGCCAGCGCGTCGCGCGCGGCCACCGGGTCGCGGAAATCGAACGGGTGGCCCAGATCGCGCAGCCGCGCCTCCAGTGCGCGGGACACGGCGATGGCCTGGCCGCCCTGCGCCAGGACCATCAGCAGATCGAAGGCCGGGTAATCCGGCCCCAGACACAGGGTCTGGGCGATGGGCATGGGCACCAGCATATGCGCCGCGTCGATGGCGCCGCTGCCTAGGCAGTCGCGGCTCTGGGCCCAGCTGCGCACGCGGACCAGATCCAGCGCCAGCCCCTCCTCGGCGGCGAATCCCAGCTCGCGCGCGACGATCAGGGGGGCGGCGTCGTTCAGGGGCAGCCAGCCGAGGCGCAGCGGATCGCTCATGTCAGCAGCCCCGCCGCCATGACCAGCTGCTGGGCGATGTCGGCCACGCGGCGCTTCTGGTCCATCGCGGTGCGGCGCAGCAGGGCGTAGGCGGCCTCCTCGTCGATGCCGCGCGCCTTCATCAGGATGGCCTTGGCGCGGTCGATGATCTTGCGTTCCTCCAGCGCGGCGCGGGTCGCGGCCAGTTCGGCGCGCATCTTGCGGAACATGTGGAACCGGGCGATGGCGGCATCCAGGATCGGGCGGATGCGGTCGGGTTGGAGGCCATCCACGACATAGGCCGACACCCCCGCCTCGATCGCGGCACGGGTCAGCCCGGCATCGGACCGGTCCACGAAGATCGCCACCGGCCGTTCCAGCGGGCCGGAGACCAGCGCCAGCTCCTCCAGCACGTCGCGGGACGGGTCGGCCACGTCGATCAGGACTATGTCGGGCTGACCCTCGGCGATGCGGCGGGCCAAGCCCGTCTCCTCGGCGATGACGGTGATCTGGTGGTCGCCCGAGGCGCGCAGCCCGTCCACGATGCGCATCGCACGGTCCCGGTCGCGTTCGACGACGATGATTGAAAGCCTGTCCATGCCGCCAGTGACGATGCCCGCGCGGCACTTGGCAAGGGCCGCGGCCCCCGGCGGGCAGGGCTGTGGCGCGCCTGCCCGTTTTGCGGGCAGGCGCGCGCGGGCGTCAGCGCGACTGGCTGTCGTCCAGGCCCAGCATGATGTCCAGGTTCTGGACCGCGGCGCCCGATGCGCCCTTGCCCAGATTGTCCAGCACCGCGACGATGGTGGCGCAGCCCGCCTCGTCATCGCCCTGCACGGTGATGCGCAGGCCGTTGGTGCCGTTCATCGCGGTCGGGTCGATCCGCGCGCCCCAGGTCTCGGCCGGGGCGACCTGGACATGGCGGGCCCCGGCATAGTGATCGGCCAGCGCTTGGTGCAGCGCTGACATGCTGCGGTCGTCATCCAGATGCAGCGGCAGCTGCACCGCCATGCCTTGCGCGAAATTGCCGACCGAGGGCGCGAAGACCGGCTGCACCAGCAGCCCGCCATGGGTCATGATCTCGGGGATGTGCTTGTGGCGCTGGTTCAGGCCATAGATGAAATGCGCCGGCGCTTGGCCGGATTCGTATTCCGCGACCAAGGCCTTGCCGCCGCCGGTATAGCCGCTGACCGCATTGATCGACAGGGCCTGCGATTCGTCGATCAGCCCGGCCGCGACCAGGGGCGCGATGATCGCGATGGCCCCGGTGGAATAGCAGCCCGGATTGCTGACCCGCCGCGCGCTGGCGATGCGTTCGGGCATCTCGGCGGCCAGTTCGGGAAAGCCGAAGACCCAGTCCGGATCGATCCGATGCGCCGTCGAGGCGTCGATGATCCGCACATCCATGTCGGCCGCCAAGGCCACGGCCTCGCGCGCCGCGTCGTCGGGCAGGCACAGGATCGCCACATCGGCCTGGGCAAAGCATTCGGCCCGCGCGGCGGGGTCCTTGCGGCGGGCGGGGTCCAGCTGCACCAGGCGGATGTCGTCGCGGCCCGCCAGGCGGTCGCGGATCTGAAGCCCGGTCGTGCCGGCTTCGCCATCGATGAAGACGCTGTAGGTCATGGGACCCCCTTCGGGTTTTCGGACGGATCCTCCTTAGCCCGGAACGCCGCGCGTCACAATGTCAGCGCGCGCAGATCTCGGACCGGGTCAGGAACCGCTTCTCGCGCCCGTTATCCAGGCTGAACATGCCGCCGCGCCCGGCCACCACGTCGATGATCAGGTCGGTATGCGCCCAGGCCTCGGCCTGGCTGGCCGAGATGTAGAAGGGCGCGCCGCCGATCTCGCCCAGTTTCACGTCGCGGTCCCCCACCCGGAAATCGCCCTGCGGATAGCACATGGGCGAGGACCCGTCGCAACAGCCCCCCGATTGGTGGAACAGGACCGGGCCGTGATCGGCGGTGATCTCCTCGATCAGCTTCAGCGCCTCGGGGGTCGCGGTGACGGTGCTCATGGCTTCAGCCTCCTCCTCAGGAATCGCAGGACCTGTTTCTCCTCGGGTCGCAGGTCGTCATGCTTCAGATTGTCGTCGATCCGCTGGCGCAGATCCAGCGTCAGGCTGCCCGACAGATGCGCTTCGATCACCTGCGGATGGACATAGCATTGCCGACAGATCGTGGGCGTGTTGCCAAGGCGCGCCGCGACCTCCTCGATCACCTCGCGCAGCTGGCGTTTGGCCGCCGTCTCGCTGTCGGCCTTGTCGCATTCGGCCAGGGCCAGGGCCGCAAGGACGGTGCCGGTCCAGGTGCGGAAATCCTTGGCCGTCACCTCGCGCCCCGAGACGCGGCGCAAATAGTCGTTCACCTCGGCCGAGGTGACGCGCTGGCGGGCGCCGTCATCGTCCAGATACTGGAACAGGTGCTGGCCGGGAATGTCCTGCAACGCGCGCACCACGCGGGCGATGCGGCGGTCGGTCAGGCGCAGGTCCCATTCCTTGCCCGACTTGCCCTTGAAGCGGAACCGCAGGCGGCTGCCCTCCAGGTCCACATGGCGGGCGCGCAGCGTGGTCAACCCGTGGGACTTGTTCTCGCGCGCGTAGCGGTCGTTGCCCACCCGGATCATGCTGTGTTCCAGCAGATGGACGATGCTGGCCGCGACCTTGTCCAAGGGCAGGCCGCGCTTGCGCATGTCGCGATCCACCGCGGCCCGGATCCCGGGCAGGGCGCGGGCGAAGTCCAGCATGTGTTCGTATTTGGCGCTGTCGCGCAGCGCGCGGAACTCGGGGTGATAGCGGTATTGCTTGCGCCCCTTGGCGTCGCGGCCGGTGGCCTGGATATGGCCGCGCGGATCGGGGCAGATCCAGACATCCTCATAGGCGGGGGGCACGGCCAGCGCGGCCAGCCGCCTGCGTTCCGCCCGGTCGGTGATGGTGTGGCCCTCCGCGTCGCGATAGCTGAAGCCCTTGCCCGCACGGCGGCGGGTGATGCCGGCCATGTCGTCGTTCACATAGGTCAGGCCCGCGCTTTCGGCGGCATCCTGCGGGTCGATGATGGGGCTGTGGCTGTTCATGTCCCCGGAACGCAGCAAGGGCGGGGCGGGTTGCGGGCGACCCGAAGGCCGCCCGCGATGGCATCAGAAGAAGCCCAGCTTCTTGGGGCTGTAGCTGACCAGCATGTTCTTGGTCTGCTGGTAATGGTCCAGCATCATGCGGTGGTTTTCGCGCCCGATGCCCGACTGCTTGTAGCCGCCGAAGGCCGCATGGGCCGGATAGGCGTGATAGCAGTTGGTCCAGACCCGGCCCGCCTGGATCGCGCGGCCGAAGCGGTAGCAGGTGTTCGCATCGCGCGACCACAGCCCCGCGCCCAGACCATAGAGCGTGTCATTGGCGATCGACAGCGCCTCGTCATGGTCCTTGAAGGTGGTCACCGACACGACCGGGCCAAAGATCTCCTCCTGGAAGACCCGCATCTTGTTGTGGCCCTTGAAGACCGTCGGCTTGATGTAGAAGCCGCCCGACAGCTCTCCGCCATGATCGGCGGCCTCGCCCCCGGTCAGCACCTCGGCCCCTTCCTTGCGGCCGATGTCGAAATAGCTGAGGATCTTCTCCTTCTGCTCGCTGCTGGCCTGCGCGCCGATCATCGTGGCGCTGTCGCGCGGGTCGCCCTGCACGATGGCCTCGACGCGTTTCAGGGCCTTTTCCATGAACTGGTCATAGATCTTCTCGTGGATCAGGGCGCGCGACGGGCAGGTGCAGACCTCGCCCTGGTTCAGCGCGAACATCACGAAGCCCTCGATCGCCTTGTCGAAGAAGTCGTCATCCTCGCGGCAGACATCCTCCATGAAGATGTTGGGCGACTTGCCGCCCAGCTCCAGCGTGACCGGGATCAGGTTCTCGGACGCGTATTGCATGATGAGGCGGCCGGTGGTCGTCTCGCCGGTGAAGGCGATCTTGGAGATGCGCGGGTTCGACGCCAGCGGCTTGCCCGCCTCCAGGCCGAAGCCGTTCACGATGTTCAGCACGCCCGGCGGCAGGATGTCGGCGATCAGCTCGGCAAAGACCATGATCGTGGCGGGGGTCTGTTCCGCGGGCTTCAGCACCACGCAATTGCCGGCGGCCAAGGCGGGCGCCAGCTTCCAGCAGGCCATCAGCAGCGGAAAGTTCCACGGGATGATCTGGCCCACGACGCCCAGGGGCTCGTGGAAGTGATAGGCAATGGTGTCGTTGTCGATTTCGCTGATGCCGCCCTCCTGCGCGCGCAGCACGCCCGCGAAGTAGCGGAAATGGTCGATGGCCAGCGGCAGGTCGGCGGCCATGGTCTCGCGGATGGGCTTGCCGTTGTCCCAGGTCTCGGCGGTGGCCAGCAGCTCCAGGTTCTGCTCCATCCGGTCGGCGATCTTCAGCAGCGCGTTGGAACGGTCGGTGGTCGAGGTGCGGCCCCAAGCCCCCTTGGCCTTGTGGGCGGCGTCCAGCGCGGCCTCGATGTCATCGGCGTTGGACCGGGCGATCTCGCCGATCTCGGCGCCGGTGATGGGGGTGGTGTTGGTGAAGTACTTGCCCGATTTGGGCGCGGTCCATTCGCCGCCGATGAAGTTGTCATAGCGGCGGGCAAAGGGCATCACGCCCACGCCCTTGAATTCATGCGTCTGGTCGTTCGGCATCGGTTCCTCCTCTCGGTGTGGTCCCGGATCTCTCCCCATCCGGGTATGGGATCAGGTTCCGTCGGCGGGCGATTCGGGGCAACCGTCCTTTGGTGCCGGTCCCGGCCGACTGTCTCAGCCCTGAGACACCTGCCCGGCATTTTCGCCGATCCCCAACCGCGCCATGCGCCGGTAAAGGGTCGCGCGCCCGATCCCCAAGGCCCGCGCCGCGGCCGAGACATTGCCCTCGGCCCGCGCCAAGGCCCGCATCACCGCGGCATGTTCGCCCCGTTCCAGCCCCTGCGGCCCCTCCGGGCGACCCAGCAGGTCGGCGGCGGGACGCGGGCGCAGCGCGCCCTCGCGCTCCAGGCCCAGGGCGCGGCGGGCCGCCCGCGTCGCGCCGATGGCCAGGTCGTCGGCATCCACCGCCAGCAGCATCGCCTGATCCGTGCCCGGATCGCTGGAGGCGACCACGATCCGCGCCTTGGGAAAGGACAGGCGGAAGAACAGCGCCTCGATCGCGCGGGCCGTCTGCGCCACCTGGGCCGAGATCAACCGGTTGTAGCGCTCCGTCTGGTCCGCCCGGGCCGAGCTGACATCCAGCGCCGCCAGCAGCCGCCCGTCCGGCCCCCAGATCGGCGCGTCCATGCAGGACATGGCGGTGTTCAGCGTGCGGAAATGTTCGTCGCGATGGATGGTGACCTGGCGCCCCTCGGCCAGGCAGGTGCCGATGCCGTTGGTGCCCTGGGCGGCCTCGGACCAGTCGGCGCCGGTCCACAGGCCCCATTCGCGGAACTGGTCGGCATCGCCATCGGACACGCGCTGATCCAGCACCACCCCCTGCGCATCGGTCAGCAGCACGTTGCAGCCCGACAGCCCGACGAGGTTGTAGAGCTGGTCCAGCTGTGGTCCCGCGACCGTCAGAAAGGGGCGCATCGCCTGCTGGCGTTCGGCGATCTGGGCCTGGGTCAGGCGGTCGGGATGGCGGCGGTCGGCGGGGTCCAGCCCGTGCTTCAGCAGCGACCGGCGCCAGGACGCGGCCAGGGCCGATGTGGCGCGCGGCGATTGCGACTGCGCCTCGACCAAGGCGGCGTGGTTCTGTCGGCTGGTCATGATCCCCCCTCCCAAGGTTGGGGGGATCATAGCAGGTTTCGGCCCCCGCGAAGCGCAACTTTGGTCGCAGGGGCGTGATCGGGCCTCAGCGGACGGGGCCCTGCGGCTTGATCAGCCCGTCCTCGATCCGGTCGGGGCGATCCTCGGGCGCGGCGGGCGTGCCGCCGGGGCTGCCCGAGGGCGCGGCGGCCCGGGGCTGATAGGGCGGCAGCCGGTCCGCCCCGTCGCGATAAAGCAGCGACTGACCCTTGTGGAACAGGTGCAGCGCATGGGGATCCGCGGTCAGCCGCACCCGGCGGCCCTTCAGGTCGGGATGGATGCCGGTCAGCTTGGCGGTGATCGGCGCCGTCTCGGCATTGGTCCCGAAATAGAGCAGCGTGACCTCGCCCAAGGCCTCGGTCAGATCGACCGTGCCCTCGAAGACCGGGGTGCCCTCGGTCTCGCGCATGTCCTCGGGGCGCACGCCCAGGTTCACGGGCATGTCCTCGTCGCCCGCGCGGGTGGGGATGGCGACCTGCGCCTCCAGCCCGCCATCCAGCGCCACGGTGGTCATCGCGCCCGTGGTCTTGACGCGGCCGGGCAGCAGGTTCATCGCCGGGCTGCCGATGAACTGCGCCACGAACTCGTTCACCGGCCGCTCGTACAGCTCCAGCGGCGCGCCGACCTGGGCGATGCCGCCGCCGGCCAGCACCACGATGCGGTCGGCCAAGGTCATCGCCTCGGTCTGGTCATGGGTGACGTAGATCATCGTGCGGTCGGGCATCGAGGCCTTCAGCTGCGCGATCTCGATCCGCGTCGCCACCCGCAGCGCGGCGTCCAGGTTCGACAGCGGCTCGTCGAACAGATAGACCTGCGGATCACGCACGATGGCCCGCCCGATGGCCACGCGCTGGCGCTGGCCGCCCGACAGCGCCTTGGGCAGGCGGTCCAGATAGGGCGTCAGCTGCAGCATCTTGCCCGCCCGGTCGGTCGCCTCGCGGATCTGGTCCTTGCTTTGCCCCGCGATCTTCAGCGCGAAGGCCATGTTGTCGCGCACCGTCATATGCGGGTAGAGCGCGTAGGACTGGAACACCATCGCGATGCCGCGCTGGCTGGGGGGGATGTCGTTCATCACCTGCCCCCCGATCTGCAGCGTGCCGCCGGTGATCTGTTCCAGCCCCGCGATCATCCGCAGCAGGGTCGATTTCCCGCAGCCCGAAGGCCCCACGAAGACGATGAATTCACCCGACCTGATATCCAGGTTGATGTCGCGCAGCACCTGCACGTCGCCATAGGACTTGGCGACATCGGTCAGTTTCAGGTCGGCCATTCGTTCCCCCCTCAGCCTTCGATGATCTGGACCTGCCACGGCATCAGCCCGCCCGTCTCGTCATCGGACAGGTTCGCGCGGATCAGCAGGGTTTGCTTGTCGTCGCGGCGGCGGAAGGACAGGACCGGGCCTTCGGCCCTGATGTCGGTCATGGTCCCGCCGCGCAGCGCGCTGTGCTTGCGCCGCAGCCCGATCGCCCACCGGTAATGATGCAGCATGGATTGGGCGTCGGCCTCCTGGGCCACCACGGTGCGCTGCAGATGGGTATGGGGCACGGGCAGCCAGGGCGGGCTGGTCGAGAACCCGCCATTCACCCCCATGTCCCAGACCATCGGCGTGCGGCAGCCGTCGCGGCCCTTGAACTCGGGCCAGAACTCGATCCCATAGGGATCGCGCAGGTCCTCGAATTTCAGCTCGGCCTCGGGCAGGCCCAGCTCCTCGCCCTGATAGAGGCAGACCGAGCCGCGCAGGCACAGAAGCACCGTCGCATAGGCCTTGGCCGCCTGGTCGGGCAGGTTCCAGCGGGTGACATGGCGGACCACGTCATGGTTCGACATCGCCCAGCAGGGCCAGGCATTGGGCGCGATCTCGTGCAGGCGGTCGAAGACCTCGACGATGCGCCCGGCGGGCAGGTCGTCGCCGGACAGGAAGTCGAAGACATAGGACATCTGCACCCGGCCCGGCACGCCGGTATATTCCTCCAAGATTTCCAGCCCGCGCTCGCTGTCGCCGATCTCGCCCACGACGGCGGCGCCGTAAGGGACCAGCGCCTGGTGGAAGCGTTCCAGGAAGGCCAGGTTCTCGGGCTGGGATTTGCTGAACTGGTGGCTCTGGTGGTTGTAGGGGTTCACGGCGGGCGCGGTGTCGGACTTGCGCAGCTCCGGCGCCAGGGGCGGGTTGTCGCGCAGCTGGGCGTCGTGGAAATAGAAGTTGATCGTGTCCAGCCGGAAGCCGTCCACGCCCTTTTCCAGCCAGAACCGCGCCATCTGGATCAGCGCGTCCTGAACCGCCGGGTTGTGAAAGTTCAGATCCGGCTGCTGGGTCAGGAAGTTGTGCAGGTAATACTGTTCGCGCCGGGCGTCCCAATGCCAGGCGCTGCCGCCGAAGATCGACAGCCAGTTGTTCGGCGCGGTCCCGTCGGGCTTGGGATCGGCCCAGACATACCAGTCGGCCTTGGGGTTGTCGCGGCTGGCGCGGCTTTCCTTGAACCAGGGATGCTGGTCCGAGGTATGCGACATGACCAGGTCGATCATGACCTTCAGCCCCAGCTCATGCGCGCTCTGGATCAGCCAGTCGAAATCCTCCATCGTCCCGAAGATCGGGTCGATGCCGCAGTAATCGCTGACGTCATAGCCGAAATCGCGCATCGGCGAGGTGAAGAAGGGCGAGATCCAGACCGCATCCACGCCCAGGGACGCGACATAGGGCAGGCGCTGCGCGATCCCGGCCAGATCGCCCGTGCCGCTGCCGGTCGTGTCCTGAAAGCTGCGCGGATAGATCTGATAGATGATCCCGCCCTTCCACCAATCCGTCGTCTGTTCAGTCAAGTTCATCCACCTTTCACGGATCCGGCCAGCAAACCGCGGACCAGGTATTTCTGCATGGCAAAGAAGACCAGCAAGGGCACCGCTATCGAGATGAAGGCGGAGGTTGCAAGGATCTCCCATTCACCTCCGCGCGATCCCATCAGCTCGCGCAGCAGGCCGGTCATGACCAGCTGTTCGCGGGTATTGCCCAGAAAGACCGTCGCCACCAGCAGGTCGTTCCAGACCCACAGGAACTGAAAGATCGCGAAGCTGGCCAGCGCCGGAAAGGACAGGGGCAGGATGATCCGGCGGAAGATCTGGAATTCGCTGGCCCCGTCGACGCGGGCGCTCTCGATCACCTCGCGCGGCAGGCCGACCATGTAGTTGCGCAGCAGATAGATCGCCAAGGGCAGCCCGAAGCCGGTATGGGCCAGCCAGATCCCCAGATAGCCCTTGCCGATCCCCAATTCGTTATGCAGACGCAGAAGCGGGATCAGCGCCACCTGCAAGGGCACCACCAGCAAGCCCACCACCGCCGCCGTCAGCAGCGCGCGGCCCGGAAACTGCATCCAGGCCAGCGCATAGGCCGCGAAGGCCGCGATCAGGATCGGGATCACCGTCGCGGGGATGGTCACCGTCATGGTGTTCATGAAGGCCCGGCCCAGCCCCCCCGCCGACAGGACGCGGTTGTAGTTCTGGGTCGTGAAGCTGGGCGGGCTGACGGTGGTGGTGAAGATCCGTTCGCCCCGCGTCATCTCGAAGGGCTGGGGGGCGGTCAGGCGATAGGCGCCGTCATCCTCCACGGTCAGACTGACGCCGTCGCCCAGATCGGCGGTCTCGCCCGGCTGATACTGGGCAGGGTTGCGCGGCCCGGTGCCCCATGCGCGCAGGGCCTGGCTGCCCTCCAGTGCGGTGCCCTCGATGACATAGAGATCGCCCTGCTGCACCTGGTCCGCCGCCGTGCCGGAACGCACGAAGCCCGTCTGTTCGGATCCCGAAAAGGACTGCCACCAGCCCGATGCCGCGATCTGGTCGCGGTCGCGGAAGGACGACACGAACAGCCCCAGGGTGGGGATCGTCCAGATCAGCACCAGCAGGAAGGCCGAGATGTTGACCGCCCAGGCCAGCGAGGATTTCTGTCCGGCCATGCCCTCCATCAGCGGACCTCCTTGCGCGCGTTGTAGATGTTCCAGACCATGATCGGCGTGACCAGGATCATCAGGACGATGGCGATGGCCGATCCGCGCCCGTAATCGGGCGTGCCGCGGAACATCCAGTCATACATCAGGTTGGCCAGCACCTGCGTGCCCCATTGCCCGTTGGTCATGACAAAGACGATGTCGAAGACCTTCAGCACGACGATGGTGATGGTGGTCCAGACGACGGCGATCGTGCCCATGATCTGGGGCACCTTGATCTTGAAGAAGACCTGCAGCGGCGATGCGCCGTCCAGGATCGCGGCCTCGATCGTCTCCTCGGGGATGCCGCGCAGGGCGGCGGACAGGATGACCATCGCAAAGCCCGTCTGGATCCAGACCAGCACGATCATCAGAAAGAAGTTGTTCCAGCCCGGCAGGGTCAGCCACAGCTGCGGCTGGCCGCCCATCGTGGTGACGATCCAGTTCAACAGGCCGATCTGGGTTTCCCCCGATGCGCGGTATTCATAGATGAATTTCCAGATCACGCCTGCGCCGACAAAGCTGATGGCCATGGGCATGAAGATCAGCGACTTGCCGATATTGCCCCATTTCAGCCGGTCGGTCAGCTGCGCCGCCAGCAGACCGAACAGAGTAGACAGAGCCGGCACGACCAGCAGCCACAGCATGTTGTTGACCATGGATTCGCGGAACTTGGCGTCCTGGGCCAGCCAGGTATAGTTCGACGCGCCCACTAAGCGGGTGCCGTTCGCGTTGAACAGCGACCGCCAGAAGCTGTCCAGCACCGGATAGACCAGATAGGTCCCCAGGAACAGGATCGCCGGCCCCAGGAACAGCCAGGGCCGGATCTGGCCCGCGCGGCGGATGTTGTCGCCCGCATTGGGGCCCCGCGGCGGAAAGATCCGGTCCAGGATCCAGTTCGACCCCCAAAACCAGGCCACGCATCCGAAAACGCCGATCGCGATCGTGCTGACCGCCAGCCACAGCAACTCCATGCCCTCGCCCCCCTATGGCAGTGGGCGCGGCGGACCGGGCCGCCGCGCCGTCGTCATCAATCCAGTGACGACCAGGTCGACTGGATGCGGTCGGCCACGTCCTGCGCGGATGCGCCGCCGACGAAATCGACCATGCCGGTCCAGAAGGCGCCCGCGCCGATCGCGCCGGGCATCAGGTCCGACCCGTCGAAGCGGAAGACCGTCGCATCCAGCAGGATCTCGCCCATGCGGCGCACGGTCGGATCGTCATAGGCCTCGGGATTGGCACCGCTGAAGGGCGTGACGAAGCCCTGCTGGGCCATCCAGACCTCATGCGCGGCGGGGGTCTTCAGGAACTCGACGAAGGCCATCGCGGCGGGGTTGTCGGACAGGACCGCGAACATGGTGCCGCCGCCCAGCACGGGCTGGCCCAGATCGCCCGAGGCGGGGGCGGGCATGTAGAAGAAATCCGCATCCTCGCCCACCACGGTGCCTTCGGGGAAGAAGGTGGTGATGAAGCTGGCCTGACGGTGCAGATAGCAGGCCGGCGGGCTGGCAAAGAGGCCGCCGGGGCTTTCGCGGAAATCGGTGGCCGCGACCGATCCGGTGCCGCCCGCGACGAAATCGGGGTTCTTGGCGAACCAGCCGAATTCCTCGATCGCGTTCACCACGACCGGGTCGTTGAAGGGCATTTCGTTGGTGGTCCAGGCGTCGTACTGCTCAGGGGTGGCGGTGCGCAGCATCAGGTCCTCGACCCAATCGGTGGCGGGCCAGCCGGTGGCGCCCCCCGATCCCAGGCCGATGCACCAGGGCGTCTCGCCATCGGCGGCGATCTGTTCGGTCAGCGCCTTGAGATCCTCATAGGTCTCGGGGACGTCATAGCCCGCATCCTCGAAATTCTCGGGGACATACCAGACCAGAGACTTGACGTCCGCCTTGTAGGGGAAGGCAAAGAGCTGCTCGGTCCCATCCTGGTCGGCATAGGTGCCGAGCGCGGCCCAGCTTTCGCCGGCGGCATAGTTCTCGACCAGCCAGTCGGCGGTCTCCTGGCCCAGGGGGCGCAGGAAGCCGCGCGCCGCCAGGTCGGATGCCAGGCCGGGCTGGGGGAACACGGCCATGTCGGGGGGCGATCCGGCCTCGCTGTCGATGACGATCTGCTGTTCGAAGCTGTCCGAGCCGGAATAGTTCGCCCGCGCGCCCGTCACCTCGTTGAAATAGGCGATGACCGACTGGAACAGTTCCTGGTCGCCGCCCAGCCAAGGGCCCAGGATGTTGAAGCTCTGACCTTCCAGGTCGGGATGGGCGGCGGCGAATTCGTCCAGGCTGGCCCAGTTGATGCGGTCGTCGCTGCCCGGCTCGATGACCAGCTGCGCATGCGCGATGCCGGTGGTCAGCGCCAGAATGGCGAGGGTGCTGCAGAAAGTGGTCTTCACGTCGTCCTCCCTTTGGTCCGGGGCCGCCTTGCGCCCCCTTCGTTAACGCGACCATCCGTCAGGATGGGCGCCCTGTCAAACGCTTCTCATTCCCATTCCAGCTCGGTATAGGCGGCGGTCGCGTTGCGGGCCATGGTCTCGCCGAAGGCGTGCCAGCCGTCCTTGAGGGGGTTCAGCCGGTCCACGATGACGGGCACGGCACGCGACAGGGGCAGGCCTTGGGCCACCGCATCCCGCGCCGCCTCCGCAAGCGCTTTCAAAAGCCTGCGCTGCGGGTCCGAAAGGCGCGTCCAGTCGGCATCGGCCCGGCCATGCCCCGGCACGATCAGCGCGGCCCCCGCCGCGGGATCGCCCCTCAGCCAGTCCAGCCAGCCCAGCAGCGATCCGTCCACCACCGGCGTCAGTCCGGAAAACAGCAGGTCCCCGGCAAAGAACACGCGGGCATCCTCGACCATCACGGTCAGGTCGTTGTCGGTATGGGCGGTGGGCCAGGCGCGCAGCGTCAGGTCCCGGTCGCCCAGCCCGATCCGCGCCCGGTCGCGCACCAGCGCGTCGGGCATCACCACCCGCGTGCCGATCCATTCCCCCGGATCATAGAGCCGCGCCAGCGCGTCCAGATAGCCCTCGGCCCGGGCCGCCAGCGCGTCGGGCAGGGCGTGATGGGCGTGGATCCGGGCCCCGGCCTCGGCCATGACCTCGGCGCCCAGGGCGTGATCGGGATGCATGTGGGTCAGGACCAGATGCGCCACGGGCAGGTCGGTGATGCGGCGGATGGCCACATGCAGCGCCTGGCCTTGGGCGCGCGACACGCCCGCATCGATCACCGCCACCCCGTCGCGGCCCAGGACCACGCCCAGATTGGCGATATGGCCGTCGGCCACCTCCTCCATCTGCGCCTCGGCGCCCCAGGTGACCCAGATGCCGGGGGCGATCTCCTCCAGCGGGAGGGCGGGCAGGTCGGCATTGGCGCGGCAATCGGGATCGCCGCCGGACAGGTCGGGCCGCGCGGCCAGCCAGTCGCGGACCCGCGCCCCCGCCCCGGCCAGGCATTCCGCGCGGTCTGGCGAATCGGCGGCGGGCAGCAGGATCTGGCCGCATTGGGCGGGCGCCGCGGCCAGGCAGGCCTGGAAAACCAGATGATACATCATCGCGTCTCGGGGGTGTCGATCGGGGCGTCGATCACGGGCTGATGACCTTTTTACGACCTTTGTCGGGTTGATTCATCCTGCCCCTGATCTACATTTGAATCCAGTCGCCTTCTCTGAGCGGCAGCACCGGCATGTAGGAGGATCATAACATGGCCTGGACCAAACCGACCCTGACCGAAATCGCCTGCGGCATGGAAATCAACATGTACGCCCCCGCCGAGGACGAGCCCGTCCTGTTCTGATCCTGAACGTCAGGCAGGAACAATGGCCCTGTCCGATTCGTTCGGACGGGGCCTTTTCAATCGGGCCATCGCCCTGATCGGGCCGTGACCTCAATCGGGACGTGACGATGCGGATCATCATTCTTGGCGCGGCGGCGGGCGGCGGCCTGCCCCAGTGGAACTGCGGCTGCGCCAATTGCGACGCCGCCCGCGCCGGGCATATTCCCGCCCTGACGCAAAGCTCGGTCGCGGTCAGCGCCGACGGGCGGGACTGGGCCGTGCTGAACGCATCCCCCGACATCCGCCACCAGCTGTCCATGACCCCCGCCCTGCACCCGACCGGCCCGCGCGACATGCCGCTGCGATCGGTGCTGCTGACCAATGGCGATATCGACCATGTCGCGGGCCTGCTGACGCTGCGCGAAAGCCAACCCTTCGATCTGTTCGCGACGGCGGCGATCCATGACGCGCTGGCCCAGAACCCGATGCTGGGCGCGCTGCGCGGGGATCTGGTGCCGCGCCGGACGATCCGGCTGGACCAGGGGTTCGACCTGCTGCCGGGGCTGCGGGCGGTGCTCTTCGCGGTGCCGGGCAAGGTGCCGCTCTATCAGGAGGGCGCGGTGGTCGAGACCGGCCTCATGGGCGAGACGACCGTGGGGGTGGAACTGACCGCCGGCGGGCGGCGCGCCTTCTACATCCCCGGCTGCGCCGAGATGCCCGACTGGCTGGCGCGGCGCATCGACGGGGCGGATGCGCTGTTCTTCGACGGCACGCTCTGGGACGATGACGAGATGATCCGCATGAAGCTGGGCCAGAAGACCGGGCGCCGCATGGGCCACATGCCCGCCCGCGAAAGCCTGGAGACGCTGGCCGGCATCCGCTTGGGCCGCCGGGTCTTCGTGCACATGAACAATTCGAACCCGCTGACCGATCCGCGCAGCAGCCAGACGGCCCAGGCCGTCGCGGCGGGCTGGCAGGTCGCGCAGGACGGCATGGAGGTGACGCTGTGAAGGACATCCAGGACGCCGCGCAGTCGCGCGAGGATTTCGAGGCCCGGCTGCGCGCCATCGGGGCCGAACGCTATCACGACCGCCACCCCTTCCATGCCCGGCTGCATGGCGGCGACTGCACCCCCGACGAGGTCCGGGCCTGGGTGGTGAACCGCTGGATGTACCAATCCCGCATCCCGATGAAGGACGCGGCCTTTATGTCCCGGGTCGAGGATCCCGACCTGCGCCGCGCCTGGCGCAAGCGGATCGAGGATCACGACGGCGGCACGGCCGAGGGCGGCGGCATCCGCCGCTGGCTGGCCTTGGCCCAGGCCGTGGGGCTGGAGCCCGATTACGTCGCCTCGGGCGTGGGCATCATACCGGCCACGCGCTTTGCGGTCGATGCCTATGTCCGCTTCGTGCGCGACATGCCCCTGCTGGACGCAGTGGCCGCCAGCCTGACCGAGCTGTTCGCGCCCAGGATCCACGCGCAGCGGATCGAGGGCCTGCTGGCCCATTACGATTTTGCCGATGACAGCAGCCTGTCCTATTTCAAAAAGCGCCTGACCGAGGCGCCCGAGGATGTGGCCTTCGGCCTGGACTATGTGTTGACCCATGCCGACACGCGCGAAAAGCAGGATGCGGCGGCGGCGGCGCTGACCTTCAAGACCGATGTCCTCTGGGCGCAGCTGGACGCGCTGTGGCACGGCTATGTCGAGGGTAACATTCCCCCCGGCGCCTGGCGCCCGGGCGAGGGGATGCGCGCATGACCCCGCTGATCCAGCCCGATGACGTGCCCTATCTGCCCCGCGGCGTGCGGCTGCAGGGCGACCGGGTGCGCGGCATCCGCGTGCTGCAGGCCCCCGAACGCGCCATGCAGCTGGACCAGATCGGCGAGGCGATCCTGGCCGAGCTGGACGGCACCCGCAGCATGGACCGCATCGTGCGCGACCTGGCCGCGCGCTACAACGCGCCGGTGGATCAGATCGCGGGCGATGTGCGCGACTTCCTGACCGGGCTGATCGAACGCCGCATGGTCTTCGTCAAGGATCCGGCATGAAGGACCAGCAGCACCAGCCCCGCGACCTGGACGGCAACCCCGTCACCCCCGGCCTGCCCATGGCGATGCTGGCCGAGGTCACGCATCGCTGCCCGCTGGCATGCCCCTATTGCAGCAATCCCGTCGACCTGGTCCGGGCCGCCAGGGAAATCAGCGCCGATGACTGGGGCCGCGTCTTTCGCCAGGCCGCCGATCTGGGCGTGCTGCAGGTCCATATCTCGGGCGGGGAACCCGGCGCACGGCGCGATCTGGCGCAGATCGTGGCCCATGCGCGGGATGCCGGCCTCTATGTCAACCTGATCACCTCGGGGATCGGCATCACGCGCGAGCGGTTGCAGGAGCTGGACCGCGCGGGCGTCGATCACGTGCAACTGTCGCTGCAGGGCATCCGCCCCGACATGGCCGACCGCATCAGCGGCCATCCGGGCTCCTGGGACAAGAAGATGGCCTTCGCCGAATGGGTGACGGAAATCGGCTTTCCCCTGACCATCAACGCGGTCGTCCATCGCCAGAACATGGAACGCCTGCCCGACATGCTGGACCTGGCCGAGACCTTGGGCGCCCGCCGGATCGAGGTCGCGACCGTCCAGTTCCACGGTTGGGCCGATCTGAACCGCAAGGCGCTGATGCCCACGCGCGAACAGGCGGTCCTTGCCCGTCAGATCGTGAACGAGGGGCGGGCGCGGTTGCGCGGGCGGATGGTCATCGACTATGTCCCCGCCGATCACCACGCGGCCTTTCCCAAGGCCTGCATGGGGGGCTGGGGCTCGATCGGGCTGAATGTCGGGCCGGACGGCACCGTCCTGCCCTGCCATGCCGCCCAGACCATCGACTGGATGCGGTTCGAGAACGTGCAGGACCGGTCCCTGTCCGATATCTGGCACCTCTCGGACAGCTTCAACGCCTTTCGCGGCACCGCCTGGATGCCCGAGCCCTGCGCCAGCTGCGACCGCCGGACCGTGGATTTCGGCGGCTGCCGCTGCCAGGCCATGGCCTTGGCCGGCGATGCGCGGGCCACCGATCCGGTCTGTTCCAAATCGCCCCTGCGGGCATACGTCGTGGCCCGGGCCGAGGAGGATGCCGCAGCCGATTCCACCGATCTCGCCTATCGGAGGATGAACAAGGGAGGATAGATCATGAGGCCCTGGACGATCCTGGCCGCAGCACTGCTGGCCGGCCCCGCCTTCGCGCAGGACAATCCGCTGCAGCCATCCCCCACATGGGAGGATCTGCGCATCTCGGTTCTGGGGGTGGATGAGGAGCCGCCGCTGGATGCCGCCGTCCTGGACCTGGACGCCCCGCCCCGCGCCCATGACGCGGCCACGGTGCCGGTGCACCTGACCCAGCCCGCCGATGCGCCGCCCCTGACCGCCCTGACCCTGGTCGTGGATGAGAACCCCGCCCCCGTGGCCGCCGAATACGCCTTCGGTCCGGCGCTGATGCCCCTGGATTTCGAGGTCCGGGTCCGGGTGGACAGCTATTCCGACCTGCGCGCCATCGCCACGACCCAAGACGGGGCGCAGGTCATGGCCGGGCGATTCGTCAAGGCGGCGGGCGGCTGTTCGGCCCCGGCGGGCAAGGACATGGCCGCCGTGCGCGCCACCATGGGCCAGATGCGCTGGCGCAGCGCGCAGGAGGATGGCCGCCATGTCGGCACGCTGATGATCCGCCATCCGAATTTCTCGGGGCTGCAGCGCGATCAACTGACGCTGCTGAGCATCCCGGCCCATTTCATCGACCGGCTGGACGTGCGGCAGGGCGACGAGGTGCTGTTCACCATGTCCGCCGGCATCTCGGTCAGCGAGGACCCGGTCTTCCGGTTCGCCTATCGCCCCGACGGGCAGGACATCCATGTCCGGGTCGAGGATACGAACGGCAATGTCTGGACCGAGACCTTCGATCCGGTCGCGTCCAGCGCCAGCTGACCCCCCTGCGACTTTGGTCGCAGCGGGGGGCTTGCTTTATGGGCATACCATCGTAGACTGATGGCAGGGCCGCGCCTTGGAGGAGGCTCCGCCCCCATTCTGGGAGGAATGCCATGACAGCCGCCGCCATTCAGGCGCGTTCCGCACCGACACCCCGCCCCAATGCCGACCAGGTGCGCGAGATCCTGATCGTCGACGACCACCCGCTGATGTGCGACGCGCTGGCGCTGACGCTGAAGATCAGCTTCGGCCTGAAGAACGTCCGCACCGCCCGCAGCCTGGCAGGCGCCGTGGACCAGATCCGCGCGCAGGGGGCGCCGGATGCGGTGATCCTGGACCTGAACCTGCCCGATGCCCGCGGCGCCGAGGGGATCGTGACCCTGCGCCGCCAGCTGCCGGGGGTGCCGATCACGATGATCTCGGCCGATCTGGAAGGGGCGATGATCTCGGCCGCGATGGCGGCGGGGGCCCAGGGCTATATCAGCAAGTCCCTGTCGCGCGAGGCGCTGGTCGACAGCCTGCGCCGCATGTGGGACGGCGAGCTGGTCACTCCGGAGGGCTACAGCGCCGATGCGGGCAATGCCGATGACGAGGCGCGCGCCGAACTGGCCCGGCGCTTTTCGTCCCTGACGCCCCAGCAGATGAAGATCCTGCGCCTGATCTGCCAAGGCAAGGCGAACAAGGAGATCAGCTACGAGCTGTCCATCGCCGAGGCGACGGTCAAGACGCATATCACCGCCATCATGTCCAAGATCAACGCCCGCCGCCGGACCCAGGCCGTGCTGCTGGCCAATTCGATCCGGCTGTTCGAGGCCGGTTGATGAACACCGACCCGGCTGCGAAGGAGGGCGCAACCGGGCCGGTCGCTGTGCAGGCCGACCACGGCGGGACGGATGCCGTCCCGACCTTGCTGGACGGCCTGCGCGGCACCCATCCCGCGCTGGTCCTGCTGTTCGCCCCGTCCGACCGCGCGCTGGCCGATATCGGCCGGGCCCTGTCCGACGCCTTGCCCGGCTGCATCATCGCCGGCTGCACCTCGGCGGGCGAGATCGGGCCGCGGGGCTATGCCAGCGACAGCGTCGTGGCGATCGGCTTTCCCGCGCGGCATTTCCGGGCACGGTCCATGGTGCTGCAGGACCTGCATGCGCTGCATGTCGCGGATTGGATGGGGCGGCTGCGCGGCCTGGGCCGCGAGGTCGCCCCCGCGCCTGGGCGCACGGCCTTCGGCCTCTTGCTGGTGGACGGGCTTTCCGCGCGCGAGGACATGCTGGTCGCGGCGCTGGACGCGGCGCTGCCCGCGGTGCCGGTGCTGGGCGGCTCGGCCGGCGACGGGCTGGATTTCCGACGCACGACCCTGCTGGCGGATGGCGCGCTGCTGGGCGATGCGGCGGTCCTGCTGCTGCTGGACACGGACCTGGCGATCCATCAGGTGACCTTCGCGCATTTCAGCCCCACCGCGACCCGCGCCGTGGTCACCGCCGCCATCCCCGAACGCCGCCACATCCTGGAGCTGAACGCCGAACCCGCCGCCCAGGAATATGCCCGCCTGACGGGCCTGTCGCGCGACGCGCTGACGCCGGTGGAATTCGCCCGCCACCCGCTGCTGCTGCGGATGGGGGGGCGCCATCACGTGCGCGCCATCAGCGCGGTGACCGCCGATGACGGGCTGGCGCTGATGTCCTCGATCGACACGGGCACGGTGCTGACCCTGGGCCGCCCGGACGACATGATCCAGGGCCTGGCCGACGCGCTGGACGCGCTGCCGCAGCCGCCCCTGATGGTGCTGGCCTTCGACTGCATCCTGCGCCGGCTGGCGGTCGAGCGTGCCGGCCTGTCGGACCGGATGTCGGCCCTGTTCCGGCGCCATGCGGTCGCGGGGTTCAACACCTATGGCGAACAGCACAGCGGCATGCATGTGAACCAGACCTTCGTGGGGCTGGCCTTCCTGGACCCCGCGGCGGGGGGGCATCATGCTGCGTGACGACGACCCGCCCGCCCGGCAGGTCGACAAGCTGACCCGCATCACCGGCGCGCTGATCGACCGCATCGACCGGCTGGAGGAATCCCGCGGTTCCGCCTGGTCGATGTTCCAGGCCGCCGTCGCCCTGGAACAGGAGGTCGCGGCCCGCACCCGCGACCTGGAACGCGCGCTGGACGACCTGTCGCAGCGCAACCGCGAACTGGCCGTCGCCCGCGCCTCGGCCGAGGAGGCGAACCGGTCCAAGACCCGCTTTCTGCGCGCCGCCAGCCATGACCTGCTGCAGCCCCTCTCGGCGGCGCGGCTGTTCCTGTCCGCCCTGGCCGATACCGACCTGGACCCCAACCAGCGCGAGCTGGCCGACAGGCTGGGCGGGGCCTTCGAATCGGTCGAACAGCTGATGCATGCGGTGCTGGACATCTCGCGGCTGGACAGCCAGCGGATCGAGTTCAACCGCCAGCCCGTCCCCCTGGGCGAGCTGTTTCGCAGGCTGGCCGCGGAATTCGCGCCCTCGGCCCATGCCAAGGGGCTGCGGCTGACCTTCGTGCCGACCACGGCGGTGGTGGACAGCGACCCGGTCTTTCTGCGCCGCATCGCCCAGAACCTGGTGTCGAACGCGATCAAGTACACCCATCGCGGCGGCGTGGCGGTGGGCGCGCGGCGGCGCGACGGGCTGTGCTGGCTGTGGGTCGTGGATACGGGGCTGGGCATCCCGGCGGTGGACCGCAACCGCATCTTCGACGAATTCCAGCGCTTGACCCATGACACGGCGACCCCGGGCATGGGGCTGGGCCTGTCGATCGTGCGCCGCGCCTGCGCCAAGCTGGGCCACCCCATCGCCCTGTCATCCGAGGCGATGCGCGGCACCGTCTTCCGCGTGGGCCTGCCCCAGGTCTGCGCCCTGCCCGAGGGCCGCGCCCGGCCCCCGGCCGCGGCCCTGCCGGCCCTGCGCGGCCGCGTCGCCCTGGTCGTCGAGAACGACCTGGAGATGCGCCGCGGCTACGAGATCATGCTGCAGAACCGGCTTGGCATGGTGCCGCGCCTGGCGGGCGGCACGGCCGAGGCCTTGGCCACCATGGGCGAGGAGCCGCCCGACGTGATCCTGGCCGATTACCAGCTGGAGAACGGCGATACCGGCTTTGCCGCGATCGAGGCGCTGCGGGCCCGCTCGCCGCGCCCGATCCCCGCGCTGATGATCACCGCCCATCGCGACGCCGCCATCGCGCGCCATTGCGCCGCGGCCGACGTGCATCTGCTGGAAAAGCCGGTCCGCCCGCCCGAGCTGGCCGAGATCCTGACCCGCCTGCTGGCCTAAGACCTAGGGTGGACAGGCCCCCCGCCGGGGCTTGCGCGCGGGGTCCCGGCTGTCAACATGACCCCGGACGTTTGGGAGGACCGACCATGACCCGCATCGCAGCCATCGCCCTGATCCTGGGGCTTGCCGCCTTGGCGCCCCGCGCGCCCCTGGCCGCCGAGGCGGGGGATGCCGTCTTTGCCGAACGCGGCCCCTGGTCGCTGGACGGCACGCTGGAATGGCGCATGACCATCGAGGGCCCCCAGGCCGAGGGCTTTCGCCCCGTGGCCGACGGCCGCGTGCTGCTGGACCAGGTGATCGACCCGTCCGACCAGCAGCCGGTCCTGCAGGTGACCCAGAAGCTGCCCGAACGCGACCGGCGGATCGGGCCCTTCCCGATCTCCTCCGGGGATCCGGTGCTGACCTTCTTTCTGGAACAGACCGCGCGCGACATGGCCGCCCTGTCCGGCGGCAGCCCGCATTACATCCGCAACCGCATGAAGGACGCCCTGTTCCGCGGGGGGGAGCTGGACCGGACCGATGACGCGGTGACGGCCCGCTTCCGCCCCTTTGCCGATGATCCGAATGCGGGGCGGATGAACGGCTTCGACACGCTGACCCTGACCTTCGTGATGGCCGATCCCGCCGATCCGATCCGCGAATTCACCGCCCGGACCGAAGGCGGGCCGGGCTATCTCAGCCGGCTGGTGATGGAATGATCGGGCGGGCGGTGCTGGCCGCAGCGCTGCTGGCCGCGCCTTTGGCGCAGGCGCAGGCGGTCAACGACTATCCGACCAATGCGCGGGCGGAATATGTCTTTGCCTGCATGGCCACGAACGGGCAGACGCGCGACATGCTGGACCGCTGTTCCTGCGCCATCGACCGGATCGCGGATGTGCTGTCCTGGCGCGACTATGTCAGCGCCGAGACGGTGCTGCGGATGCGCCAGACCACCGGCGAACGCTCCGGCATGTTCCGCGGCATGCCCCAGATGACCGAGACCGTCGCCAACCTGCGCCGCGCCGAGGCCGAGGCCGAGATCCTGTGCTTCTGACCTAGATCGCCAGACCGATGCCCAGGCCCAGGGCCAGGGTCGATGCCCCCATCAGCCACAGCTGCCAGTCCGGGCGCTTGGCGGGGCGGCGGTCGGGCACCTCGTCGGGATGGGCGCGTTCCCACAGCGCGCGTTCCACGATGCGCGGCAGCAGCGGGCCATAGCGGCTGACGGTCTGGACCACCTGGGTCAGGTCGCTGACCGCGGCCTTGGGCCCGACGCTGGCCTTGATGTAATCCGACACAACGGGCTTGGCCGCGTTCCAGATGTTCAGGTTCGGGTCGATGGACCGGGCCACGCCCTCGACCACGACCATGGTGCGCTGCAGCAGGATCAGCTCGGTTCGGGTGGGCATGCCGAACCGCTCGGTCACCTCGAACAGGTAGGACAGCAGGTTGCCCATGCTGATCCGGGTCGCGTCGGCACCGAAGATCGGCTCGCCCACCGCACGCAGCGCGCGGGCGAACGCGGCCTCGTCGCGGTCGCGGGGGACGTAGCCGGCCTCGAAATGCACCCGCGCCACCATGCGGTAGTCGCGCTGGATGAAACCATAGAGGATCTGGGCATAGACCCGGCGGGTATAATCGTCGATCTCGCCCATGATGCCAAAATCATAGGCGATGATGTCGCCGTTCGGCGCGACCTTCAGGTTGCCGTGATGCATGTCGGCATGGAAGAACCCGTCGCGCAGCGCATGGGACAGGAACAGCTGGATCACGCGCCGCGCCAGGGCCTGTGTGTCATGGCCCGCCGCGATCAGCGCGTCGCGGTCGCCCATGGGCAGGCCCTCGGCCCAATCGGCGGTCATCACGCGGCGCGCGGATAGGCCCCAATGCGGCATGGGCACCTGGAACCCCGCATCCCCGGCGGTGTTTTCCGCGAATTCGGATGCGGCGGCGGCCTCCAGCCGCAGGTCCTGTTCGCCGGTGACGGTCTGTTCGAAATGGCGCACCACGTCGCGCGGGCGCAGGCGGCGCGCGCCCGGCGACAGCAGCTCGATGAAGCGGGCGCCGAAATGGAAGGCGTCGATGTCGCGCTGAAAGGCCGGGCCGATGCCGGGGCGGACGACCTTGACGGCGACCTCGCGGCCGGTCTCGCGCACGCGGGCGCGATGGACCTGGGCGATGGACGCCGCGGCCACGGGCTCGGAAAACTCGCTGAACAGTTCGTCCACCGGGGCGCGCAGCTCGGCCTCGATGGCGGCCTTGGCGATGTCGGTGGGAAAGGGCGGCAGGCGGTCCTGCAGCATGCGCAGCTGGCCCGCCATCTCCGGCCCGACCACATCGGCGCGCGTCGACAGGATCTGGCCGAACTTGATATAGGCGGGCCCCAATGCGGTGATGGCGCGGGTGATCGGCGGCAGGGTCGGATCGCCCTTGTAGCCCAGCCAGCGGAAGGGCCAGCCCATCACCCGCGCCGCCACCCGCAGGCGCATCGGCGCATCGACCGCGTTCAGCACGGCCTCCATCGCGCCGGTGCGTTCGAAGGTCGCGCCGGTGCGGATCAGGCGCCAGATGTTGTGGGGTCCGCGCATGGGCTTAGAGCTTCCAGCCGGAATGCAGCGCGGCGATGCCCATGGACAGGTTGCGCCATTGCACCCGGTCGAAGCCCGCGTCGCGGATCATCTGGGCGAAGGCGTCCTGGTCGGGAAACTTGCGGATCGATTCGACCAGATACTGATAGCTGTCGCGATCGCCCGTCACCGCCTGTCCTATGGCCGGGATCACATTGAAGCTGTAGCGGTCATAGGCCCATTGCATCGCGGGCACGGGGATCTGGCTGAATTCCAGCACCATCAGGCGGCCGCCGGGCTTCAGCACGCGCCATGCCTCGGCCAGCGCATCGGGGATGCGCGTCACGTTGCGGATGCCGAAGCTGATCGTGTAGCGGTCAAAGCTGTTGTCGGAAAAGGGCAGCGCCATCGCATCGCCCGTGACCCAGGCCAGGCGTTCGGCGCGGTCCACGGCCTCGGCGCGCTTGCGCCCCTCGACCAGCATGGATTCGGTCATGTCGCAGACGGTGACGCGCGCATCCGGCGCCCGGTCCAGGAACCGGAAGGCCACATCGCCCGTACCCCCCGCCACATCCAGCAGGTGCTGGCCCGCGCGTGGCGCCAGCCAGTCCATCATCGCCGTCTTCCAGATGCGGTGGATGCCGACGCTCATCAGATCGTTCATCACGTCGTATTTCGACGCGACCGAGGAAAAGACCTCGTGGACCATTCCGGCCTTGCGATCCTCGTCCACGGTCTGAAAGCCGAAATGGGTCGTCCTGCTGTCCGTCATGCGCTTGCCGTTTGCCTGTTCCATTGCCAGATAGGTCCGGCATGCCGCGCGCACAATGCGACGAAAGGAACAGGATTGCCAGAACTGCCCGAAGTCGAGACCGTCCGCCGCGGCCTGCTGCCCCATCTGGAGGGCGCGCGCATCGCCCGGGCCGAGGCGCGCCGCCCCGACCTGCGCTGGCCGCTGCCCGTCGATCTGGTGCAGGTGCTGACGGGCGCGCGGGTGACGGCGCTGCGGCGGCGGTCGAAATACCTGCTGGCCGATCTGGACCGCGGCGGCACGGTGCTGTGGCATCTGGGCATGTCGGGGCGGATGCTGGTCGAGGGCGCGGGCCTGGCCGGGTTCCACCGCGATCCCGGCATTCATGCGCGCCACGATCATGTCGTGCTGACGACCGATGCGGGCACGACCATCACCTTCAACGATGCGCGCCGCTTCGGCATGGTGGACCTGATCCGCGAGGGCGCGGCCCATCCGCTGCTGGACCATCTGGGGCCGGAGCCCTTCGATCCGGGCTTTGACGCGGATTACCTGCGCGCGGCCTTCGCCGGGCGGCGCGTGCCGGTGAAACAGGCGCTGCTGGATCAGCGCATCGTGGCGGGTCTGGGCAACATCTATGTCAGCGAATCGCTGTGGCGCGCGGGCATCGATCCGCGCCGGGCGGCGGGGCGCATTGGCCTTGCGCGCATCGCGGCGCTGGTCGGACATATCCGCGACGTGCTGACCGACGCGATCGCGGCGGGCGGATCGTCCCTGCGCGACCACCGTCAGGCCAGCGGAGAGCTGGGCTATTTCCAGCACAGCTTCCGCGCCTATGACCGCGCGGGCCAGCCCTGCCTGCGGGACGGATGCGGCGGCACCATCGCGCGGATCGTGCAATTGGGACGGTCGACCTTCTGGTGCCCCGCCTGCCAGCGGTGAAGCGTTGGACGCCCGCGCGGCCCTCTGCTAGGACGGGGGCCACGCAATCTGCCAACGAGGTCCAAGCCTATGGCTTACGAAACCATCATCGTGGAGATCGAGGACGAGGTCGCCCTGATCCGGCTGAACCGCCCCGAGGCGCTGAACGCGCTGAACGCCACGCTTCTGGACGAGCTGTCGGCCGCGCTGACGGAAGCCGACCGCAACGACAAGGTCCGCGCCATCGTTCTGACCGGCAGCGAAAAGGCCTTCGCCGCCGGCGCCGACATCAAGGAAATGTCGACGAAATCCTATGTCGACGTCTATGACGAGGACCTGTTCGGAGCCCAGATCGAGGCGATCACCCGCATCCGCAAGCCGATCATCGCCGCCGTCAGCGGATACGCCTTGGGCGGCGGCTGCGAACTGGCCATGGTCTGCGATTTCATCATCTGCGCCGAAAACGCGAAATTCGGCCAGCCCGAGATCAACCTGGGCGTCGTCGCCGGCATCGGCGGCACGCAGCGCCTGACCCGATTCGTCGGCAAGTCCAAGGCGATGGACATGAACCTGACCGGCCGCTTCATGGATGCGGCCGAAGCCGAACGCTCGGGCCTGGTCAGCCGCGTGGTCCCCACGCCCAAGCTGGTCCCCGAGGCGATGGCCGCCGCCCGCAAGATCGCCGAGAAATCCCAGATCGCCACCAAGACCGTCAAGGAGGCCGTGAACCGCGCCTATGAGACGACGCTGCGCGAAGGCCTGCTGTTCGAACGCCGCGCCTTCCACGCGCTCTTCGCGACCGAGGACCAGAAGGAGGGCATGGCCGCCTTTCTGGAAAAGCGCGAAGCGCAGTTCCGCGACAGATAAGGGTTTCCTTTTCCCCCGCCTTGGCCTATAGGCCCGGGCTTACATGCGTGTGGGCCCGCTTTGGCAAGAATCATGTCCGTCCCGGATCGGGACGGCGTCATGGGGCTTTTGCACGTTCTCGAAATGCAACTGACCCGATAGGATCCCACCCATGGCCAATACGCCCCAGTCCAAGAAGCGCGCCCGCCAGATCGAGGCCCGCACCGACATCAACAAGGCCCGCCGCTCGCGCATCCGCACCTATATCCGCAAGGTCGAAGAGGCCATCGCCTCGGGCAATGCCGAAGCGGCCCAGCTGGCGCTGAAGACCGCCCAGCCCGAACTGATGCGCGGCGTGACCAAGGGCGTCGTCCACAAGAACACCGCATCGCGCAAGATCTCGCGCCTGGCGGCCCGCGTGAAGGCGCTGTCGGCGGCCTGATTTCACACGCATTCGCGGCCCCCGGGCCGCTGCACGACATGCAACGGGTGCGGGCGAAAGCCCTGCGCCCGTTTTGCGTTGCCGGAAAGCCACATCCGAAAAAACCCTTCATTTTCAGGCCGTTCAGATTTTTGTTTGCGGAGTCAAAGGCCTCGCAGATTCGATTGGGCCAAGCTCGTGTCAAGCGCATAGTTCGGTTGCAGCGCCCCCCGACACGGGGCAATTTCGGTCCTGCGATTCACGTCGCTGCGGGGACGGGCCGGACCTTGCGGGGGATCTTCGGATCCCGATGCAAAAAACGGCCGGGCGACGAAGGCGATCTTCATGGCCCTCGGATCTGAGGCGGTCGGCTGCCACCGGCCCGGCGGATCTGTGTCTGGAAAGGAAAACGGGGCTGACGCCCGCCATGCGCCCGGCTTCCGGGCGCCGGGACTTCTGTTTTCCGCCCATGGCCCCCCGCGGGCGACGTGATGCTGGCCCGCCGGATGAACCGGCGGGGATCGGGGACAGGCACGGGAAACGGGACG